>NZ_JAKKFE010000006.1:0-141922 GCF_022230935.1 Micromonospora hortensis
ACGCTACTGTGCTACCCGCACCGCCGCGTCCGTCTGGCGGTCGGTGCTGCTGGATCTGGGGCTGGCTGGCGGGGGGCTGGTGGCTGGCTGCGGCCGGCGCTGGCGGCGTGGGGGCGGGTGGTGTGGTGGGGTGGCCCGGAGCGCGGGCTCGCGAATGCCGTGGTTTCGGGGGGAGGTGATTGGCGCGGGCGTACGCGCTTGCCGGCTGGGGGTCGCGCTGGCTGTGGGTCGCGCTGGCTGTGGGTCGCGCTGGCTGTGGGTCGCTCTGGCTGTGGGTCGCGCTGGTCGTGGGTCGCGCTGGTCGTGGGTCGCGCTGGCTGTGGGTCGCGCCGGCGTGGCTGTCTGGTGGGACCGCCCGGCACGGGGGAGCGGGCGGTCCCGTGCGGTACCGGCAGATCCCGGGGGACGGGGAGCGGCGCCGCGCTTCACAGTCTGGTGATCAGGCGACTACGGTCGGAAGGGTTTGGCCGCGTCGTCATAGTCGCCCTGTTTTGGGTAGCAGCGCCGCTGGCGGCCGGCTGGAGATGATCGTCGGCGAGGTGGAGGGCGGGCACGGCATGGCCGATGGACAGATGACTGCGGCGGCGTTCCTGATCGCTGAGCTGCGCCGGGCGCGGGTCCGACGCGGTTGGAGTCAGGACGAGCTGGCCAAGGCGGTCAACTACTCGGCGTCGATGGTCAGCGCCGTCGAGCTGGGTCAGCAGCCGCCCACCGCCAAGTACCTGGAACTCGTCGACCGCGCCCTGGACACCGGCGGCCTCTTCGGCCGGATGTCCACCGAACTGGTCAGCCTGGACCGGGCGCAGCCCTGGCTACGCGGCTGGCAGGCGATCTTCGAGCAGGCGCGCACACTCCGGTGGTATGAGCCCCGCTACGTGCCGGGGCTGTTCCAGACGGAGGCCTACGCGCGGGCGGTCTTCGAGGCGGGCGGCCTGCTCGCTCCCGAAGAGGTCGACCGGCGACTGACCGCCCGGATGGAGCGTCAGGAGGTGCTGCACAGCGAGCGTGCGCCGCAGATCGTGGCGGTGCTGGACGAGGCGGTGCTGCGGCGACGGGTGGGCGGGCGAAAGGTGATGCGCGACCAGACGCTGCACCTGGTCGGCATCGCGACCGGGCACCCCCGGGTCCGGTTGCACGTGGTGCCGCGATCGGCCGAGGAGTATCCAGGGCTTGGTGGACAGTTCGCGCTCGCCGTCCTGCCCGATGGCACGGAGGTGGCCTACCTGGACTGTCAGGTCCGCGGCCAGGAACTGGACCAGCCGAAGGATCTGTTGCGGTTGCAGCGGGTCTGGGAGGCTACCTTGGGCGAAGCCCTGCCCCCGCAGGCATCGATCGAGCTGATGAACGAGGTGGCCGAGTCGTGGAGTTGACCGGTGCTCAATGGCGCAAGAGCAGCCGCAGCAACCAGGACGCCAACTGTGTAGAGGTGGCGACGAATCTTGGGGACGTGGTCGGGGTGCGGGACAGTAAGGACTCGGACGGGCCCGTACTCGTTGTCGACGCGTACTCCTGGCGGCTCTTCGTGGTCGCGCCCCCGCGTTGATCCGACCGCCTCGCCCGCGACGGGGGTCGGTCCTGAGCAGGACGGATGATCCGGGGTATGGGTGACGATGGCGCGGCGGTGCCGGCGGAGACCGAGCGGCTGCGGTTGCGGCGGCTGACCATGGGCGACGTGGACGCGCTGGTCGAGTTGGACAGCGACTCCGAGGTGATGCGTTTCCTCACCGGGGGTGTCGCGACCCCGCTGTCCACAGTGCGTGACGAGCAGTTGCCGAGGCTGCTGGCCCAGTACGACAGGTTCCCCGGGTTGGGGCGGTGGGCGGCGCATGATCGGGAGTCCGGCGAGTTCCTGGGTTGGTTCGCGTTGGACCCGTCAGCGGACGGCACCGAGGCCGAGTTGGGCTATCGGCTGCGCCGCTCGACGTGGGGGCGCGGGCTGGCCACCGAGGGGTCGCTGGGGCTGGTCCGGCACGCCTTCGACGTTGTCGGGGTACGTCGGGTCTGGGCCGAGACGATGGCTGTCAACGAACGCTCCCGGCGGGTGATGGTGAAGGCCGGGCTGCGCTACGTGCGGACCTTTCACCTGCAGTGGGACGACCCGATCCCGGGCACCGAGCAGGGCGAGGTGGAGTACGAGGTGCGAGCCGAGGAGTGGGCGACCGTCGGTCAGGAGCGGCCGGCGGCCCGGCGGGCGCGGTAGGCGGTCACCGCGGCGCGGTTGCCGCAGCCGGCCTCGCAGAACCGCCGGGACCGGTTGCGGGACAGGTCGACGACGACGTTGTCGCAGTCCGGGTATTCGCAGATCCGCAAACGGCTCAGCTCGCCGGTACGGACGAGGTCGGCCATAGCCATGGCGGCTTCGACCGCGATCCGGGTGGCCAGCGGCGCATCGCGGGGAACGGCGTGCAGGTGGTACGGCTCGTCGTCGTGCTCGATGAGCTGGGGCAGCGCCTTGTGTTCCAGCAGCAGGCCGTTGACCACCGCGACGATCTCGGGTGGTTCGGCGTGCCAGATGCGGCGCAGTTGGGGACGCAGCTCCCGTACGGCGCGCAGCTCGGCCTCGGTGTGCTCGTGCCGGCCGCTGTAGGAGTGACGGTCGAAGAACGCGTCCAGCGCCGCGATGTCGGGCAGCAGCTCACCGTCCCGACCTGCGGTGTTGACCAGCGCCGCGGCGGCGATCAGCGAACACTCGGTGTCATGAGCGAATAGCAACTTGACTCCTGTCATGGCTTCCGCCTAGCGTCATCAGTACAAGGATAGTTTGCTCATGACACGGTGCCCATTGCGAGGAGCGCGACATGCACTCACGACCTGCTGCCGGCGTCGGACTTGCGCTGCTCTCCGCAGTCACCTTCGCCACCTCCGGCACCTTCGCGCGATCGCTCATCGAGGCCGGCTGGTCAGCCGAGTCCGCGGTGATCGCCCGGGTCGGGGTGGCCGCCCTGGTGCTGGCGATCCCCGCCCTGCTGTCGCTGCGGGGCAAATGGGACGTGCTGCGAGGCAACGCCGCGGCCATCGGCATGTTCGGGCTCCTCGGGGTGGCGCTGGCCCAGGTGTGCTTCTTCAACGCCGTGCGCTACCTGCCCGTCGGTGTCGCGCTGCTGCTGGAATACCTGGGCATCATCCTCGTCGTGGTCTGGATGTGGCTGCGGCACGGGCAGCCACCCCGCCGGCTCACCGTCGCCGGGTCGGTGGCCGCACTCGCCGGGTTGGCGTTCGTGCTCGACCTCGCCGGCACCGCCGACTTCCACCCGGTGGGCGTGCTCTGGGGGCTTGGCGCGGCGTTCGGCCTGGCCGGATACTTCGTGCTCGCCGGCCGGGTCGACCCCCGACTGCCCTCGGTCGCCATGGCCAGCGGTGGAATGGCCGTCGGCGCCGCCATGCTGCTCCTCGTCGGGCTGACCGGCCTGCTGCCGCTGCACGCCACCTTCGGTGAGGTCACCTTCGCCGGGCAACCCACCAGCTGGTTGGTGCCCATCGCCGGGCTGTCGTTGGTGGCCGCCGTCATCGCGTACCTCACCGGCATCGCCGGCACCCGGATCCTCGGGCCCCGCCTGTCGTCGTTCGTCGGGCTGACCGAGGTGCTCTTCGCGGTGCTGATCGCCTGGCTCATCCTGAACGAGCTGCCCACCGGCTGGCAACTGTTCGGCGGCGCGCTGATCGTCGCCGGCGTCGCCCTGGTACGCCTCGACGAACTGCGCGGGTCGCCCTCGACGCCCGCGCCGGCCACGCCCGAACCCGAACTGGCGCTTGACGGTCGGTGAGGGTTGGCCGGCGGCGTGCTCCTGATGGCTGGCGCGTGCCGGCGGGCGGCGCGCTCCGCGCGGGCGGCGCTCTCCGCGCGGGCGGCGCGCTCCGCGCGGGCGGTGAGAGAGTGGGTTTCGTGCTGACCACTGTGGTGTTCGACGCTGACGAGACGCTGTTGGACCTGCGTCCAGCGGTCACGGGCGGGCTGGTGGCGGTCCTCGACGAGATGCGGCGACGTACCTCGGCGGCGGCCGGGGTGACGCTCGCCGAGCTGGAGTCGGACTGGGGTGCCGTCTTCGGTGAACTGAGCGCCGCCCCGGTGGCGGAGATCCGGCGCGCGGCACTGGCCCGGTCGCTGGCCCGCGCCGAACTGGTCAACCACCTGGACGAGATCGCAGACCTCTTCTTCGGTCGCCGGTTCGCCCTGACCCGCCCGTTCCCGGACGTACCACCGGCGCTGGCCACGCTGCGCGGCCGGTACACGCTGGGCTTCGCCACCAACGGCAACAGCCGCGCCGAGCGGTGCGGGCTCGCCGGCGAGTTCGCCTTCGAGCTGTACGCGCACGAAAACGGCCTGCCCAAGAAGCCAGCCCCGGAGTTCTACGCCGCGGTGGTCGCGGCGGCCGGGGCGCCAGCCGACCAGATCGTGTACGTCGGCGACTCGTGGGAGCACGACGTGCTGGCGCCTCGGCGGGCCGGCCTGCGATCGGTGTGGCTGAACCGGCTCCGCCTGCCCCGCCCCCTCGGCTGCCAGCCCGACGCCGAAGTTTCCAGCATGGCCGAGCTGCCAGCCGCGCTGGCGAATCTTGGTGTCGACGCGGTAGGTGTGTAGGTCGAGGTGGCCAGTGGTGTGTCTGTGCGCCGGGTGACTGTGCGGCCTGTGTCGGTGCGGCCCGTATCGGTGCGGCTCGAACTGACGGGATTCACGGCCATAACGGGCGCTCAACTGGCGTAATCCGGATCGTTGCTGTGTGATGGCTGCCACGTCCCTCAACGAGAGGATCTGATGTGGTGAGCAAGCGCTTCACCGCCCGTACGGTCGCGACCGCGGCTGTGCTGGCACTTACGGCTACGGGGTTGGGTGTGCCGGCCAACGCCGCGCCGAGCAATGCCCGGACCTTCACCGTCGTCGCCGAGGATGGCGTCGCCACTGACACCGCCGTCGCCGCGATCCGCGCAGCTGGCGGCACTGTGGTGTCCCGGTCCGATGAGGTCGGCATGTTCCAGGTCAGCAGCGACCGGGCTGACTTCGCGGCCAGGGCGACCGCCGCACCGACGCTGATCGGGGCCGCCGAGCAGAAGGCCATCGGCCGCAAGCCGAAGCTGGACCGGGTCGAGCAGGAGCACCTGCTGGCCGCTGCCGGTGCTCGTGCCGGTGCTGCCGGTGCTGCCAAGAAGGGCACCAAGCTCGATCCGCTCGATGACAAGCTGTGGGGCTTGGAGATGATCCGGGCCGACAAGGCCCGCAAGATCGAGCCGGGCGACCGTCGGGTGACCGTCGGCGTGCTGGACACCGGCGTCGACGCCAGCAACCCGGACATCGCGCCGAACTTCAACTGGTCGCTGTCGCGCAACTTCGCGCCCGACCTGACCGATGTGGACGGCCCCTGCGAGGTGCCGAGCTGCGTCGACCCGGTCGGCACCGACGACGGCGGGCACGGCACCCACGTGGCCGGCACCATCGGCGCCGCGGCCAACGGTTTCGGTCTCTCTGGCGTCGCCCCGAACGTCTCGCTGGTCGAGCTCAAGGGCGGCCAGGACTCTGGCTACTTCTTCCTCGACCCGGTCGTCAACGCCCTGGTCTACGCCGGCCGGTCCGGGATCGACGTGGTCAACATGTCGTTCTATGTCGACCCGTGGCTCTACAACTGCACCGCCAACCCGGCCGACTCCCCCGAGGACCAGGCCGAGCAGCGGGCCGTCATCAAGGCGATGAAGCGGGCGCTGGTCTTCGCGCACAACAAGGGCGTGACCCTCGTCGGTGCGCTCGGCAACAACAACGAGGACCTGGGTGCTCCGCGCACCGACGTCACGAGCCCCGACTACGGCGCCGACCCTTACCCCCGACCGATCGACAACGAGAGCTGCTGGGACCTCCCCACCGAGGGCCCGCACGTGATCGGCGTTTCGTCGGTTGGCCCGTCCGGCAAGAAGTCGGACTTCTCCAACTACGGCACCGAGCAGATCTCGGTCGCCGCGCCGGGAGGCTGGTTCCGGGACGGCTTCGGCACCGACACCTTCCGTACCGACGCCAACATGATCCTTTCCTCGTACCCGAAGCACGTGCTTCAGGAGGAAGAATCGGTCGACGCCGACGGCAACATCGTCGCCGGCTTCGAGAATTCGGTCTTCAAGCAGTGCAAGGCCAACGGTGAGTGCGGCTACTACACCTACCTCCAGGGCACCTCGATGGCGTCCCCGCACGCCGCCGGTGTCGCCGCGCTGATCGTCAGCCGGCACGGAAAGGCGCAGGGTCGGACTGGCTTCGGGATGTCGCCGGACCAGGTCGAGCAGCACCTCTACCGCACGGCCGCCGAGCACGCGTGCCCGGAGCCGCGCCTCCAGCAGTACCGCAACGAGGGCCGGGACGAGACCTACGACGCGTACTGCGCCGGTGGGGTCAACTTCAACGGCTTCTACGGCTACGGGATCGTCGACGCCTACGCGGCGGTGAAGACCCCGCTCAAGCCGAACGCCCGCCCGTAGCGCACATCGCACTACGGAGGTGGCCCAACCGCCACCACCGTCGGGGCCCGGTCGACACCTCGTCGACCGGGCCCTGCGGTCGTCCGGACCCGTTGTCCCGGGCCGCCGCCGCCCGGCGCTCAACATGATCGACTCGGCTTACTGGAAGGCGCGGTGTTGGTGCCTGAAGGATGGCGCGGTTTCCAGGAAACCGAGGTGATCCTGGTCATTTGGACGATCCCTGTCGCCAGCCGCGGCCGACCAGCGCGTCGCGTACCTCACGAAGCACCGCCGGGAACTCGCCGTGCAGCCGCCGGCTGGTCACGTGCAGGACCAGCCACCCCGCGCCCACCAGCAGATTCAGCCGACGGCGGTCACGGTGCAGCTGCTCCACGTCGGAGTGCCACGTGCCGTCGTACTCCACAGCTACCCGATATTGCGGCCAGGCCAGGTCGGGGTGCAGAACGACGCCGGTGGGCAGGCGCACCGGATGGTGAACGGCTGGGCGCGGCAGCCCACCCAGCACCAACCGCACGCGTAGGTGTGACTCCGGCGGGGACTCGGCGCCGCCGTCGGCCAGGTCGAACACCCAACGTGCTCGTCGTGCGCCCGGCCGGTCAGCGTTACGGGCAGCCATGGCGGCCAGGGTGTCGCGATCGGCCAGCCCCTGCCCGAGCAGCGAATCGACGATGGCGACCGCCCGGACCGGGTCGAGCCAGACAGCCGTCTCCCAGGCGGCCCGGCCGGGGTCCGACCGGGGGATCGGAAGGTCCCGCTCGCTGGGACTGGTCGTCGCCCACCCATCGCCCCGGCCGGCCGCGGCCATGCCCCCTGCTCCGGCGGACACCATGGCCGGGCGGGACAGGTGCCGTGCTGGGCGTCGTGACATCCCGTCGGCAGGTGGGCGGCCTGCTCCCTGAGGCCGCGCCGCATCTCGTGGACGTCCAGCGATCGAGGGTCGTCCTGCGTCTGGTGGTCGTCCTGGGTCCGGTGGTCGTCCTGCGTCTGATTGTTGTCTCGTGCCTGCCGGTCGTCGTGTGGTCGGCACCAACCCCGGGGTCTCACTCGCCGTTACCGGGGTGATGGCGTTCACGTGCACGCGGAGGCCTCGCTGTGGGCCGATCCGCAGTGGTCGGGGCACGAGGACGTGCACATCGTCGGTGAAGCTCGCGGCGTGTTGGACGCCGTGCAGGAAGGCGGCGGACGGGCCGCCGACCACCACGCCGGGTGGGAGCCGGAGGAGGGCGGCGCGACACGCGAGGGCGTGATCACGGTCCAGCCGCGAGTCGGCGTAGATGTCGTGGCGCAACCGCACCCAGGCGGAGTTGCGCAACTGATGTTCGGTGAGCAGGCCGTCCCGGACAGCGTCGGAGCCGCGGAAGACCTGCCAGGCCAGGGCGTTGGGGCGGTGCGGACGTGGTGGCATGCCGAGCAGCCTGCCGACCGCGCACCGGGCACCGAAACCCCTGTGGACAACCCGGCGTGCGGGTGCCGCTGGACCTGTGGACAACCACGAATCCGCCTGCCGATCGTGCTATGACACCGGGCCGATCAGGCATCCGTGCCGCCGACGGGCGGTGATCCACTCGCGTTCCTGAAAGTCGGGCGGTCACCGGGCCTGGGACACCGCGACTTCCGTGAACCCGAGTGGATCAAGGCGGGGTCAGCTGAGGGCGGTGGTGATGGCTCGGGCGGCGGCCAACACCTGGGGGCCGAGCGTGTCGACGTCCAGTGGGGCGAGCGCGACCACGCCGACGCTGGCCTCCAGCCCGGGTACGCCGAGCACTGGTGCAGCCACCCCGTACGCCCCGGCCTGCAACTCACCGCTGCTACTCACCGGCTCTGCCACCCCGGCGCGACCGGCCAGGATCGCCCGGCCGGCAGCTCCCCGGTCCAGTGGATGCCGTGCCCCGGTCCGGTACGCGACGTGGAACGACGTCCAGCTCGGCTCGACCACGGCCAGGGCGACGCCCTCTCCACCTTCGACGACGGTCAGGTGCGCGGTCGCGCCGGCCTGCTCGGCGAGGCGGCGTAGCGCGGGCAGCGCACCCTCGGCGAGCAGCGGCTGGGCCCGTCGGGCCAGGTGCAGCAACCCGGCACCGAGGCGCAGTCGACCTTCTCCGTCGCGGCGCAGCATTCCGTGCCCGGTCAGCGCACTGACCAGCCGGTAGACGGCGGCCCGGCCGATGCCGAGCCGATTGGCGGCCTCGGTGACGGTCAGACCGCCGGAGGCGTCGGCGACCAGGTGCAGCAGCCGCAAGCCCCGGTCCAGCGTCTGCGACGTCTCCCCGCCCCGCCCCGCAACCCCGTCGGCCCGCCTTACGCCAGCATCGGTCGGCCCGGAAGCTCGCTCGGAGGCCGGGTCGGCGGGGGCGGTGGGGTTGGCTGTCGGGTCACCGGAGCCACCGGAGCGTGCGGTCGCATCCACGCCTGGCAGCGTACGTCCCGGCACCGGCGGACCCGGACAGGCACGGACAGCTACCCTTGTACGGTGACGCTACGCCTGTATGACACCGCCACCCGATCGGTGCGGGACTTCGTCCCGCGGGAAGCCGGCAAGGTGGGGGTCTACCTGTGTGGTCTCACCCTTCAGGCCCCGCCGCACATCGGTCACCTTCGCTCCGGCGTCAACTACGACGTGCTGCGTCGTTGGCTGATGGCCGCCGGCTACGAGGTCACCTTCATTCGCAACCTGACCGACATCGACGACAAGATCCTGGTCAAGGCGGGCGAGCAGGGTCGTCCGTTCTGGTCGATCGCGTACGCCAACGAGTTGCTGCTCGCCGAGTCGTACCGGTCGTTGAACGTGCTGGCACCCACCTACGAGCCGCGCGCCACCGGCCACATCCCTGAGATGCATGAGCTGATCACGAAGTTGATCGCCGACGGGCACGCGTACCCGGCGAGTGACGGTTCCGGCGACGTCTACTTCGACGTGGCGTCCTGGCCGGCGTACGGGTCGCTGTCGGGCCAGTCTCCGGACGCCATGCAGTCCGCCGGGGACGCCCCGGATCGGGGCAAGCGGGATCCGCGCGACTTCGCGCTGTGGAAGGGCGCCAAACCGGACGAGCCGGCGGACGCCTACTGGCCCTCACCGTGGGGGCTGGGCCGTCCGGGCTGGCACATCGAGTGCTCGGCGATGTGCTGGCGCTATCTCGGCCCGGAGTTCGACATCCACGGCGGTGGGCTGGATCTGACGTTCCCGCACCACGAGAACGAGATCGCCCAGTCCCAGGCGGCCGGCTTGCCGTTCGCCCGCTACTGGGTGCACCACGGGCTGCTGAGCATCGGCGGGGCCAAGATGGGCAAGTCCGCCGGCAACGCGCTGGGCCTGGCGTACGTGGACTCGCTCGGGGTGCGGCCGGTGGAGCTGCGCTACTACTACGCCGCCGCGCACTACCGCTCGCTGATCGACTACTCGGAGGATTCGCTGCGCGACGCGGCCACCGCGTACCGGCGGATCGAGGGTTTCGTGCAGCGGGCCGCCGAGCGGGTCGGCGCCGGGCAACTCGGGGAGCTGCCCGCCGGCTTCGTCGCGGCGATGGACGACGACCTCAACACGTCCGCCGCGCTGGCCGTGCTACAACAGCACATTCGGGACGGCAACACCGCGCTGAGCGTCGGCGACGATGTGACCGTCCGCACCACGCTGGCCGTGGTGCGGGCAATGCTGGATATTCTCGGGATCGACCCCCTCGACCCGGCCTGGACCGGTGGCGGCCGATCGGACGACCTTCGTGCCGTGGTGGACTCCCTGATCGCGCTGGCCCTGGAGCAGCGTGCGCAGGCGCGGGGCCGCAAGGACTGGACCGCCGCGGACGCCGTGCGTGACCAGCTCAAGCTGGCCGGCGTGGTGGTCGAGGACACCCCCCAGGGCCCCCGTTGGACTATTGGAGAGCAGGACTGATGGCCGGCAACTCGCAGCGCCGTGGCCGGCGACTGACGTCGAAGGCAGGCGCCCCCAAGGGCACCGGCGGCAAGAACAAGGACTCGTTGGCTGGGCGGGGTCGCACCCTGCCGGCGGACGAGCGGCCGTGGCACAAGGGCTACTCGGGCACCGAGAAGCTGCCCCAGCGCACCGCCTGGAAGCAGGACAAGGAGCGCCGCGCGGCGGCCGAGGAGGGGCGCGCCCCCAAGATCGGCCAGCCGGGCAGCAAGGACACCACCTGGGGTCGGGGTGGCGGTCGGGGCGTACCGGGCGGCCGGGGTGCCGCCACCGGCGGACGGAGTGGCAAGCCCACCGGCCGGTCCGGCCCCCGGGTCACGCCGGGGCGCAAGTCCAACCCGTCCAAGGACACCCCGGAGCTGCTGGTCGGGCGTAACCCGGTGCTGGAGGCGCTGCGCGCCAACGTGCCGGCGACGGCGCTCTACACCGCCCAGGGCATCGACATGGACGACCGGATCAACGAGATCATCCGGACCGCCGCCGACCGGGGCATCGCCAACCTGGAGATCAGCCGGGCCGAGTTGGACCGGATGACCGGCGGGGTGCTGCACCAGGGCGTCGGCTTGCAGGTGCCGCCCTTCGCGTACCAGCCGTTCGAGGACATGGTCGCCGCTGCCCTGGAGCAGCAGGCCCCGCTGCTGGTCGCGCTGGACGGTGTCACCGACCCGCGCAACCTGGGCGCCGTGATCCGGTCGGCTGCCGCGTTCGGCGCGCAGGGTGTCTTCGTACCCGAGCGTCGTGCCGCCGGGATCACCGCGACCGCCTGGCGGACCAGCGCCGGCGCGGCCGCGCGGGTGCCGGTTGCACAGGTGACCAACCTGACCCGGTCGCTGAAGGCGTGCCGCGACGCCGGTTTCATGGTCGTCGGCCTGGATGCCGACGGCGACACCGACCTCTACAACCTGGAGGCCGCTGTCGGTCCCCTGGTGGTGGTGGTCGGTTCCGAGGGGCGCGGTCTTTCCCGCCTGGTCGGCGAGACCTGTGACCTGACCGTCAGCATCCCGATGATCTCCGAGGTCGAGTCGCTCAACGCCAGCGTGGCGGCGGCGGTCGCCCTGGCCGAGGTCGCCCGCCGGCGCTCCGTCGAGCTGTAGCGCACGTCGAACGAAGGCCCCTCCCGCCGAGCGCGGGAGGGGCCTTCGTCGTCCGGCGCCCAGGCAGGATGAAGGGCCAATTTTGGTACGACGAAGGGGCGGCCCGCCGAAGCGGACCGCCCCTGTCGGTACGGCGTTACGTCAGATCCGGCCACCGGTGGCGGCGTGGAAGACGTGGCTGCGACCGGCGACCGGCTTGACGAACACGGTGTCACCCATGTTCGGCATGTTGCGCCGGTCGGTGCGGACGACGAAGCGCTCCGAGTTGCCACCCAGCGCGGCGTGGCCGTAGACGTTGGCGTCCGAGCCGAGGTCCTCGACCAGCTCGACAACGACCGGCATGCCGCCCTCGGTCGGGCTGACCAGCTCGCAGTCCTCCGGACGGAAGCCCACGGTGACCTTGCCGTCGCCACCCTCGGCGCGGGCTGCCTCGACCTGCTCGCGGGTCAGCGGAATCTGCAGCTCGGCGAACTCGGCGCCCCGCTCGTTCAGCGGAACGGTCTTGATGTTCATGGCGGGCGAGCCCATGAAGCCGGCGACGAACACGTTGGCCGGGGTGTCGTAGAGCGCCCGCGGGGTGTCCACCTGCTGCAGGACACCGTCGAGCAGCACCGCGACCCGGTGACCCATGGTCATGGCCTCGACCTGGTCGTGCGTGACGTAGACAGTGGTGACGCCCAGCTTGGCCTGCAGGGACGCGATCTGGGTACGGGTCTGCACGCGGAGCTTGGCGTCGAGGTTCGACAGCGGCTCGTCCATGAGGAAGACCTGCGGCTCGCGGACGATCGCCCGACCCATCGCGACACGCTGACGCTGACCACCGGAGAGCGCCTTCGGCTTACGGCTGAGGTACTCCTCCAACTGGAGCAGCCCGGCCGCCTCCTTGACCCGCCGGTCGATCTCCGACTTGGAGGTCTTGCGCAGCTTGAGGGCGAACGCCATGTTCTCGTACACCGTCATGTGCGGGTAGAGGGCGTAGTTCTGGAAGACCATCGCGATGTCGCGGGCCTTCGGGGGAAGGTGAGTGACGTCACGCTGGTCGATGTAGATCGAACCGGCGTCCACGTCCTCCAGGCCGGCGAGCATCCGCAGGCTGGTGGACTTACCGCAACCGGAGGGGCCGACCAGGACGAGGAACTCGCCGTCGCCGATCTCGAGGTCCAGCTCGTTGACGGCGGGACGCTCTTGGCCCGGGTAGACCCGGGACGCCTTGGAATAGGTGACCGTAGCCATGGTGAAGCGCTTCCTTTCACCGGCAGGAACGTGCCGGACGATCCGAGTGAAGGAGCAACCGGCACGTGTCCGTGCCGGTTCAGCGGACGGCGGCGCGGTCGCGGGGGCGCCCGGTCGTCGTCCGTGTCAGTGAACCGTAAACGCGTTTACCCGTGCTGCCAAGGCGGGGGGCCGCCCAGCCCACCAGGCGGGCTACGCATTCCGGTCACTCGGGCACGGTCAGACATCAATCGACACCATGGGAAACGAGTCTGCGTCGGGTTGTTGACGATTCCCGTGCTCGGGAGGCCACGCGATCGGGATATCCGGACGTCAGTCGCTATGCTGACCTCGACGCACGCGCCCCTGTAGCTCAGCTGGCCAGAGCACTCGCCTTGTAAGCGAGATGTCGCCGGTTCGATCCCGGCCGGGGGCTCCAATTACATCAGACGTATCCGAGCGGCACCGTGTGCCTCTGCCGGTCCGCCCTGAGGGGCAACCGGACGTCGACCAGGTTCGCTATCGTGCCTCCGTCCCGCCATCAGGCGGCGGTCCACGGGGGAATCACAATGAAACACCGCACCATTCTGCTCGCGTTGGGTCTGACCGGCGGTCTGTTGTTCGCCGCCGGCTGCACTCCGACGACTGAGCCCACGCGCACCGACGAACCGGTTGCGGCCACCGCCACTGCCACTGCCTCTGCCGCGCCGTCCCCGACGCCCGACGTCCGCGGTGAGCTGGCCGCGGCATTGCAGCGGTCGCAGGGGGCTGCCCACCGGTACGCGGTGCGCGGCAACCTGCCCGAAGGGCAGAAGGTCAACGGCACGGGTGCCTTCGATCCGAAGAAGCGCCGTTTCCAGACCACGATCTCGGTCACCGGTGGGAAGTACCCGTCGGCGGGGAGCCGGATCGTGATCGGCAACGACAGTTACGTGCGGCCGTCCGACGACAAGAACTGGGTGCACGTCGATCTGAAGCGAGTGAAGCGCGACGATCCCTTCCTCCGCTTCGACTGGGTCGACCCGACCGGCCTGAAGGCGTTCACCTCGTCGATCGCCTCGGTGGACCGCGTCGACCCGCGCACCTACACCGGCCGTTTCGACCCGACCGGCAAGGACGCCACGTCGTTCCTCCCCGTGGGCGCACCGAGCATCGTCTCGATCGGCATACGCCTGTCGCCGTTCACGATCACGACCGACGACAAGGGTTGGGTCACCTCGATCAAGGTCGAGCTGAGTCCCAGCGAGGGCCCGAAACTGACGCTGACCACCACCATGAAGGATCACGGAAAGCCCTTGAAGATCAACGCGCCGGCACGCGCTGGTGAGGCCGCCGACTTCTACTACCGCAAGTGACAGCTCAGCCGTACCGAGCCGGTGTCCCTCCTGGCGCACGGTGTCCCACAGGTGTGGGCACACGGGGGTTGTCGGGGTCGGAGACAATCGCCGCCAGTGCTGCAGACCCTGCCGTCCACGTACGGACCGCTGAGGGCGCTGCCGCGAGTCGAGCATTGGCGGAGGGGCGGCAATGAGATACGTCAGCCTTGAACGAACCAGAGACGGCATCTTTCATGATCCCTCGGCATACCTCGAGCAGTTGCCATCGCTTGCTGACTCGTTGCCTGAGGGGGCTCGCAGGTTCGCTATGGAACCCGGCCACTACGACTTCGTTGGCCAGCGCTGTGTCAAGAGCCTGAAGCCCGCGCGGCTGACGTCCGGTGAGACAGGCGGCAGCCGGTGGCTTGAGCTGTACCTCCAGCACAACTGTTGGAAGCACGAGGAAGACCTGACCATTCGCTACCGTGGCGTGCGGAGTCTGACGATCGAGCCGGCTGACCGAGAGTGGGATGTGGCCCAACTCCTCGACGTGATGTTGGACGAGGTGTTGCCGCACGAGCAGGGGTGCCGGCACGAGATCGCCTGTCTCGCCGGCAGGATGATCGTGACGAGTGAGGACCTCACCGCAACCTGGGCGTACGCCGACTGCCGGGAGCGCGAGGCCAACCGGTAGTCGACGCCGCCGGTGGTCCGGCGAGGAACAACGCGGAGCCGCCACCCGAGCGGGCGACGGAGCGCCCGGCGGTAACCTGAGGCCGGAGCAGCGCGGAGCGGGGCGGGGGCCGATGAGTCGGGCGGTGGAGGAGTCGAACCGGGCGATGCTGCGCGCCCGGGACGCGATGGACCGGGCGTACGCCGAGCCTCTGGACATTCCCGCGTTGGCCCGGATCGCGCACGTCTCGCAGGCGCACTTCATCCGTACCTTCCGAGCCACCTTCGGTGAGACCCCGCACCGCTACCTGCAACGCCGCCGGGTGGAGCGGGCGATGTCGTTGTTGGTGGAGACCGACCGGGACGTGACGGACATCTGCTACGCCGTCGGCTTCGGCAGCCTGGGCACGTTCAGTCGGACGTTCCGGCAGATCGTCGGCGACTCGCCCTCGGATTTCCGACGTCAGCGCGTGGCGCCGACCAACGTGCCGTCGTGCTTCACCAAATCCTGGACCCGACCCAGCAGTTTTGGATAAGCCGCAGGTCAGGGCCTACCTCTAGCGTCATGGGCATGACGATGAACGCGATCAGCCGCTCCCAGATCTACGTCCTCGACCAGGACGCCGCGCTTGACTTCTACGTCAACAAGCTCGGCATGGAGGTCAACACCGACCAGGACCTCGGCTTCATGCGGTGGCTCACTGTGAACCTGCCCGGCGACCCGGAGCGCGAGATCCTGTTGGAGAAGCCCGGTCCGCCCGCGCTGGACCCGGCCACCGCCGAGCAGGTCCGGGAGCTGCTCACCAAGGGTGCCCTCGGCGGGTACCTCTTCATGACCACTGACGACGCCCGCAAGACGCACGAGGATCTGGTCGCGAAGGGCGTCGAGATCACCGACGAGCCGACCGAGCGCCCGTACGGGATCGACTTCGGCATCCGGGACCCGTTCGGCAACCGGATCCGCATCGGCCAGATGTTCCCCGGGGCGTAGGGGGCGGGCGATGAGCCAGGCCGCGGCTTTCCCGTGGTACGACCGGCCGCCGTCGGTCGGGACCGCCTGCTGTTGATCGGCGGGGTGCTCGCCGGCCCGATCTTCGTCGGCTCGGCGATCGTGCAGGCGGTCACCTTCGCGCGGGCGGCGTCCGGTCGGACGGACTGAGCCGACGCCCGCAGGACCGGGAGGTACGGGTCGAACTCGTACCTCCCGGTGTGTTGGGGTGGGGCTCATGGTGACCCGGTTGCTGTACCTGACCCGACACGCCGAGCAGGATCTCTCCGAGCCGAGTGGGCCGGAGGCCGGCGAACCGGATACCGGCCTGTCGGAGCGCGGCCGGCGTCAGGCGACCCTGCTGGGCGAACGCCTACGGGCCCGGCGGTTCGCCGCCGTCCACCACGGGCCGCTGCGCCGGGCCGCGCAGACCGCCGCGCTGGTCGCCACGTCGCTACCCCACGTTCCGGTGTACGAGACGGAGCTGGCCGGCGACCACCTCCCACACGACACGGATCCGACCGGCCTGCCGCCCGCGTACGCCGAATTCCTGACGCAGTTCTCGGCGGCCGAGCGGGTCGACGGGCCGCGAGTGACGGCGGACGCGGTGCGGCGGTTCGCCGGCCCGGTCGCCGAGGGGCCCGCCGGCGGCGAACCGGTCCGCGAGCTGGTCGTGACGCACAGCTTCCTGATCGCCTGGCTGGTGCGGCACGCCCTCGACGCGCCGGAGTGGCGGTGGCTGGGCGTGAACACGCACAACGCGGGGCTGACAGTCATCCGGTACAGCGCGGCCGGCCCGCCGAATCTGGTCGCCGTCAACGACGTGGCCCACCTACCGCCGGAGCTGCGTGCGACCGGCCTGCCCCCGGACTATCTGGTGTGAGTGCCGGTGGCCCGTAGCAGCAGCTTGACCACGTCCTGTGTGGCCGGCGGCGGGGGCCCCTCGGCCGGGCAGTCGGCGTACCCGGTCTCGATCGTGCCGACGGTGACCCGGTAGGTGAACACGTCCGCACAGTTGGTCGGGCTTGTCGTCCGGCGCGCCTCGGCGGCCAGTCGGGGGTCGGCGGCCAGAGCTGTTAGGCGGCCGAGGTCGGCGGGGCTGAGCCGACCAAACCGCCGGCTGCCGGCCCGGTCCACGGCGGTCCACTGACCGTCCGGCTCGACGGTCACCACGTCACCGCGCCCGGCGAAGCCGCCGGAGCTTCGCAGCATCACCCGGGTGGCCGCGCCGCTGGCCTGGGGGGCGGTGGTGGGGGCGGTGGTCGGAAGCAGGGTGCCGGTCGGGCCGGGAGCGGTGGTGACCGGGGGCTGGCTCGGGGTGGTGGTGGGGGCGCGTTCGGCGCTGGTGCAGCCGGTCAGGAGGACGACCAGTAGCGCGATGGCGACGCCGGTTGTCGAGGTGGGTCTCATGGTCGTCGGACGCATCGACGGCGGCGTCGGTTCCCTTGTCAAGAGCCTCACCCGAACGGCCATTGTCGATGTCTGGAAGCGGTCCGAGGCGTCCTTCCTCCCTCCTGGTAGCTGAATGTACATGCGTGACTACCCCCGTCACACTCTTCTCCTTCCAGGAGGGCACGTGAAACGAGCTCCTGCCGCCGTCAGCGCACTGCTGCTCACCAGCGGCCTGCTGGCCTGCGTCGTCACCCCGGCGCACGCGGCTCCCCCCACCGCTCCCTCGCCGGACGCCTCCGCCGTGGCCCGAGCGGCAACCGTCCTACGGACGAACCCCGGCGCGGTCCAGGGTTCGAGCGCCGAGTCCTACCGGGTGCACAGCACCAAGCTGGATGCCAGCGGTGCCGCCCACACCCGCTACACCCGCACCTACCGGGGCCTGCGGGTGTACGGCGGTGACTTCGTCATCCACACCGCGCCGAACGGCACGTACGCCGGCAGTTCGGTCGGACTGGCCGCGCCGCTGACCCTCGCCACCTCGGCCAGGACCAGCGCGGCGGCCGCGAAGAAGGCCGCCAGCGACCAGTTCGCCGGCAGGGCCGAGGCGGTGGGCACGCCGGAGTTGTTCGTCGACGCCAGTTCCGGGCAAGGGCGGCTGGCGTGGGAGACGGTGGTCAGCGGGTGGCAGCCCGACGGGCAGACCCCGTCCCGGCTGCATGTCATCACCGATGCCACCACCGGTGCGGCGGTCGGCGCCTACGACGAGATCGAGTCGGTGTCCGGCACTGGCAACAGCCTCTACTCGGCCACGGTCAGCATCGACACGACGCTCTCCGGCAGCACCTACCAGCTGGTCGACCCCTCCCACGGCAACGGGTCGACCTGCGACATGAACAACGGCACGTCGAGCTGCACCACGTTCACCGACGCCGACAACACCTGGGGTACCGGGGCCACCTCGAACCGGCAGTCCGCCGGCGTGGACGCCCACTTCGGCGCCGCCAAGACGTTCGACTACTACAAGAACACGCACGCCCGTAACGGCATCTTCGGCAACGGCACCGGAGTGCCGAGCCGGGTGCACTACGGCAACAACTACGTCAACGCCTTCTGGGACGGCTCGCGGATGACGTACGGCGACGGCTCGGGCAACGCCCGCCCGCTGGTCGCGCTCGACGTGGCAGCCCACGAGATGAGCCACGGCGTGACCGAGAACGTGGTCCCCGGCGGTCTGACCTACTCCGGTGAGGCCGGCGGCCTGAACGAGGCGACCAGCGACATCTCCGGCAACATGGTCGAGTTCTACGCCAACACCTCGGCCGACCCGGGCGACTACCAGGTCGGCGAGAAGATCAACATCAATGGCAACGGTACGCCCCTGCGCTACATGTACAACCCGTCGCTGGACGGCTCGTCCGACAGTTGCTGGTCGAGCAGCACGAAGAACAAGGACGTGCACTACTCGTCCGGCGTCGCCAACCACTTCTACTTCAACCTCGCCGAGGGCACCGGCGCCACCGCGTACGGCACCTCACCGGTCTGCGGATCCGCCCCCGCGGTCGCCGGCATCGGCCGGGCCAAGGCCGAGAGGATCTGGTTCCGAGCGTTGGACGTCTACTTCACCTCCAACACGTCGTACGTGAACACCGCCAACCCGGCGAACACCGCCCGTGCCTACAGCCTGCGGGCGGCCACCGACCTGCACGGCAGTTGCTCCACCGAGTACAAGGCCGTGCAGGCCGCCTGGACCGCAGTGAACGTCGCCGGCAACGACGCGCCCTGCTCGACCGGCAACGACTTCTCCGTGGCACTGTCACCGACCGCCGGCTCGGTGAACCCGGGCAGCTCGGTCTCCACCACCGTCTCGACCGCCACCACCAGCGGCTCGGCGCAGACGGTGACGTTCTCCGCGTCCGGCCTGCCCAGCGGGGCGACCGCCGCGTTCAGCCCCGCCTCGGTGAACTCGGGCGGCTCCTCCACCCTCACCATCAGCACCTCGGCGAGCACACCGCCGGGCACCTACTCGGTCACTGTCAACGGCGCGGGGTCGGTCACCCGCAGCGCCACCTACCGGCTCACCGTGAACGGCACCGGAGGCGGCTGCACCGCGCCGGGGCAGAAGCTGGCCAACCCGGGCTTCGAGTCCGGTGCGACCGGCTGGTCGGCCAGCTCCGGCGTGATCACCAGCGCCAGCAGCCAGCCTGCCCGCACCGGGACGTACAAGGCATGGCTGAGCGGCTACGGCACCAGCCACACCGACACGCTCGCCCAGTCGGTGAGCCTGCCGAGCGGCTGCTCGTCGTACACGGTCAGCTTCTGGTTGCACATCGACTCGGCCGAGACCACCACCAGCGTCGCGTACGACACGCTGCGCGTGCAGGTGCTGAACTCGGGCGGAACGGTGCTGGCCACACTGGCGACCTACTCGAACCTGAACAAGGCCACCGGTTACAGCCAGAAGTCGTTCTCGCTGGCGGCGTACGTCGGCCAGACCGTCAACCTGAGGTTCACCGGCACCGAGGATTCCTCACTGCAGACGTCCTTCGTGGTCGACGACACGGCGGTCACCGTCTCCTGACCTGACCTGACCTGACCTGACCTGACGGCCCGGCGGCCACCCCTCACGGTGGTCGCCGGTCCGGTTTCCTGGCAATCTTGGACAGTTTCCGTTAGCGCATGACGGAAACTGTCCAAGATTGCTTGGCAGTCCGCGTGACCTGACCCGTCGCCGCGCCGTTATGGTCGCCGCACGCGTGCATGGCGTCGGCTCGCCAGATCGGCGCCGTCGGGCGGTGGCGCGGGAAGGGGCGGACGTGTCGGACGCGGAGTTGACAGTCGAGGTGACCGGACCGGTCGCGACTGTGGTGATCCACAACCCGGCTCGGCGCAACGCGATGACCGCCGCCATGTGGCGTCAGCTTCCCGAACTGCTCGACCGGCTGGAGCCCGACCCCGACGTACGGGCGTTGGTGCTCACCGGCGCCGGCGACGCCTTCTGCGCGGGAGCCGACCTCGGCGACCTGGCCGAGTTGCTGGACGCCGGTGACGCCAGCATCGCGGTGGCTGCCGAGGACCGGCTGGCCCGGTTCGCCAAGCCGACGATCGCGGCCGTCCGGGGTGCCTGCGTCGGCGGTGGGGCTCAACTCGCTGTCGCCTGCGATCTGCGGATCGCCGCCGCCGACGCCCGTTTCGGCGTACCGCCGGCCCGGCTCGGGCTGGTCTACCCGGCACCGACGACGCGCCGGCTGGCCCGGCTGGTCGGCCCGTCCGCCGCCAAGCTCCTGCTGTTCACCGCCGAACTGATCGACGCCGAGCGCGCCCTGCGAATCGGCCTGGTCGACGAGGTGCTGCCGGCCGACCGGCTCGCCGAACGGGTGGAGGAACTGACCGCGACGATCGCCCAGCGGTCTCCGCTGAGCATCGCCGCCGCGAAGGAGATCATCGACGAGCGGGCCGAGGCTGCGCGGATCGCCTGGTGGCACCGGAAGGTGACGAGCACCGGCGAGGCCCGGGAGGGGGTCGCGGCGATCGCCGAACGCCGGCAGCCCCGCTTCGCCTGGCGGCCACCGACCGACCACTGACCGCGTTTCAGTCCGACGCGTCGATGGGTAATGCCGGTCCACCACTGGTGATCGGGGGCCATGATGCACACGGGGACCACCAGCCCGACAGGCATCGAGCAGGGGCGACGCCGGCATCGGTGGCTGCTTCCCGTTGCCCTGTCATCCGTCATGGCCGGCGCGCTCGCGGTCGGTGTCGTGATCGGTGGTCAGGACACCGGCATCTTCGACGGAGAAGCGCCGCGCTGGGCCAGCGACCTCGGACGTGTTCTGGTGTTTCTCGGAGTCATCGTCGAGGTGGCCGCTCTCGTCTGGGTCGTACGCACCGGGCGCTACCGAGCGGCACGGCAGTCTCCGTTGCTGACCTTGAGTTGGTCGCACCGTCGGCGGCTGACGAGGCAGGTTCGACGCGGCACACCCGAGACCGACGAAGACCCGGCCCTCCTCGTGGAGACCGCCCGACAGTTCGCCGGCCAGCGCTGGTTTGTGGTGCTGGCCGCCGGGTTGGCGATGACGAGCGTTGGTCAGGCATTCGTGGGGTTCGCGCCGTTCTTCGCGGTGATCGGCGGGTTGCTGCTGGTGATCTGGGCGGTGCTGATCGTGTCGGTCTTCCGGAACGCCCACCGGGGTGAGGCCTTTCTGCGGGACCACCCGGATCTGAGCGGACGCTAGCTGCAAGCCGGTCCCACTCATCGCGAGATTTCGATCCCGGGTACCCGGATCTCAGGCCGGTACGGCAGGCTGTCCGTCGTGCAGCGTGATCAGTTGCTCGCGGGCCGCTACCGGCTCCTGGAGCGCCTCGGCAGTGGCGGCATGTCGGAGGTGTATCGGGCGTACGACGAGGTGCTCGAACGGGACGTGGCGGTGAAGGTGCTGATCGCCTCGGACACCAACGCCCGACAGCGGATCCGAGGCGAGGCCAAGGCTGCGGCCCGGCTGTCGCATCCCCACGTCACGAGCGTCTACGACTACGGCGAGTCGGCGCTGGACGGAGCGCAGGTCCCGTTCGTGGTGATGGAGTTGCTCGGCGGTCACACCCTCGAACACCGGTTGGTGGCCGGGCCGTTGCCGCCGCGCGCCGGTCTGCGGGTGTGCGCCGAGGTGGCCTCGGCCCTCACCGCCGCGCACGAGCAGGGGTTGGTGCACCGCGACATCAAGCCGGGCAACGTGATGCTCACACCGACCGGCGCGAAGGTGCTCGACTTCGGCATCGCGGCTGCCGCTGGCGCGCCGGAGATCGACTTCGAGGGCCGGCTGCTGGGTACGCCGGCGTACCTGGCGCCGGAGCGATTGCAGGCCGGCGAGGTGCTGCCGGCCAGCGACGTGTACGCCCTCGGCCTGCTGCTGTACCGGGTGCTCACCGGCCGATTGCCCTGGCCCGCCGAGGCGCAGACCGGGATGCTCCGCGCGCACACGCCCGTCGAGCCGGACCCGCTGCCCCCGATCGACTGTGTGCCGCCCGAGGTGCACCGGCTCTTTCGCTGGTGCCTGGCCGGCGACCCCGCCGACCGGCCGTCGGCCGCCGACGCCGCCCGCATATTGCTCGCCGCCGCCAGCGGGGCGGCCCCCGAGGCGGCTGCCGTTGCCGCTGCCTCCGCCGCGAATGTCGCCGAGGTGACCGGCCCCGAGCCGACCGACGCCACCACCAGGGCCACACCGACCGGCACCGAGCCGGCCGGGGCCGCGCAGACCGGGGCCGCGCAGACCGGGGCCGCGCCGACCGGGGCCGCGCCGACCGGCGATTCGGCGGCGCGGATGAGGCGCGGGCCGTGGCGTCGGGGGCGGGCCATCCTGACTGTCGGCGGAGCCGTGATCGCCGCGGTGGCGCTCGCCGGGTCGCTCGGCGACTTCAGCAATCGTCGACAGGGGCAGAGCGCCGCGCCGGCCGGCAGTGGCCCGGGCACCACCACTGTGGGGATGCCCAGCACGGAGGAGCCGACCGGCGCGGCCGAGGCCAGACCGTCCGTCGTACCGCCGACCAGGAACACCGCGCCGGCTACCCGGATCAGCCCCCCGTCCGGTCCGGGCGGGCCGGTGGTCCCGGGCCCGACGCCCGCCACTTCTGGCCCGAGCCCGACCACTGCCGCGCCGACTTCCACCGCTGCCGCCGGTGTACCCGTCGGCGCGCGTGGCGGGACGGTCACCGCTCGCTGCGTGGGGAAGTCGGTCGAGGTGCTCACTGTGGTGCTCGCGCCCGATTTCCGGGTCGAGGACTACGACAGGGGGCCCGCCAAGCAGATCGTTGTCGAGCTGACCTCCGCGGCGCACAGCAGTGAGATCCGGGTGCAGTGCCCCAGCGGCCAGCTGAAGTCGAAGGTCAAGGAACGCGCCGCCTGAACGGGGCCGGCGGGTGCCGCGCCCGGGACGTACCCGGGACGCGGCCCCCCGTTCCCGCCGGCCGGTCCGTCACCGCCCGGCCAGCGCCGCCCAGCCCGGGTTACCCGGCTCCCGGCGCAGCGGCATGCCCGCCTCCGCCGGCGTCCGATCCCCCTTGCGCTGGTTGCAGGCGTAGCAGGCGGCGGTGGTGTTCCGCCAGGTGTTCCGGCCACCGCGCGAGCGGGGCAGGATGTGGTCGATGGTGGAGGCCGGGCCGCCGCAGTACGCGCAGCACCTGTCGTCGCGGCGCAGCACACCGGCGCGCGACCAGGCCGGCCCGGAGTTGAACCTCCACCGGGTGACCACGAAGCGGACCAGCCGCACCACCCGGGGCATCGGGAAGACCCCGATCACCCGGTCCGGCTCGGCCTCGTGGATCTCGGCCACCCGACGGCAGAGCATGCGGACGGCGTGTTGGACGGTGACCCGGTGCAGCGGGCCGAGGTCGGCGTTGATGACGAGGACGGCGTCCACCGGGACTCCTTTCCAGAGGTGACGGACAGCAAGAAGCCGCCCGGTCCGGCTGTCGGACGGGGCGGCTCAGCGCGTACGGGTACGCGTCAGTCGGGCCGGCCCGCCCGGGGACCTTCCGCTCGGTAACCGTCGTCGGGCAGCGTCGACGGCACGGTGGTGACGTGCGACATCGTCATGAGCTGCTCCCGCGGTGGTGGTTGACCTTGCGCGCTCACGGTAGGTCGACGGGGGAGACAGGGGCAACGTATTTCGATCGGCCGGGCTCGTCGGGACGCCGCTGGCGACGGGTGCGGGGAGCCGCCTTGGCCGAGACCTGGGCTGTGGTCAGCGGTCGATTCAGCCGCAGCGCCATCCGAGCGGTGAGTTCGCTGTCCAGCAGCGGCCGGTTCACCTCACCGGCGACTGCTAGCGCGGGCCCGGATACCGACCGCCAGATCGCCGCCAGCCCGGCGCCGAGGCCCACCAGGGCCACTGTTGCCCTGGTGGTCGGTGAGCCGGCGGCCGCGGCGGCACTCACTCCGACGACCGCGAAGAGCACCAACAGCAGGGGTACGAGCACCGGCCAGAAGATGCCGCGCGCCGCCTGGGCCACCAGTCGGCGGTCCCGGATGATCAAGTTTCTGGCGACCACCGCGTAGTCCTCCTCGTCGAGCAGGTCGCGCGGGTGCAGGCCGCCGGTGAGCACGTCGCGCCAGAGGTCGCCCTGGCCGCGTAGCGCCCGGCTCAGGGTGGCGGGCGTCGGCTCGGTCGGGTCCCCGTGGCCGGCACTGTCGACAGCGCTCGCCCAGGCGGCCAGCGAGCGGCGCACCACCGCTGCCGAGTACGGCGGCAGCACACTGGCCAACTCGTCCAGCCACCTGCTGATCTGGACCTGCCGGCCGCCGAACTGCCGCAGCAACTGCGTGACGTCGCCGGCTCGGACGGTGTCGGCCACCGAACGGCCCAGTCGGTAGGCCAGCCCGACCCGGTGGTTGGCGGCCATCGCCCAGCGCAGCACCTCCACGTTGAGGTCGTCGAGGGCGAGCAGCAGCGGCACCGGGTCGGCGGAGTCGGGCTGGCCCAGGTCGGGGAGCAGGGCTCTGGCGGCCGACGTGTCGGGTACCGGCCCGGTGTGCCGGGTGAGGTCGGCGATCTGAGCGAGGGCGACGTCCACCCCGTCGAGGTACATCCGCATCCGACGGTGGACGGACATCTCGGTGAGGTTGGAGAGTTTGGCCGGCGGTACTGCAGGGCGAGCCTCGACGAAGGCGCGGGGCTCCGCGTGCTGCCCGTGGTGGTAGGCGTCCGCCATCCACCATCCCAGCCGGAGCGCGGTGACGATGCAGGCGCGCTCGTCGCGGATCAGCGGGTACGCGTCGTCGTGGCCGATCTCGTCGATCGGCGACTCGTTCTCCGCGCCGGCGCGGTGCAGTGGTGACATCTCCCGCTGCCCTCCCGCCCGGCCGATCGACGGTTGATCATTCGAGCGTACGGCAGCCTACGGTGGCTTATGTTGTGTTTTGTCGATTTGGCCTGCCGGCCAGCAGCCCACGCGGCCGGATCGAGCGCACCGGCTCGGCCGCGCCACCCTCGGCGCGCAGGATGTGGTTCGCGGCGATGATCCCGGTCGCGGCCGAGCGTTCCATCAACGCGCTCGGGAAGTCCGTGGCGATGCCGTCGCCGGCCAGGTAGAGGCCGTTCGCGTCGGTGCGTACCCCCGGACGCCACGCGTGGCTGCCCGGCGTGAACGCCGGCGCCTGCGCCTCCACCCGGGCCCGCAGCTCGCGGACCCGCAGGTCGCCCGCCTCCGGCCAGAGCGCGACCAGTTCGCGGCGCATCCGCTCGGCCAACTCCTCGGCCGGCACGCCGGGCTCGCAGGCGTACGCGTGCAGCTCGACGACCGACCCACCGGTCTGCTGCGCCCAGCGCCGCGGCTCGTTCTCCAGCCGGTGGTAGAGCGTCACCGAGTCCAGAGTGGGCTGGCGGGACACGCCGCTGAACACCGCCCGCTCGGCGGCCACGTCCCCGTCACACCAGTAGCGCGCCACCGCGTACGGCGGGCCGGGGACACCGAAGGCCGGCATCCGTGCCGCCAGCTCGGGTGCCTGCTCGGCCACGTCCGGGGAGGCCGCCACCAGCGCGGCGAGCGCCGGCGGGTCGACGGCGAGCACGACATGACCCGCCGGATGGCTGCCGCCGTCGGTGGTCGTCACCCGCCAGCCCTCGGCGTCGCGGTGCACCCCGGTGGCGGCGCAGTTGGTGAGGACCCGGCCGCCGTGCTTCTCCACGTGCCGGGTCAGCGGCTCCCAGATCGCCGTGGCGTAGTCCTCGTCGGGGCAGTCGAAGGCCAGACCCTCCGGGTTGCCGAGCAGATAGAAGTGGAACTGGGCGACCATCTCGGCGGCCGACATCTCCGCCTCGTGGTTGAAGAACGAGTGCGAGAAGACCTCGAACAGCATCGCCCGCGCCCGGTCCGGCAGTCGCAGCGACGCCAGCAGCTCGTCGGCGGTGCTGTCGTCCAGGTCGGCGTAGGTGCGCACCGGGTCGTAGCTGAGCAGCGGCAGCGCCGCGTCCCGGTCCATCAGCCGCAGGTCGGCCAGGCGCAGGCTGGGGCTGCGCAGCAGCAGCGCCAGCAGGTTCGCCGGCGGCGCGGGCGGCAACTTGCCGAACTCCTCGGTCGGCCACTGCTCGCTGAGAATCGGGTAGCCCGGAATCGGCTTGAGAAAGCCGAGGTCAGGATCGATCCGGCGGAGGATGGACCGCCAGTTGTAGTACTGCCGGAAGAACGCGTGGAAGCCGTGCTCGTTCTGCTGGTGGCCGTCGGCGAGCGCCTCCGGCCAGGCGCCCAGTCGACCGCCGAGGGTCGGTGCCGCCTCCAGCACCGTGACCGCCACACCCCGCTCGGCCAACACCACAGCCGCCGACATCCCGGCGATGCCGCCACCCACCACCAGCGCCGTCGTCGGTCGCGGCACCCGGTCGGCGCCACCGCCGCCCGGGTCCACCTGGTGCTGCCGTACGCCGATCAGCCGACCTACCACTTGCGACAGCGCCATGGGCCCAGTCTGCCCCACCGTGGATCAGTCGGCTGGTAAGCAACGGCGGGGACGGTCGGAGGCCGGCCAGACGTACTCCAGATCCTCCGGCACGTCGTCGCCGAACAGCGGGCGGTAGTGCGTCGGGTCCTTGCGCAGCAGCGACGAGCGGTGACTCAGGTGCAGGTCGTCGCGGCCCAGCCACGGTGGCAGCTCACCGGCTCGGGCCAGCTCGTCCTGGCTCCGAACGACGCCGGCCCCGCAGGCTGCCGCGAGGTCGACGGTCATCGTGGTGGCGCAGGTGTCGGCCCGCCCCGGTTCGGTCCAGACCGCGCACATGTCCAGCCCGTACCGGACGAGCGCCTCCTCGTACCCGGCCCACATCTTCACCGCCGGGTGGTTGCGCCAGCCGTACCCGGGTCGGGTGAGTCCACGCAGCACCTGGATGGCCTCCACCCGCTGCTTGCCGAGCCGCTTCTGATCCAGCGTGCGGGCGCTGGCCAGAAAGCCCGGGTACGGGAGGAACGTCTGCATGTCGCTGCTCTACCCGTCGCCGGGACGGACATACCTGCTCGCGGGATGATCCGGACGGGGTCGCCCACCGTGGCCGTGCTGATTACGATCCGGGCATGGCGGAGCCGTGGCGGGACCGGGCGCGACGGGCGGTCGAGTGGAACTGGCGGCTGCGGTCCGTCGGTGATCCGCGCCCGCACTACGTGATCTGTGGCAAGGACGCGCTCGCCTACTACGTGGCCCGGGCGATGCTCGAATCCGAGCTGCCGGCGGGCGGGGCCCGGGTGACAGTCGTGGTGCCGGAGCGTTACCGCAGCAACGGGCCGGACGTGGCCGGGCTGCGCGGCGTCCGGGTGGTCCGCTCGGACCGGCTGGACGTGGCCACCTTCGAGGCCGCCGGTCTGGCCGGCGCGACCGGGCTGGCCCTCTTGCACCAGGACGACGTGGGCAACCTGCACGCCGCGCTCTGCGCCCAGGCTGTCGACCAGCGGGTCCGCCAGGTGCTGCGGATGTTCAACGGCACCCTCGCCGACGGCGTACGCAAGCTGCTCAAGGCCCCGGTCGAGGTGCTCTCCGACGCCGAGATGGCCGCGCCGGCGTTCGTGGCCGCCGCGCTCAACGAGGTCGACCCGAGTTCCTTCCAGCATCGGGACAAGACACTGCGGGTGGCGCGTCGGGCCGACGTCCGACAGCAGGACGTGGTCTGCGCGTTGGCGCACCTCAGCGAGGCGCAGGGGGTGGAGCTGCTGCCGGCCGAGCAGGCCGGCGCCGACCTGGTGCTCGCCGAGGCGACCGGTCAGCCACCGGCCACCGAGGTCGCCGCCCGCCGGTTGGTCCGGGCGCGTCGGCGGCGTCGTCCGGTAGCTGTGGTGCTGGGGGCGGTACGTGGCTTCGCCACTCGCAAGATCGGCATCGCGGTGATGGCGGTGCTCGCGCTGATCGCGGTGCTGGGGGCGCTGATCTCCCGGGCCGAGGACGTCTCTCCGCTGGAGGCGCTGTACCTGACGCTGGTCACCACGCTCAGCGGCGCCGACCCGGACACCACGAAGGCGGCGGACGCCCAGATCATGCAGGTGGTGCTCAACCTGGCCGGGTTGGCGCTGATCCCACTGATCACCGCCGTCGTGGTGGACGGCATCGTCAACGCCCGGCTGGCCCTGCACACCGGCCGCCTGCAACCCGCGCGGGTCGGGCATGTGGTGGTGATCGGCCTGGGCAACGTCGGCACCCGGGTGATGGCGCAGCTGCGCGAGTACGACGTCGAGGTGGTGGCGATCGACAAGGATCCGGAGCCACGCGGCGCCGCCCTGGCCCGCCAACTGGAGGTGCCGCTGATCGTCGGCGACGCCGCGTTGCCGGAGACACTCGTCGCCGCTTCGGTGGCCGACTGTCAGGCGCTGGTGGTGGCGTCCACCGACGACGTGGCCAACCTGGAGGCGGCGCTCGCTGCCCGCGACCTCCGCGCCGACCTGCGCGTGGTGCTTCGGCTCTTCGACGGTGACTTCGCCGAACGGGTGGAGGAGACCTTCGCGCTCGGCGTGTCCCGTTCGGTCTCCTACCTGGCCGCCCCGGCCTTCATCGGGGCGCTCACCGAACGCGCCGTGATCACCACCATCCCCGTCGACCGGCACGCGTTGCCGGTCGCCGAGGTGCCGGTCGCCGCCGGCTCCGAGCTGGACGGCCGACCGCTGGGTGTGGTCAACCGGGACGGGCAGGTCCGGCTGATCGCCCGCACCCCGGCCGGTGGTGCCAAGACCATCTGGTGGAAGGACCTGGACCCCCGGCAGGTGATCTTCGCCGGCGACCGGCTGACAGTCGTCGCCCGGCGACGCGGGTTGGACTGGCTGACGCGCCAATGCGCACCGCCGGCCCACCCCGTCCCGGTCCCCCGACCGGCCGGGGCGGTCCACGGCGGGGTGCACACCCCGGCGGCGGCGTCTCCCGCGGTGCCGGGCCAGACGGACCCCGGGGTCGGCGTGGCGCACCCCGTTGCGCCAGCCGGGGGCGCTTCCTCGACAATCGCTGGCGGCCCGCCGGACGACTTCGAGCCGACCCGCCGTCATGACGAGGCCGGTGAGGTGAGCTGACACCCCCGGCGCAGCCGACCATTCGACGCGGAGGTGTTCCTTGGGCAAGGAGACTGAGCCCACTCGTCGTACTGAAGCTGGAGCAGCGTCTAACGAGAGCTTCGACGGTCAGCGGCTGCGCACGGTCCTTACCGCACTGGAACCGTGGCAGCGTGTTGCGTTCGCGGTTAGTTGCGTCGAGGTTCTGGTGCCGTCCTACACAAAGTTCAGCGAACCGGACCAGGTCGGTGACGCTGACCTCGTCCGGGCCAGCGTCGATGTTGTCTGGTCGGCCTTGGCGGGTAATCAGCCGGCCGTGCACCATTCCGAGTTGCCGGCAGGCCGAGGCTCTCACAATTCTCGGACACCCGGCCGGCGACCGGACAGCAGTCGCTGAGCTTCGCGCCGCTGCTCGACGAACTCCAGTTGGTGGTGTCCTGTAACTGCGGTGGGACGACGATGTGTTAGCGGCGATCCGACTTTGTCGGGGCGTACGTTGTGCGTACACTCGGGTGGTGAGTGCGAAGGCGGAGCGGCTGCACCTGCGGGTGGATGAGCAGCAGAAGGCGTTGCTGGAGGCGGCCAGTCAAGCCGCCGGGGACAGCGTCTCGACGTTCGTGTTGAAGGCGGCGACCGAGGCCGCGGCGGATGTGCTCGCCGACCGGCGGGCGTTCCTGCTCGACGAGGACGCCTGGCGGGTCTTCGACGAGGCGTTGCAGGGGCCAGCCCAGGACGTCGCCGGGCTGCGGGAACTGTTGACCGGCCCGACGGTGCTCGACCCGCCGACTGATGGTGCGCCACTGTGAGTTCCCGCTTCTCGGCGGTCGAGCCGCTGTCGGCCGAGTTCGCGGTGACCGGGTTCGACTGCGGATCCCGCGCGCAATCGGTGTGGCTGGTCGAGCATGCCCTGCAAGCCCATCGAGCGGGCTCGTCCCGGGTGTACGCGGTGCGGGACAACGAGCACCCCGATCAGCGAGTGGCCGGCTACTACGCCCTGGCTGCCGGCAGCGTCGCCCCCGCCGATGCCTCGCCTCGCCTGCAGCAGGGGGCCGGCCGCTACCACCAACCGGTGGTGATCCTGACTCGGCTCGGGGTCGACCGCAGCGCCCAGGGCGTCGGACTGGGCCGAGCCCTGGTGGTCGACGCACTGCGGCGGATAGCCGCCGCCTCCGAGGTCATCGGCGTACGTGCGGTGCTCATTCACTGTGAGACGGAAGCCGCCCGCGACTTCTATCAGGGGCTGGCGAAGTTTGAGGCCAGCCCTACCGACCCCATGCACCTGTTGCTGCTGATGAAGGACCTTCGCCGCGCGGTCAACGGCTGATCGGTCAGCCGGAACCGGCCGGAGCTGAGCGACAATCGACGGCATGCGTTTCCGCATCCTGGGGCCGACCCAGGTCGTGCTGGCCGACGGGCGAGAGGTCCCCGTGGGCGGTCCGCGGCTGCGCGCCCTGCTGGCGCTCCTCCTGCTCGACGCGGGTCGGGTGGTCTCCCCGGAGCGCCTGATCGACGGCCTGTACGGGGAGCATCCGCCCCGGGGTGCTGCCAACGCGCTCCAGTCCCAGGTGTCGCGGCTACGCCAGGCCCTGCCCGCCGGGCACGACCCGGTCGAGTTTCACCCGTCCGGTTACCGCCTGGCCGTGGACCCCGACGATGTCGACGCGTACCGGTTCGAACGGCTCGCCGGGGTGGGACGCCGCGCGCTCGTCGACGGCGACTGGCCCCGGGCGGCGACGGTGTTGCGCGAGGCGCTGGAGCTGTGGCGTGGTCCCGCCCTGGCCGATGCCATCGGCGCAGCCGGCGTGCCCGCCCAGGCGGCCCGGCTGGACGAACTGCGGTTGGCCGCCATCGAGGATCGGGTCGAGGCGGATCTGGCGTTGGGCGCACAGAGCGCGCTGATCGCGGAGTTGCGGGAGTTGGTCGTCGCGCATCCCCTGCGGGAGCGCTCGCGGAGCCAGCTCATGCGTGCCCTGGCGGCACTGGGTAGGCCGGCGGAGGCGCTGGCAGAGTTCGAGGACGCTCGGCACACGCTGGCCGATCAGCTCGGCGTCGACCCATCGGCGGAACTGGCTGCCGTTCACCTGGCGGTGCTGCGTGGGCAGGAACGCCTGTCGGCCGAATCGGTGCTGCCGAGTCAACTCACCACCTTCGTCGGACGCGAGGAGGAGCTCAAGCGCATCGGCGACCTGCTCGGCGAGCGACGGCTCGTCACCCTCACCGGCCCCGGGGGCGCGGGCAAGACGCGCCTGGCGATCGAGGCCGCGGGCCGGGTCGACGGGGAGGTCCGCTTCGTCGAGCTGGCCGGCCTGGCCGACGGGTCGGACGTTCCGCAGGCGGTGCTGAGCGCGCTCGGCCTGCGCGACGCGGGCCTGCGCGGTCCGGCCGAGCCGGGCTGGCAGACCGTCGACCGGTTGGTCGAGGCGCTCGTCGAGCGGCGACTGCTGCTGGTGCTCGACAACTGTGAGCACGTCCTCGTCGACGCGGCCCGGCTGGCGGCCCGGTTGCTGAGCGCGTGCCCGGCGTTGCGCGTCCTGGCCACCAGTCGGGAGCCGCTCGGGCTGGCCGGTGAGGCGCTGTGCCCGCTGTCCGGGCTCACAGTGCCACCGCTCGGCGCGTCCGCGTTGGACGCCGACGACTACGCGGCGGTCGGTCTCTTCGCCCAACGGGCCGCCGACGTCGCCCCCGACTTCACCGTCACGCCGGCCAACGTCGAGATGGTGCTGCGGATCTGTCGCGGCCTGGACGGCCTGCCGTTGGCGATCGAATTGGCCGCCGCGCGGCTGCGCGCGTTGTCCGTCGCCGAGGTGGCCGCCCGTCTCGACGATCGGTTCCGGCTGTTGTCGACGGGCAACCGGGCCGTGTCGCCGCGACACCGCACCCTGCGGGCGGTGGTCGAGTGGAGTTGGGATCTGCTCGACGACGCCGAACGGGAAGTGGCCCGACGACTGACCGTCTTCGCCGGTGGGGCCACGCTGGAGGCGGCCGAGCGGGTCTGCGGCCTGCCCACCGCCGAGTTCGTCGACGCGCTCACCGGTCTGGTCGACAAGTCCTTCGTGGAGATGACCGGCGGCCGGTACCGGATGCTCGAAACGGTGCGGGCCTTCTGCGCCGAGCGTCTCGCCGAGGCCGGCGAGGCCGACCAACTCCGTCGCGCACACACCGCGTACTTCCTGGAGTTCGCCTGGACCGCCAGCGACCACCTCCGGTGTGTCGAACAGCTGCACTGGCTACGACTGCTGGACGCGGAGCGGGACAACCTGCACGCGGCGTTGCGCCGGGCCACCGCGGCCGGTGACGCGTCCGACGCGGCCGGGATGGTCGCGGCCCTGTCGTTCTACTGGTGGCTGCGCGGCATGCGCGGGGAAGGGGCGCGGCTCGCCGGCGACGTTCTCGAACTGCTCGGCACCGAGGCGCCGCCGGGGCTGGGCGAGGAGTTCGCCCTCTGCGTCTACAACGCCTCCCTGACCGGCTCCGGCCCTCTGCCGTCCCTCGGGACGCAGCGGTCCGTGATCCGCAGCCTCGACCGGCCGCCCCGCCAGCCCTTCCTGCTGTACCTGTCGGGGATCTCGACCGGACCGCCGTCCGGCGGTGCCGAGGATGTCGACGAGCTGATGGGGGAGCTGCGCCGGCTGGTCGGCCCGGACCCGTGGATCAACGCGCTCGGCGCGATGGGCAGCGGCTCGGCGCTGATGTGGAGCGACCAACGGGACCGGGCCAGGGCCGCGCTGGCCACCGCGCTCGACGGCTTCCGCGGCACCGGGGACCGGTGGGGCACCATGATCACGCTCGGTGCGCTCGGCGAACTGGCCGCCTGGCAGGGCGATGCGGAGACCGCGGGCGCCCACATGGACGAGGCCATGGGATTGGTCGAGGCGCTCGGGTCGGCCGTCGACCAGGCCGACATGCTGCGTACCCGGGGCGAGACAAGGCTGCGCGCCGGTGACCTCGCGGCGGCGCACGACGACTTCGCCGGTGCCCTGCTCCTCGCGCAGCGCAGCGGCGCGCCCGAGTTCGTGGCCAGCGCCCGGCTCGGTCTCGCCCAGGTGGCCCGGGTGCGCGGGGACCTGGCTGCGGCGAGGCTGTACTGCGAGGAGGCGTTGGCCGGTGGGCTCACCGGCTGGTACGTCGGCGAGGCCGCCCGTGCGGAGATCATTCTCGTCCTGAAGGAGATCACCGAGGCGGAGAAGGCCGGTGCGCCGCCGTCAGCGGACGGTGCGTGATCCGTCAGCGCCCGGCCGCATCGTGGGGGCATGACGACATTCGAGGTGGTCGCCGAGGGTCTGGGCAAGCGGTACGGCCCGACCCGCGCGCTCGACACGTTCGACCTGACGGTGCCGCCCGGCACGGTCCACGGACTGCTGGGACCGAACGGCGCTGGCAAGACGACTGCCGTACGGATCCTCACCACGCTGCTGCGCTTCGACACGGGACGGGCCACAGTGGCCGGGTACGACGTGGCGCGCCGGCCGGACGAGGTGCGCGCCCGGATCGGGCTGACCGGGCAGTACGCAGCGGTCGACGAGATCCTCAGCGGCCGGCAGAACCTGGAGCTGTTCGGCCGGTTGTTCCGGCTCGGCCGACGGGAGGCCCGCCGACGCGCCGGTGAGCTGCTGGAACGGTTCGGGCTCGACGAGGCGGCGAGTCGTTCCGCCGGTGAGTACTCGGGTGGGATGCGTCGCCGACTGGACCTTGCCGCGAGCCTGATCCGTACGCCGCGGGTGCTGTTCCTGGACGAGCCGACGACCGGCCTGGACCCGCGCAGCCGCAACCAGGTGTGGGACCTGGTCCGCGGTCTCGTGGCGGACGGGACGACGGTGCTGCTCACCACGCAGTACCTGGAGGAGGCCGATCAGCTCGCCGACCGGATCTCGGTGATCGACGCCGGCCGGGTGGTGGCCGAGGGTTCGCCCGACCAGCTGAAGGCGATGACCGGTGGCGACCGGATCGAGGTGGTGGTCCGCGACGCGGCCGAGCTGAGCCAGGCGGCCCGTCTCGTCGCGCCGATCTGCGGTGCGGAGCCCGAACTCGACAGGGAGGTCCGACGCCTCAGCGCGCCGGTGCTCGATCGCGTCGCCGGCCTGGTCGACGTGGTTCGCGCGCTGGACGACGCCGGGATCGCTGTCGAGGACATCGGTCTGCGGCGCGCGACGTTGGACGAGGCGTTCCTGCACCTGACCGGGCACCGGCCGGACGACACCCGCGAGCCCGTGGCGGCCGGACGAACTGGGGAGAGGGCATGACCACCGCGATCGCTGACGGCTGGACGATGACCAGGCGGAACATGACCCACGTGGTCCGCGCTCCGGAGGAGCTGATCCTCTACTTCTCGCTGCCGATCATGTTCGTGCTGGTCTTCGGGTACGTGTTCGGCAGCGGCATGCAGGTGGCCGGTGGCGGCGACTACCGCGAGTTCCTGCTGCCCGGGGTCTTCGTGATGACGATGCTCTACGGGCTGGGGGCCACCGCGACCGGCGTGGCGCTCGACCTCAGCCGGGGCGTGGTCGACCGGTTCCGGTCGATGCCGATGGCACGGTCCGCCCTGATGACCGGTCGCAGCGCCGCCGACCTGCTGCGCGCCCTGTTGGAGATGTCCACCCTCCTGGTGTGTGGCCTGCTCGTCGGGTGGCAGTGGCGGCAGGGTGTCGGCAAGGCGATGCTCGCCGTCGGCCTCCTCCTGCTGCTGCGAATCGCGATCACCTGGGTCGGGATCTACCTGGCGTTGCTGGTCCGCAACCCGGACACGGTCGGCGTGATCGTCTTCCCGGCGGCGTTCCCGTTGAGCGCGATCTCCAACGTCTTCGTGTCGCCCGAGCTGATGCCCCCGGTCATCGGGACGATCTCGGAGTGGAATCCGTTGTCGGCCACCGTCGCGGCGATCCGTGAACTGTTCGGCAACCCGGGCCTGGGTGGCGACTCCTGGCCGGCGGAGCACGCGATGCTGTTGGCGGTGCTGTGGCCGGTGCTGCTGATCGCGACGTTCGCCCCGCTGGCCGTGCGCCGCTACCAGCGGTTGAGCCGTTGACTCCGGCCGTCGGCCTCGGTCAGCGGCGGGCCGGCAGCGCGTAGAAGGCGGCACCGACGGCGAGCACACCGAAGCCGACGAGAACGCTGCCCAGCGGCAGGTTGACCGCCAGCAGCAGACAACCGAAGAGCCCCAGACCGGCCAGCACCCGGACCGGCAACCGTCGGTCCGGGTCGCGGCCCAGTGTGAGCGCAGCGGCGTTGGTGATCGCGTAGTAGACCAGCACCGTGCAGCTGGAGAAGCCGATCGCGTCGCGTACGTCGCCGAGCAGCACCACCACGATCACCACGGCGGCGACCGCCAGTTCGGCGCGGTGCGGCACCTGGTGCACCGGGTGCACGGCGGCCAGCGCGCCGGGCAGGTCACGGCGGCGGGCCATGGCGAGGGTGGTCCGACCGACCCCGGCGACCAGGGACAGCAGCACCCCGACGACCGCGACGGTGGCACCGGCGCGGACCACCCATGCCAGGTCGGGCAGCCCGGCGGCGGTCACCACGTCGACCAGGGGCGCTGCGGAGTCGGCCAGCCGGTCGGCGCCGAGCACGCCGAGGGCGACCACGGCCAGCACCAGGTAGATCACGAGCACCACTCCGAGCGCCAGCGGCACCGCGCGCGGGATGGTCCGCTGCGGGTCGCGGACCTCCTCGCCCAGCGTGGCGATCCGGGCGTACCCGGCGAAGGCGAAGAACAGCAACCCGGCGGCGGTGAGCACGCCCCGCGCCGAACCGCCGGGCTCGCCGAGCCGGTCCAGATGCACAGGCCCACCGACCAGGCCGACGACGGCGACCAACGCCAGCACCGCCAGCACCAGCGCGACCAACGCCCTGGTCACTGTGGCGGTCTTGCCGATGCCGCGCAGGTTCACTGCGGTCACCGCGAGCACCGCGCCGACGGCTACCAGCCGGGCCTGCCCCGGCCAGAGGTACGCCCCGACGGTCAACGCCATCGCGGCGCAACTCGCCGTCTTCCCGACCACGAAGCCCCAGCCGGCCACGAATCCGGCGAACGGCCCGAGGCGCTCCCGGCCGTAGACGTAGGTGCCGCCGGACTCCGGGTAACGGGCCGCGAGCCGCGCCGAACTTGTCGCGTTGCAGAAGGCGACGAAGCCGGCCAGCACCAGCGCGGGCAGCAGACCGGCACCGCCGGCCGCCGCCACCGCCGGGCCGAAGACCACGAAGACGCCCGCACCCAGCATCGAGCCCAGCCCGATGACAACCGCATCGGGTACGCCCAGCCGCCGCGCCAGTTGATCCACGAACCAGAACCTAGGGGTACGAGGTGAACGGGCGATCCCACTCGCGTAACCGGCCGGGGAGCGGCACGCCGTCCCAGGGTGCCCGGTGCAGCAGACGGTCCAGGAGCAGGCCCAGCAGCAGCCCGGCCACCGAGTCGGTCAGCCAGTGCCAGCCGAGGTAGGTGGTGGTGGTGAGGACGACCAGCGGCGGCACGACGCGGATCACTGTGACGAGCCGGGTCGGCAGGTGGCGGCCGAAGCTGCGGGCCAGCGGGGCGAGCAGCAGCGCGATGACCCCGTACCAGACGATCGCGTTGGCGACGTGCCCCGACGGGTAGGACTGGGCGAACCGCACCGGCAGGTCGTCGTGGAACAGCGGCAGGGTCTGCTCGGGTGTCAGGAACGGCTCCTTGACGCTGGCGCTCGGTGCCGCCCGCGCGGTCCAGATCTTGAGTGGGCCGATCGTCAGGTTGGTCAGCACGAACGCGACCACCGGAGGCAGGATCGGTCGCACCGACCGCAGCCGGACGGCCAGCAGCACGCCCAGCCCGGCGGCGATCAACGTCAGTGGGGTGCCCTGGCCGAGGAAGTTCAGCACCCGGGCGACCCAGTACGCGGCGGCCGGCCGGTGCCCGTCGGCCCAGTCGGCGACCGCCCGGTCCAATCCCAAGAACTGGTCTGCGGCGAGCGCCACCGTCAACCCGACCAGACCGACAAGCAGGAGCGCGTCGAACCACCAGCCGGCCGGGCGGACGGGCCGTAGCCGCAGGTCACGTCGTACCGCTGTGGGTTTGAGCACGCGACCACGCTACCGGCCCGGCGCGAGGCCGGGGTGTGCGGCGCTGTGGGCCCAACCACGATCAGGGGCGGATGCGGGGGGCGACCAGTCATGCTTGTGCCCGTGCGGATCACGTCTGCCCTCGTGGACCCGGCGCTGCTCGACCTGCCCTGGTCGACACCGCTGGAGGAGTGGCCTGCCCAACACCTGGTGGCGCTGCCGCAGGGCATCTCCCGGCACATCGTCCGTTTTGTCCGCTTGGGCGACTACGTGTACGCGTTCAAGGAGACCCGCGAGCGGATCGCCGAGCGGGAGTACGACCTGCTCCGGGCCCTGGAGCGGATCGACTTTCCCTCGGTCGAGGCGGTGGCTGTCGTCGCCGACCGGCAGACCGAGGACGGGGAGCCGCTCGAATCGGTGCTGATCACCCGGCATCTGCAGTTCTCACTGCCGTACCGGGCGCTCTTCTCACACACCCTTCGACCGGAGACGATGAGCCGGCTGCTCGACGCGCTCGCCGCCCTGATCGTGCGGATGCACCTGACCGGCTTCTTCTGGGGCGACTGCTCGCTGTCTAACACGCTGTTCCGGCGGGACGCTGGCGCCTTCGCCGCCTACCTGGTGGACGCGGAGACGGGTGCCCTGCACAACAAGCTCTCCAACGGTCAGCGCGGCGAGGACCTGGAGATCGCCCGGGTGAACATCTTCGGTGAGGCGCTGGACCTGCAGGCCGCCGGTCTGCTGCACGAGTCCATCGACCCGGAGGTGGTCTGCGAGGAGGTCGTGCAGCGCTACGAGCGGCTCTGGCACGAGATCACCTACGAGCAGGCGATCGAGCGGGAGGCCCGGCACGACATCGAGGGCCGGATCCGCCGCCTCAACGAGTTGGGTTTCGACGTCGCCGAGGTGGCCATGTCGTCAATCGACGACGGGCGGTTCCTGGTTCGGCCGAAGGTCGTCGACGCCGGCTACCACACCCGACGGCTGCTGCGGCTGACCGGCCTGGACGCCGAGGAGAACCAGGCCCGCAAGCTGCTCAACGACCTGGACGCCTACCGCGCGGAGAGCGACCTGATGGACGAGCAGCAGGCCGCCCACCGCTGGCTCACCGAGGTCTTCGAGCCGGTGGTCCGTGCCGTCCCCGCGCACCTGCGCCGCAAGCTGGAGCCGCAGGAGCTGTTCGCCCAGATCATCGAGCACAAGTGGCTGCTCTCCGAGAAGGCGGGCCGGGACGTCGGCATGCGCCACGCCGTCCAGTCGTACCTGTCCGACGTGCTGGTGCACCGCCCCGACGAGCAGGCCATCCTCGGCGTCGAGGTCCCCGCCATCGGTTGAGCTGGGCCTCCGCCTGCTCCCCGTGGCGTTGGGAGTATGTGCTGGGGGCCTTTGGAGCTGATGTCGCAAACGAGTCGGCGCGGGGCCGCCTCACGTCCGGTCGTCGATCCTGTCGGTACGAGGCTGATGGTCGGCACGAGGCCGATGTCGTAAGCGATTCAGCTCCAAAGGCTCCGCGTCGCACCTCGGCTCGGCCGAGACGACCCGGCGGATGCGAGCGGCGACGGGTGCCCCCGTCACTCCACCCAGGAGCCGCCGCGCAGCACCCGCACCACGTTGAGGTCGTCGTCGAGCACCACCAGGTCGGCGCGGAGGCCCACCTGGAGGGACCCGACCCGGTCACCCAGGCCGATGGCCCGCGCCGGGGTGGTCGCCACCATCCGTGCGGCGTCGGCGATCGGGATTCCGGCGTTCACGGCGTGCCGCAGCGCGGCGTCCATTGTCAGCGTGCTGCCGGCGATAGCGCCGTCGCGGGCGAGTCGGGCCACCCCGTCGGCGACGGTGACGGCCTGGCCGCCCAGCTCGTACTCGCCGTCGGGCATGCCGGCGGCGGCCATCGCGTCGGTGATCAGCGCGGCGCGGTCCGGGCCGGCGGTCGCGGTGGCGAAGGTCAGCATGCCGTCGTGCAGGTGAATCCCGTCGGCGACCAGCTCGCAGATCACAGTGGGCGCGTCGAGCAGGGCCACCACCGGCCCCGGCTCACGGTGGTGCACCGGCCGCATGCCGTTGAACAGGTGGGTGCCGACGCTGGCGCCGGCGGCGACCGCGGCGCGGGTCTGCTCGTACGTGGCGTCGGTGTGGCCCACCGCCGCCACCACCCGCTGCGCGGCGAGCAGCTTGATCGCCTCCAGCGCGCCGTCGCGCTCCGGGGCGAGGGTGACCATGCGGATCGCGCCCCGGCCCAGCTTGATCAGCTCGGTCAGCTCGTCGGTCGACGGGTCGCGCAGGTACTCCGGGTTCTGCGCGCCGCAACGGGCGGCCGACAGGTACGGCCCCTCGAAGTGGACCCCCGCCAACACGCCCTCCTCGACCAACGGGGCGAACGCCTCGGTGGCCGTACGCATCAGCGGAAAGGGCGCGCTGACCAGGCTGGCCAGCAGCGTGGTGGTGCCGTGGGCGAGGTGGAAGTCGGCCGCCGCGCGGGCCTCGTCCGCGTCCCCGGTGGTGAAGGTGTGCCCGCCACCGCCGTGCGTGTGCATGTCCACGAAGCCGGGCACGATCCAGTGCCCGTCGCGCACCGACGGATATTCGGCCACCGCTGTGATCCGATCACCGTCCCACTCGACACAGCCCTGCCGGACGACTCCGGTCGGGGTCACCACTCGGCCGTTCACCCGTACGGTCATCGCTTCTCCCGATTGTCACGGACACCCACGGCGTCCAGGGCGAGCAGGGCGGCACCGAGGCAACCGGCCTCGTCGCCGAGGGCTGCCGCGACCAGTCGCGGCTCCCGGTGGAAGGTCATCCGTTCGTGCAGCGCGGCCCGCAGCGGGGTCAGCAGCCGGTCCCCGGCCTGGGCCAGGCCGCCGCCCAGCACGATCGTCGCCACGTCGAACAGCGCCTGCCCGCTGGCGAGGCCGTCGGCGAGCGCCTCGACCGCCTCCTGCCAGACCTGGCCGGCGAGCTGTTCGCCGGCTGCGGCCCGCTCGGCCACCTCGGCCGCGGTCACCGGGGCGTCCGCGGTGTCGCCGGCCAGTTCGGCGTAGCGGCGGCCGATGGCGGCGGCCGACGCGACCGCCTCCAGGCAGCCGGGGCGGCCGCAGCCGCAGCGCGGACCGTCGGGCCGAACCAAAATGTGGCCGATCTCCCCGGCGGCGCCGTGGGCCCCCACCGCGGCCGTGCCGTCCACGACGTGCGCGGCGGCGATGCCGGTGCCGATGGCCACGAACAGCACGTGCCCGGTGCCGCGTCCGGCGCCGAGCCGGGCCTCGGCGAGACCACCGACACGCACGTCGTGGCCGAGCGCCGCCGGCAGGCCGAGCCGTCGCACCGTCAGGTCCCGCAGGGGTACGTCCCGGAAGCCCACGTTCGCCGACCACACCGCGACGCCGCGTGACTCGTCCACGACCCCGGGCACGGCGATGCCGACAGCGATCGGGGTGAGCCCGTCGGCGCGGGCCTTGTCGGCCAGCCCGCCGGCCACGTCCAGGATGGTGCCGACCACGGCGGCCGGGCCACGCGCGGCCTCGGTGGGGTGTCGTTCGGTGCGCACCACGACGCCGTCCGGTCGGACCAGGGCGCACTTCATGCCGGTGCCGCCGACGTCCAGCGCAACGACCACGCGGTCGCTCACGGCGCCAGCTCGGTTCGCGACCGCGGGGCTCGCAACCCCGGCTCACTCCTCGCGCTCACGCCAACACCACGGACCGGGTCAGGTGGCGGGGCGCGTCCGGGTCGAGGCCCCGGCTGGTGGCCAGCGCGACAGCGAAGCGCTGCGCCAGGATCAGGTCGGCCATCGGGTCGACCGGGGTTCGGCCGGCGGACCAGCTGCCCAGCACCGTGCGCCAGCCGTGCGTGCGGCTGTGCACGAAGGCCGCGCCGGTGGCCGCCACGTCCTCGGGCAGCCCGTCGGGCAGCTCACCGAACGCCCAGACCAGCCGGCCCGGCGCGGCGACCGAGATGGGCCCGTGCCGGTAGTCCATCGCCGGGTACGCCTCGGCCCAGAAGGTGGCCGCCTCGCGGCACTTCAGCGCCGCCTCCTGGGCCAGCCCGATCGTCCACCCCCGACCGAGGAAGGTGACCTGCTCGATGGTGGCCGGGTCGATCGGCAGCGGAGATCGCACCGCCACCTCGGCGTCGGCGGCGAGCGCTGTCACCGGGTCGCCGAGCTGGGCCCGGAGCAGTGCCAGCGCGGTGGTCGCGAAGCGGGTCTGCACCACCGACCGTTCGTCGGCGAAGGGCAGGGCCACGGTGGCGGCGGCCAGCTCGACCGCCGGGGACGTGGGGTCGCCGACGATGACTGTGGTGGGTGTCCGTCCGCGCAGCGCGGCGAGCAGTTCCAGCACCTCTGTGGTGGTGCCGGAACGGGTGATCGCGATCAGCCGGTCGTAGCGGCGGTCGGCGGGAAACTCGGACGCCTGGAACGCGTCGGTCTCACCCTGGCCGGCCTGCTCGCGGCGGGCCGCGTACGCCATCGCCATGAACCACGACGTGCCGCAACCGACGACGGCGACCCGTTCCCCGGGGCGTGGCAGGTCACCGCGTACGACCTCGGCCAGCCCGGCCGCCTCCCGCCAGCAGTCGGGTTGGCTCGCGATCTCCGCGTCCACGTACGCCATGGGAAACTCCTCGCAGGGCCGACCGGTGCGCAATACGGCTCGTTAGACCCGCATTTCGCGCGTTATTCTGCGCGAACGTGGGTGACCATGGCAACCGGCCGGCCGATCGCGCAGGTCAGTCTTTTGCGCCAGCCTAGTTTCGCGCACTAGTGTGCACGCAATCAATCACCGTCCGTGCAGTTGCTGGGAGGGCCCCCGCAGTGGACCGGTACGCCAGATGGAACGCCCTGCTCGAAATGCTGACCGACAACGGCCGGGTCAGCGTCGAGGCGGCAGCCGAGCGGCTGGACGTCTCCCAGGCCACCATCCGGCGTGACTTCGACCAGCTCGCGCAGCAGCAAATGATCACGAGGACCCGGGGTGGCGCGGTCGCCAACGGCGTGTCGTACGACCTGCCGCTGCGCTACAAGACGGCCAAGCACTCGGCCGAGAAGCAGCGGATCGGGGCGGCCGCCGCCGCGCTCGTCACGCCGGGCACCGTGGTCGGCCTGAACGGCGGCACCACCAGCACCGAGGTGGCGAGGGCTCTCGCCGTCCGACCGGATCTGAACACCAGCGCCGAGGGTGCCCAGCTCACAGTGGTGACAAATGCGCTGAACATCGCCAACGAGCTGCTGGTCCGATCCCGGATGAAGGTGGTCGTGGCCGGCGGCGTGGTGCGCCCGAAGTCGTTCGAGCTGGTCGGCCCGCTGGGTGGGGCGCTGCTGCGCGAGGTCACCCTGGACGTCGCCCTACTCGGCGTGGACGCGATCGACCCGCAGCTCGGCGCCGCCGCCCACCACGAGGGGGAGGCGGCGATGAACAACCTGATGGTGGCCCGCGCCAAGCGTGTCGTGATCATCGCGGACTCGTCCAAGCTGGGCGGTCACGCCTTCGCCCGGATCTGCCCGGTCGAGCGGGTGGAGACGCTGGTGACCGACTCCGGTGCCGCGCCGGAGGTGGTTGACGCGTTCCGCGCCGCCGGCGTACAGGTCATCTGCGCCTGAGGGGTCACGCTGCGTCGATGAACTAGCCTGATCGGCGCGTCGATGCATACCGCGTATTGCGCGCTTCTGCATACCGCGTATGGTGTCGGCTGTCACGCCCACCCATCGGGGGAGGTGCAGCTTGCCAGCTGTCCTGGAGATCGAAGGTCTACGTAAGACGTACAAGAGTCGTCGACGCGGCACCCGCAATGCGCTCGACGGCTTCGACATGCGGGTCGACGCGGGGCAGGTGCACGGCTTCCTGGGTCCCAACGGGTCCGGCAAGACCACCACGCTGCGTACGCTGCTCGGCCTGATCCGGCCCGACGGTGGCCGGATGGCGCTGCTCGGGCACGAGGTTCCCGACGCGCTGCCCACTGTCGCCGGCCAGGTCGGCGCGATCGTGGAGAGCCCGCAGTTCTTCCCGCACTTCACGGCCCGGGACACGCTGTCCCTGCTCGCGGGGGCAGGCGAGGTGCCGGCGGTCAGGGTCGACGAGGTGCTGGAACTCGTCGGGCTGCGCGACCGGTCCGGCGAGCGGGTCAAGACGTACTCGTTGGGCATGAAACAGCGGCTCGCCGTGGCCTCGGCCCTGCTGAAGAACCCGAAGCTGCTCATCCTCGACGAGCCGGCCAACGGCCTCGACCCGGGCGGCATCCGGGAGATGCGCACGCTGATGCGTACCCTCGCCGAGTCCGGAATGACAGTGGTGCTGTCCAGTCACATCCTCGGTGAGATCCAGCTGATCTGCGACTCGGTCACCATCATCTCGCTGGGCCGGCGGGTCGCGTTCGGCCCGGTCGACGAGGTGCTCGCGCAGCACTCTTCAGGTGCGGTCCGGATCCGGCTGGAGGCGGTCAGCGACCTGCCGGTGGCCACCGAGGCGCTCACCCAGGCCGGGATCCGGGTCACCGGTCACCCGGACCACCTGATGCTGGCCGGCGTCGACAAGCCGGCGTCGGTGACCCGGCTGCTCGCCGAGAAGAACCTCTACGTCAGTGAGTTGGCGCCGATCGCCGTCGACCTGGAGAGCGTCTTCCTCGAACTGACCGCCACCGCGCCGGTACCCGGCCAGCACCGGCAGGTCGACGAGTCCATGAAGGTCGGTGGGACGGGTCAGCCCGGTCCCGCCGGGGGAGGGTGGGGCGCGTGAGCCTCTTTCGTACCGAGCTGCGCCGGCTCAGCAAGCGGCGTTTCACCCGCTACATGACACTGCTCGGCCTGCTGGTGCTGGCCGCGGTGGTGGTCGGGGTGTTCTTCACCAACCAGAAGATCGACGCCGGCCAGCTCGCCAGGGCCGAGCGTCAGGCCGACCAGCAGTACCAGGAGCAGGTGCGCTGGAGCGAGCAGGAGCGCGTCGCGTGTGCGCAGGCCAAGGCCTCCGGCACGGCGACCGAAGGCCGCTACCCGGACGACTGCTCGGTGATCACTCCGCCGCCCCGGGAGGAGATCAAGGCTGAGTGGTTCCTGCCGTCGACGTTCGACTTCAAGGAGACGTTCGACGAGACACTGATCCCGTTCGCGGCGATCCTCGCCCTGGTCGGGTTCGTCATCGGCGCGTCCTTCGTCGGTGCCGAGTGGAGCACCGGCGGCATGATGAACCTGTTGCTCTGGCGGCCGAAGCGGCTCACCGTACTGCTCACCAAGCTGGCCGCCCTGCTCACCGGCATCCTGGCGGTGACGCTGCCTGCCGCGGTGCTGTGGTTTGCCGGGTTCTGGGCGATCGCCAACCTCCGGGGCAGCACCGAGAAGATGACCTCGGGGGTCTGGCAGTCGTTCATGCTGACCGGCGTACGCGGTGTGGTGCTGGTGTTGGTGCTCACCACCATCGGCTTCGCCCTCGCCTCGCTCGGTCGGCACACAGCGATGGCCCTCGGTGGCGTGGTGGCGGTGATGGTGGTCGGCCAGTTCGGCCTGGGCATCCTGCTCTCCATGGCCGGCGTGCGGTTCGCCGAGGCGTGGCTGCTGCCCACCTACGCGGTGGCCTGGATGACGAAGACGGTCAAGCTGGAGGACTGGAACGCCTGCAACGCGACCTACTACGGGGAGTGCAAGCCGGCCACGATGGAGATCACCTGGCAGCAGTCCTCCGTCCTGCTCTCGGTCGGGGTGGTGGTGATCCTCGGGGCGGCGCTCTGGGCGATGCGTCGCCGCGACATCTCCTGACCTGACCGAAGTGACGCGGCGCGGTCGGCCCGGCCGTCGGGGTTCCCGGCGGTGAGGACCGGCCGCGCCGCCTGCTGCGTCCCTGGTCGCCGCTGACTAGGCTGAACGACATGTCCGCCGACACCACCCCGGCCGCCCCCGAGCCGTCCATCGACGCTCGTCCGGGTGAGGTCGCGGGTGCTGCCGGGCCGACAGTCCCGAACCCCCGACCGGCGCCGCCCATCGAGACCACCGACGAGCTGGCACCACCCGCCGACGAGTCGGCGCAGCCCACTGATCCCGCTGATCCGGCGGCGGGGCTGACCGAGCGGGAGCGCGCCATCCTCGCCTTCGAGCAGCAGTGGTGGCGGCACGCCGGCGCCAAGGAGCAGGCCGTCCGGGACACCTTCGGGATCTCGTCGACCCGGTACTACCAACTGCTCAACGGCCTGCTGGACAATCCGGCAGCCCTGGCCGCCGACCCCGTGCTGATCAGCCGACTCCGCCGGTTGCGCTCGTCGCGCGCCCGTAACCGCCGCCGTTAACCGCGCGCTCCGCGCTCCGCGCGCTCCCGCGCGCTCCCGCGCGCTCCCGCGCAATCCCGCGATCTTGCACTTACTGTCGTCGATTCGCGTCTTTTGTGCGTCTTTGTCGGGACACAAAGTGCAAGATCGCAGCGTTTGTCGCCTGCAGGAATGTCGCCAGGCCCAAGGGGTACGCGGGGAGCGCTCCGGGGCGCCGGCAGGTGGCCGGAGGCGACGGAGGGAGCGACAAATGACCGCCACCAACCGCAGGTGGGAGCACCGGTGATGCAGGTACGCTCCGCGTCCGCGCCGTCCCCGGGTCGGCCGGTCAACGAGGATCTGGTCTTCCGGTTCGGCCCGCTGGTCGGTGTCCTGGACGGCGCGACGGTGCCGGACGGCTTCGACACCGGTTGCGTGCACGGGCCCGAGTGGTACGTCCGGCACCTGGCGGCCCGGATCGGCGTCGCCGAGGCGGTACGCCCGGCCGCCCGGCTGACCAGCAATCTGGCCGCGGCGATCCTCGCGGTGCGCGCCGACCACGGCGGGCAGTGCGACCTCGACCACCCGGGCACCCCGTCCAGCACTGTCTGCCTCCTGCGGGACTGCGGCGACCAGGTGGACTACCTGGTGCTCTGCGACAGCCCGCTCGTCCTCGACGCCGGCGGGCAGGTCAGCGTGGTCACCGACAACCGGCTGGACGCGGCGATGGCGGAGCTGCGGGAGACAGTGGCCGTCGTGCCGGGCGGCGCGGCGGACCCGGTCACCCGGTTCCGGCACGCCGTGAGCGTCCAGCGGGAGCGGATGAACCGCACCCACGGCTACTGGGTGGCGGCCTCCGACCCGGACGCGGCCTTCCACGCGGTCACCGGGACCGCGCCCCGACACGGTCCGGGGGCACTACGGCGGGCGGCGCTGCTCAGTGACGGCGCGTCCAGCGCGGTGGAGCAGTTCGCGTTGACCGACTGGACCGGTCTGCTGGACCTGCTGAGCGCCGACGGTCCGGGCGCGTTGATCGACAGGGTGCGGGACGCCGAGCGCGACCATCCCGATCGGCTTCGCCGGCACAAGCCCACCGACGACGCGTCGGTGGTGTTCTGCGAGTTCGGGTAGGCGTTTCGGGCCGGTGACACCCGGTCGGGTGACAACAGAGCGTGATGTGGAACACCCGGGCCGCCCGACCGGCCGGTACCGCTGTCCGGACCGCCAGTGGATGGCCAATGGGGTGGACTTCGGCCGATGAGGGCGGCAGACTGCGGCACGTGGCGGGTGCGGTCCGGCTGGAGCCGGTGGACGAACGGAACCTGGAGCCGTTGCTCTCCGTAGCGGCTGCGGAGGCGGAGCCGGGTGATGTGATGCCCCCGGTCGAGGCACCCGCCGGCTGGTCGCTCGCCCGTCGCGAGGCGTTCCGCGAATTCCATCGGGCAAGCTTCGGCGGGCTGGACGGCCCAACCGGCTCGCAGATGTACGCCATCCTCGTCGGCGGCGAGGTGATGGGCATGGTCCGGATGACGCGCTGTGATGAGCCGCGCACCGTGGATACCGGGATGTGGCTCGGCCGGTCGGCACGGGGGCAGGGGATCGGCGCGGCCGCCCTACGGGAGCTGCTGAACGCCGCCGCTCGGGCGGGCATGCGGGCCGTGGTGGCCGAGACGACCCCGGACAACATCGGCGCGGTCGCCGTCTTGGAGAAGTGTGGCGCGAAACTCCGCGAGGACGACGGCACGGTACGCGCCGAAATCTGCCTCGATTCGACGCCGCCCGCCTTCTGAGCTGCCCGTCGGGGCCGACGAAAGGTTGTGCTGGTCTGATCACTCCCGGTTGGCGGCGTACGCGGCCAGGCCGGCGACCTGCGCCGGGTCCAGCGACGGTCGAACCCGGGCCCGCGCTGTCGACACGTGCTCGGCGGTGACAGTGGCGGCGGCGAGCGACTCCCGCATCGCGGCCAGCGCCGCCTCGCGAATCAGCGCCGCACAGTCCGCGGCGGAGAAGCCGGTCAGCTCGTCACCGAGAGCCGGCAGGTCGACGTCCGGTGCCAGCGGCACCTGCCGGGACGCGGCCCGCAGGATCTCCGCACGGGCGGGCCCGTCCGGCGGCGGCACGTAGACCAGCCGCTCCAACCGGCCCGGCCGCAGCAACGCCGGGTCGACCAGGTCCGGCCGGTTCGTCGCACCGACCACCACCACGTTGCGCAGCGTCTCCACCCCGTCCAACTCGGTGAGCAGGGCGGCGACCACCCGGTCCGTGGTGCCCCCGTCGGTGGCCTGGCCGCGTACCGGCGCCAGCGCGTCCACCTCGTCCAGGAAGATCAGCGTGGGGGCCGCTTCCCGGGCCCGACGGAACAGCTCGCGAACCGCGCGTTCGCTCTCACCGACCCACTTGGAGAGCAGTTCCGCCCCCTTGACCGACAGCACGTTGGCCCGCCCCGACCCGGCCAGCGCGGTGACCAGGTAGGTCTTGCCGCAGCCCGGCGGCCCGTAGAGCAGCACGCCGCGCGGCGGCTGCACGCCGAGCCGGGCAAAGGTGTCCGGGTAGGTCAGCGGCCACAGCACCGACTCGGTCAGCGTCTGTTTGACCTCGTCCAGGCCACCCACGTCGTCCAGTGTCACCGAGGCCAGATCCAGCGTGGACGCCGCCATCGTGGTGGGCCGGACCACCTCCCGGGCGGCGGTGAAGTCGGCCATCGACACCGTCGGGGTCTCGGCGGACTTCTGCCGCAGCGCCGCGCGTACCCCGGCCTCCCGGACCAGTGCGGCCAGGTCCGCAGCGACGAACCCGGGGGTACGCGCGGCCACCTCGTCGAGCCGGACGTCGTCGGCCAACGGCACCTGCCGGGTCAGCACTGTGAGCTGCTCGCGGCGCAGCGCCTGATCCGGGAGCGGGACGCTGATCCGCAGCGACAGCAGGTCGGGCGCGCGAAGCGCGGAGTCGACCGCCTCCGGTCGGCCGGTCGTGCAGACCACTGCGACGCCGGCCCGAATGCTCTCCGCGAGCACCTGACGGAACACCGTCGCCACCGGACCGGGGTCGTCAGCGGGTGCGAGCGCCTCGACGTCGGTGACCAGCAGTACCGCCGGGCCTTCGGCCCGTGCCGCCGATGCCGCGACGCGCAACCGCTCGGCGGCGGCCTGACTGGTCAACGCGGCCACCTCCGGCGCCCAGAGCGGGTGAACGCGTGCACCGACCCGGGCGGCCACGGCCCGGACCAGCGCCGACTTCCCGGAGCCCGCCGGGCCGACGAGCAACACCCCCAACGAGATGGTGGTGCCCAGTCGACCCAGCACCTCCCGGTGGTGGAAGCCGAGGTCCAGCAGTTCGGTCAGTTCCTCGGCCTGGGCCCGCAGCCCGGGCAACTCGTCCACGTCGGGCGCGTCCTCCGCCGCAACGGTGTCGGCGCTCGTACCCGGCCGGGTCGACGTGGCGCCGGCCGGGGCGGGCCCGCCGTGGGTCGTCGCACCGTGCTCCCAGGCAACAGACGTGTCCATGGTGACCATGGCGCCGGTCGCCGGCTCGACAGTGACCACGCTGAGCAGCGTGCTGGTCCAGGCGAAACCGACGGTGTTGGCGAGGCTGCGTCGTGCCGCCTCGACCAGGCTGCGGACCGAGGCGTCCGGCAGCACGTCCTGCGGCAGCAGCGACACGTCGTCCCCGGCGGTGAGCACCTTGCCCAGCAGGGCCAGCCGGAGCATCTCCGGGCTGACCGCCGCGACGACCCCCGCCGGCCCGGCCAGGACGACCCGGCTCGCCGAGACCAACGGCACCGGGCTCACCCGCACCTGACCGCCGTCGCGCAGACCCAGGTTGCCCAACGTCAGGTCGTCGGCGTACAGCAGGGCGCTGCTCGCGCCCGGCCCGGCCGCCGCGGCGATCCCGGCCGTCTCGCGGCGGCCGACAAGGCGGACCGGGTCGCCGGGGCGCAGCCCCAGCGCTGTCAGCGCCTCCGGGTGCAGGCGCACGATGCCCCGTCGGGCGTCGAGCGCCGCCGGCCGCAGGCTCGCCGTCAGGGTCAGGTCGGGTTGCGCCACTGCCCGACCGTAGCCGCCGTCAGCCAGCCCCGCCGGTCAGCGCCGCGGATCCAGCTCGTCCAACAGCGTCGGGTCGCTTCGGATCAGCTCGGCCAACCGGGCCGCCGGGTCCGGCGTCAACCCGTCCGGACCGGGTGCCCAGGCGGGCACCGTCCGGCCGGACAGCGGCCAGGCCGGCGGGGGTTCCACGGGCGTCGGCGGGGCAACGGGTCCGACAGTGACGGCAGGCCCGTCCCAGGAGACCCGCATCGCGTACGTCCGCCCGGCGTGCTCCACCTGCACTGTCACCGCCAGCCCGGGGTACGCCCCGACGACCTGGCGGACCGCCTCGGCCACCTCCTCGACCGGCCCCCAGCCGGCCACCTCGCTCGGAGTCTCCACCCCCGCGTGCCGGCCCGACCGGGCGTTGCGGGTGTCACCGCCGAGGCCGGGCGGGCTCGACGGTGCTGTGGTGTCGTCACGGTCGGCGGCCCGACGGCGTGACGCCTCCACACGTCGGGCCAGCCGGGCCAGCGTCTCGTCCAGGTCGCCCCTCACCAGATCACCTCTTCCCGCCACGGCCGGAGCTGGTCGGCTCAGGCCCTCCTGTCCCGGGTAGCGCGGTCCAGCGCGCGGTCCAGGACGACAAGTAGTGCGTCCCGCACCGAGAGCCGGTCGCGGGCATCGAACTGCACCAGGGGCACATGGTCACCGATGGCCAGCGCCCAACGGATCTCGCCGAGTTCCAGGGCCAGCCGCCCGTCGAAGGCGTTGACCCCGACGACGAACGGCAGCCCGGCCCGCTCGAAGAAGTCGATGGCCGGGAAGCAGTCGTCCAGTCGGGCGCTGTCCACCACCACCAGCGCGCCGAGCGCTCCCCGGGCCAGGTCGTCCCACATGAAGCCGAACCGGGTCTGCCCCGGCGTGCCGAACAGGTAGAGCTTCAGGCTGCGGTCGATCGTCACGCAGCCGAAGTCCATCGCCACAGTGGTGGTGGTCTTGGTGGACCGGGCACCCGGGTCGTCCACGCCGATCCCGGCGGTGGTCATCTCGGCCTCAGTGGTCAGTGGCGCGATCTCGGAGATCGCACCCACTGTGGTGGTCTTGCCCACCCCGAACCCACCGGCCACCAGGATCTTGACCGGGATCGGCGGTGCGGCCGGCTTACCGGACGGAGGTGACGTCGACCCCGCGCCGGCCGGGGGCCGGTACGGAGGCGGCGCGGTCGGCGGGGGACCGGCCCGCCCGACTATCGGCCCGGTGCCCGGGGACATGCCGTAACGGGCGGCGGCGCTGTTCGCGGCGACCCCGCCGAGCGGGGCGACCGGCCATTCAGGAGATCGCACGGAGTCCATCAATCACTCGCAGGATGAGATCGGGGTCGACAGCGTCGTCGGTGTCGGTCACGTGCACGTCCAGGTGCCCGGCGGCGCGTAGATCGCCGACCAGGACCCGCGTCACGCCGAAGTGCAGTCGGGCGCGGGCCGAGATCTCGGCCACCGAGATCGGCTCGAGGCAGAGCGCGATGATGGTCTGAAGTTCCGGTGCCAGCAGCGCGCCGGGTGGGCCGGCCCACCAGCCGCTGTCCATGCGGGCGGTCACCTGGGTCTCCAGCCCGATCGCCGGGTCGGCGCCCGCGACCCGCCCGGAGGTGAGCACGAACGGGCGGGGACCGGTGGGTTGGTCCCCGTCCGGCTCCGGCTCGGGCAGCGCCGGTGTCGCCGCCGCGCCCACCCCGGTCGGGGGTGACGTGCGCAGGTACGGTCGGATCCGAACCCTCGGGTCCGGATCCGGATCCTCGCCGGCGACGTCGGGGGTCACTGCTGAACGGCGTTCTTCAACTCGACGATCAGTCGCGGGGTCAGGGCGCCACCGGCCCGCCCGGCGAAGAGCGTCATCTCGTACGCGACGGTGCCCAGGTTCGCCGAACGGTCGGCGACCACCCCGAGCACGGAACCACTGCTGATCGCGCTGATCAGCAGGTAGCCGTCGGCCATGTCGACGATCACCCGGTTCAGGCCGCCGAGGGCGTACCAACTGGCGGCCCCACCGGCGAGGCTGGTCATTCCGGACACGACGGCGGCCAACCGCTCCGCGTTGGACCGATCCTTGATCGCCGACATGGCCATCAGCAGACCGTCCGAGGAGACCGCGATCGCCTCCAGGACCCCGGCGGTGCTGGAGGTGAAGGAGTCCAGCAGCCAGTTGAACGTACGGGCCTCCGGGCTGAGGTCCCCATTGGCGCTGGGCTGACTCTGGTCGACATTGTCGTGCAGGAAGGGGCTGGTCACCGTGATGATCCTTCTTCGTTCCGGTGGTCGGGGCTGACTTCGCGGAGAGCGCGGGCGACGCCCGCCTCGAACTCGCTGATGAGGTCGCGGACCTCGTTCGGGTCACCGAGGTTGGTGCTGGGCGGTTGGCAGACCGGGATGGCGGTGAGGTTCGCTCCCGGCACCCGTCGGCTCAACCGGGGCCGCTCCGGTGCGGCATCGGTCGAGCCACCACCACGCGGCACCGTGGGGCCGGCGCCTCCCGGGGTGCTGGGTAGGTCGACGGTCGTGCCCAAGTCCACCACGGCCGCCCCGGCCCCGGCCGACGGGTCGCTGGCCGTCCGCGCCGACGCGCCGTCGAGGCCCGGCGCCACGTGCAGTTCGGCGCGGCGTACACCGGCTTGGAAGGCCTCGACCAGCGCGCGGGCCGCGGCGGGGTCCGCGCTGGTGGCGTCCACCGGCCGGGTCGTCGGGGCGGTGGCGTGCAGTGTGGCCCCGGGCACCCGCTGCCGCACCCGTGGCCCGCCCGGCTTGCCCACCGGTTCCGGGTTCTGGGGTTCGGGAACGGCCTGCTCCGGCTGGCCCCTACCGAACGCGTTCCAGGACGGGCCGGCGTCCAGGCTGAGGGTGGCCCGGCTCAGCAGATCCGAGTCGAAGCGGGCCGGCGCGGCGACGGCCACCGCGCTGGGCCGCGCTTCGTGCTCGGGGTGGGGCGTCGCCGTCGTACGCCGGTCCCGATCCGGCACCGCGGCGCGGGCCACTGTGGCCCCGGCACGGTCGGCGCGGCGTAGCACCAGCGACGTCGAAGGGATCTCCAGCTGCGCGGTCACCCCTCCGCCGCCGGTGGCGGCCAGGGCGACCTGCCAGCCGTGCCGGCGGGCCAACCGGCCCACCACGAAGAGACCGAGCACCTCGGTCGGGGCCAGGTCGAGCCGTTCCCGGCGGGTGAGCCGGGCGTTCTCCTCGGCCATGCGTTGCTCGCTCATGCCGATGCCGTGGTCCACCACCGTGAGCCGTGCGCCGAGGCCGGACGTCTCGGCGGCCACCAGTACCCGGGTGTGCGGCGGAGAGAAGACCGTGGCGTTCTCCATCAGCTCGGCCAGCGCCAGGACGAGGTCACCGACCACCGCCGGAGCGGCCGAGACACCCGCCGGCACCTGCACCTCCACCCGGGTGTAGTCCTCGATCTCACCGAGCGCCAACCGGACCACGTCGGCCAGCGGCACCGGCGCGGTGTGCGCGTCGGCCCCGGCCGAGCCGGAGAGCACCACGAGGCTGCCGGCGTTGCGCCGCAACCGGCTGGAGATGTGGTCGAGTCGGTACAGGTGCTCCAGGCGGCCCGGGTCGGCCTCCTGCTGCTCCAGCCGGTCGATCAGCGCGATCTGCCGACCCACCAGGTTCTGGGTACGCCGTCCGACGTGGCCGAACATCTGCGCCACGTTGCGTCGGCCGGCGACCTGCCGTTCGACCAGTTGCGCCGCGGTGTTCTGCACCCTGTCGAAGGCCCGCGCCAGGTCGCCGATCTCGTCGTTGGCGCGGATGTCCACCGGCTCCAGCCGGACCGCATGGTGTCTTTCCGCCTCGTCGTCGGTGACCCGGACCAGCTCCGCCTCGGCGACCCGGGCGACCCGGTCGGCCGAGCGGGTGAGTCGGGTCAGCGGTCGGGCCACCGTCCGCGCCACCGCCACGCTGAGCAGCACGACCAGCGTCAGGATCAACGCCGCCGCGGCGCCGACCAGGTACGCGGCGGTCAGCGCGCGCCGCTGCTCGGCCGTCACCTCGGCGAGCACGTCGGCGATCAGCTTCTTCTCGACGAACTGGCCGAGCCGGATCATCGTGCGGACGGCCGGGAACAGGGCCTCGATCGTCACATCGCTGACCGCGGCCGCCGGATCGCGGGCGCTCCTGATCAGGAAGTCGGGTTGGGTACGCGCGGCCACGGCGGCGTCGTTGAGCTGGGCCACCTTGAGCTGCTCGGGCGTGATCAGGCTGCGGAAGCGCGAGTTGTCGACCATGAGCGCGGCGATGCACGCCACGTACCCGGCGGTGGTTTCCGGTGTGCCGATCGCCTTGACCAACAGGCTCAGGGTGGCGCAGGTCCCCAGGCCCTCGTCGGCGCGGAGCAGCCCGTCGAGGGCGAGCACCTGACGGCCCGGCAACGTGTCGGTGTCCACCCCGACCACCAGCCGCAGCGACTCGATGATCCCCTTGTTGACCGGGCCGAACGCGTCCATCACCTGACCCGGTTTGGCGGCTCGGGCCAGGACTGCCGTGCGCAGCTCGACGAGGCTGGACACGCCGTCGAGGGCGCTGTCGACCTCGTCGGTCAGCGCGTCGCTCCGCGCCGCCCGCAGGTCGGCCACCCGGTCGTCCACGTCGGCGGACTTACGGACCAGCTCACCGCGTTCGACCCGGCCGAGCAGGAAGCCGACGGAGAGGATGCGTTCCTGCTGCAGGTCCTGGACCAGGCTGCCGACCCGGCTGGCGAGCCGGACGCGTTCGGCGGTGTCGCCGGCCCGCTGTGCCGCGGTGATCCGGTCGAGCATCACCGGCACGGCCAGGCCGACCATGCTGAGCAGCGGAATCACCACGAGCAGCGCGAGCTTGCCGCGGATCCGGAGCCTACCGAGCAGCATCGAACGCCCCCCACTGTGCGGTCTCCGGGTCACGGGCCACGCCGACCGGTTGCAGCGCACGCGGTTCGTCGGTCGGCGGTTGCCACGGGTCGCGCTGCGGCGGGGTGTCGGGACTCTCCGCGTGGGTAGCGGCCAGGGCGGCCCGCCGTTGTGCCCGGCGACCGGCGGCGACCAGCATCGCCGCGAGCCAGCCCAGCAGCAGGACGGCGATGACACCCGCCCCGGCGGTCAGCCAGCGGTCCCGGTCGAGCCGGTCGATGCGCTCGGCCAGCAGGGAGTCCAGCTCGGTGAGGATGACCGGCTGAAGTTGGCGGGCGGAGCGGTGCGAGCTGACCGCTGCGGCACTCAACTGGCCCGGGTCGACCACGCCGGTCTCCTTGGCTGGCAGGGAGTACCCGGCGAGCGCCTCCACCGAACGCTGGTAGGTGTCCAGCGGGGTCAGCACGTTGGCGCCGAGGTCGGTGCTCTCCGAACCGTCCACGGCCGAGCGCAGGTTGTCGACGAGGTCCGCGGCAGGGGTCAGGGCGGACACCCGCAGGCCGGTCAGCTCCAGCAGGCCGCGCGGTCGCTCGGCGGCCGGCCGACGGCTGACGAGCGTGGCCAGGTCGGCCAGCCGACCGGCGCCGACCACCGCCTCGGGCAGCTCCTGGCCGGCGCTGTCCTGGAGGAAGAACGAGTCGGCTTCGGGGTCACGGACCAGCCCGGAGCTCTCCCGGACCTTCCGGTGCAGGGCCAGCAGCAGGTCGGAGACCTCGCCGTACGCGGTGTAGGCGGCCTCGGGATCGGTGGCGCTGCGGCCGCGCAGTGCCTCCAGCTTGGCCCGTACGCCGGCCCAGCGTTCCTGGCTGAGCAGTTCCCCGCCGATGCGGGCGTCCACAGCGGCGGCCTTCTCGACAGCCCCGTTCAACGCCTCCCGGGCCACAGGGCGGCCGTTCACCGCGTTGGACTGGGCCTCCACGAGGGCGTCGGTGACCGCCGCCAGCGCGGTGAGGTACTGCACGCCGAGCCGTTCCCGGGCGGCGAGGTCCCGGTCGTCGGTGACCTGCCGCCAGTTCGACGTGACGAGCAGGCCCAACGGCGCCAGCAGTGCTCCGATGAGCAGCAGGGGCAGCAGCCGGCCCAGCGTGGACGGCCGTCGACGGGCCCGCGGCGCGGGGACTGTCATGTGTGTCTCCTCCGGCGTGGGGCGCTGATCGGCGCGGCGTCGGGCTGGCCGACAAGTCCCGTGCACCGGACCGGAAAACTAATCGAACCCCCGCCTGGTCAGACCTCACTCGGCGAGTCAGGTTCGCGTCACTTCGAGCCATGTCACCATTTGTCCGCGTTACCGCCACGCTCTGTGTCCGCTGTGGGTGTGACATGGAGGGATCGAGGTGGATATCCGTGGAAGATCGGAATTCACGGGATCCGAACTCAACTCGCTGTGCCGCGTCGGACGTTGCGCGCTCGCACCCCACCGCGCACCGATCGGGGCAACCGGACGGACGTACGGCGGATCTCAGCCAACGCTCAGGCTGCGGGCCGTACCGTGTGCCGCATGACATCGCCGTCGCCGGCCGCGTGGTTCCGGCGTGCCCTGCCCACCCGCCGCCGGGCGATCGCCGCCGCGGTGGTCGTCGTGCTGTTGGCCGCCGCCGTGACCTGGGCGGTGTGGCCACAGGGACCGGGCGTACGCACCGAGAGCGCGATGCTCACCGTCCGCTCCGGACCGTCCGGTGACCAACCGGTGAACCTGGACACCACCCTCTACCTGCCGGACGACGCCTCGTCCGGTCGGAAGGTGCCGGCGGTGCTGCTGGCGCACGGCTTCGGCGGCACGAAGGAGTCGGTGCGCTCCGACGCGGAGGAGTTCGCCGGGCGCGGCTACGCGGTGCTGACCTGGACCGCGCGGGGTTTCGGCCGCAGCGGCGGTGAGATCCACCTGGACAACCCGGACTACGAGGTACGCGACGCCGAGCGGCTGCTGGACTGGCTGGCCGCGCGGCCGGAGGTGCGCACCGACGCCGCCGGCGACCCGAAGGTCGGTGTGGTCGGTGGCTCGTACGGCGGTGGGTTGGCGTTGCTGTTGGCCGCCCAGGACCGCCGGGTCGACGCGATCGTGCCCATGATCACTTGGAACGATCTTTCCCGTGCGTTCCTGCCGGAGAGCACCGGCGCAGCGCCGACCGAGGGTGTGTTCAAGAAGGGCTGGGCCGGCCTCTTCTTCGGCGGGGGCGGCAACGTGGGCTCCGGCCCGGCCGGGCTCTCCGGCGCGACCGCCGCCCAGCCGCAGGGCGCACCGGCCTCGGCCGGCCCGCCCAGCCCCGGGCCGGGCGCCGGCCCCGGCACCGGTCCCGGTGGCGCCCCGGCCGGTGCCGCCGACCCGTCCTGCGGTCGGTTCGCCGCCGACGTCTGCGCCGCGTACCTGCGGATCGCCACCACCGGCCGTGCCGACCAGGCCGCCGTGGACCTGCTGCGCCGCTCCAGCCCGGCCGGTGTGCTGGACCGGATCAAGGCACCCACCCTGCTGGTGCAGGGTGAGGCGGACACCCTCTTCCCGCTCGGTGAGGCGGACGCCAACGCGCGCGGCATCGCCGCCGCCGGCACCCCGGTGCGGGTCGCCTGGTTCACCGGCGGGCACGACGGTGGCAGTGGACCCCGCTCGGACGAGGACCGGGTGAAGTTCCTGACCGTCCAGTGGCTCGACCACTACGTCAAGGGCGAGGGCGACGCGCCCGGCGACGACTTCACCTGGTCGCGGATCGCCGGCTTCGACGCGCTCGACAGGGGCCTCGTCGCCACCGGCTTCCGCCGCCCCGACTACCCGGGCCTCACCGGTAACGCCCGTCGGGAGGTGACTGTCGCCGGCCCGGCACAGCCGATCGCGAACCCGCCGAACGGCAACCCGGCAGCCATCTCCTCGATCCCGTTCGCCGGCGGACTCGCCTCGCTGCTGGACGGCGTGGCCGGTGACGTGCCGGGCCAGCACGCCCAGTTCGAGTCCACCCCGCTGACCGAGGCCGTGGACGTGGCCGGTGCGCCCACCGTCACGGTGCGGGCCGCGTCGCCGACCGGCGAGGCGGTGCTCTTCGTCAAGCTCTACGACGTCGACCCGGACGGCGCGGCCACCCTGCCGAACGGCCTGGTCGCCCCGATCCGGCTCACCGGCCTTCCGCAGCAGGTGCAGGACGCCCGCCCGGTCACCGTGACGCTGCCGGGGATCGTGCACCGGGTGGAGGCCGGGCACCGGTTGCGGCTGGTGGTGGCCACCTCCGACCAGGCGTACACCACGCCCGCCGCGCCGACCGTCTACACGGTGGCGGCTGACGGCGCGGTCAGCCTGCCCACTGTCAGCGGTGAGCCGATCCCCACCGCGGCGACGATCTGGCGCTGGGTGCTCGCCGGCCTGCTCGCCGCCATCGTGATCGGGCTCGTCGTGGTCGTCGCACTGGTCCGCCGCCGGCACCGCCGCCAGGACCGGTCGGTGCACCCGGAGTACGCGGACACCCCGCTGGCAGTGCGCGCGCTGCGCAAGGAGTACGCGGACGGCTTCGTCGCCGTGTCGAACGTGGACTTCGAGGTGCACCCCGGTCAGGTAGTGGGTCTGCTCGGGCCGAACGGCGCCGGCAAGACCACCACCCTGCGGGTGCTGATGGGGCTGACCCAGCCGACCGCCGGGGAGATCTACGTCTTCGGTCGTCGGCTGGTGCCCGGCTCGCCGGTGCTGTCCCGGATCGGGGCGCTGGTGGAGGGGCCCGGTTTCCTGCCGCACCTGTCGGGTCTGGACAACCTGAAGGCGTACTGGCGGGCCACCGGGCGGCCGTGGGAGGACGCACAGTTCGACGCGGCGCTGGAGATCGCCGGGTTGGGCGACTCGGTGCACCGGAGGATCAAGAACTACAGCCACGGGATGCGCCAGCGGCTCGCCATCGCCCAGGCCATGCTCGGTCTTCCCGAACTGCTGGTGTTGGACGAGCCGACCGACGGGCTGGACCCGCCGCAGATCGCCGAGATGCGCCGGGTGCTCCAGCGGTACGCCACTGACGGTCGGGCGGTGCTGGTCTCCAGTCACCTGCTGGCCGAGGTGGAGCAGACGTGCACGCACGCGGTGGTGGTGAACAAGGGCCGGATCGTGGCGTCCGGGCCGGTGGAGGAGATCGTGGGCGAGTCGCCGAGCGTGCTCTTCGACGTCACCGACCCGGTGGCGGCGCGAGCGGTGCTGGACCGGCTGCACGGGGTCCGCGTGTTGCCGGAGAGCGACGGCCAACTGGTGGTCGACACCAACGGCACGGCCCGCAGCGAGGTGGTGGCGGAGCTGGTGCGCGCCGGCATCGGGGTGGACCGGGTGGTGCCTCGGCGGCGCCTGGAGGACGCGTTCCTCGCCCTGGTGGGCGAGAACTCTCGGGGAAGCGGTGACCGGTGATGGTTGTTACTGACGCGGGTGAGGCCCGTGGTTACCGGCCGTCGGCCACCATGCCGTTCGTGGCGGAGTTCCGTCGGCAGGCGTCCCGGCGGCGGACCCAGTTGGCGCTCGGGTTCATGGTGTTGCTGCCGCTGATCATCCTGATCGCGTTCCAGTTCGACTCGGGCGGCGACGACGACAACGGTCGCAACGAGTTCGCCAGCCTGGTCGAGCTGGCCACGTCGGGCGGGCTCAACTTCACCCTGTTCTCGATCTTCGTGTCGGCGTCGTTCCTGCTGGTGGTGGTCGTCGCGCTGTTCTGCGGCGACACGGTGGCCAGCGAGGCGAGCTGGGGCAGCCTGCGATACCTGTTGGCGATCCCGGTGCCCCGGGCCCGGTTGTTGACCGTGAAGCTGGTGGTCGCGCTCGCGTACTCGGGACTGGCCCTGGTGCTGTTGGCCGGCACCGCGTTGCTGGCCGGCACCCTGCGCTACGGCTGGTCACCGCTGCGCAGCACCGTCGCCGCCGAGCTGGAACCCACCGAGGGGTTGCTCCGGTTGCTGGCCGTGCTGGGCTACCTGGCCGTCGTACTGCTGGTGGTGGCCGGCCTGGCGTTCCTGCTGTCGGTGATCACGGACGCCGCGCTGGGCGCTGTGGGTGGTGCGGTTCTGCTCTGGATCCTGTCCAGCATCCTGGACCAGATCACCGCCCTGGGCGCGCTGCGCGACTTCCTGCCCACCCACTTCAGCACCGCCTGGCTGGGTCTGCTGTCGACTCCGGTGCAGACCGACGACGTGGTGCGCGGCTGCATCTCGGCGATCAGCTACGCGACGCTGTTCTGGGGGTTGGCGTTCTGGCGCTTCACCCGCAAGGACATCACCTCGTAGGTGGGCTGCTCGGGTCGGCCTTCTTCCAGGCGCTGACGCCGATCCGGCCGGTGTTGCCGAGGTCGATCGGCCCGTCCGGGTCGACCTCCTCGGCCGGCTGCCCGGCGGCGGGCGCCACGGTCAGGAACTCGCCGTTTGTGGCGACCACTGTCGAGTCGGTGACCAGGTTGCGCCAGAGCACCACTGCTGTGGCCCGCTCCCCGGCGGCGAGGGTGACCTGCCGGGGTGGTTGGTCGAAGCCCAAGGTGATCTCCTTGGCGCCGTTGACCACCCGCAGCATGATCGGCTCGCGCGCTTCGTCGAACACGTGCAGCACCGGGTACCCGTTGAGCTGGTAGGGGTGCTCGCCGCAGTTGACCAGCTCTAGGCCGAGGGCGCGCAGGCCCATCGCGGCGTCCCCGCCGGTCGACCGGATCCGAACGCCGCTCGCCGGGCACTCGGCCGACGGCTCGGTGCTGGAGGACGGGCCCGCTTCCGCCCTCGCCGCAGGGGGCGGCCCGCTCGGGTCCCCGCCCTGGCCCCGATGGTCGCCGGGAGTGCAGCCGCCGAGCGCGAGAGCCATCGCGACCGTAGCGGTGACGCGTCGCCGTGCTGCCGTGTCGGGGGAGATCATCTGTTGATCCTCGCCCACGTGCGGGGCACACCGCCGCCCGGCCCCGGCCGCGCCGGCTCTCCCGCGCCGCCGGGCCGGCTCCGCGATCTTGCACTTTCTGTGCCGACATAAGGCGCTTAACCACCCATACCGACTACACAAAGCGCAAGATCGGCGCGGGTTGGGCCGTACTTGACACAGGCGCGGCTCGTCTACGCCGGCGGGCGCTGGGTGAGGACCGCGTCCAGCAGGCCGGGGTAGAGCTCGTCCACCTCGTCCCGGCGGAGCCGGACCAGTCGGCTGGTGCCGGCCGCCCGGGTCCGGGTCAGCCCCGCCTCGCGCAGCACCTTGAGGTGGTGGCTGCGGGTCGCCTTGGAGACGCCGAAGTCGAAACTGCCACAGGCGGCCTCGCCGCCCTCGGCGAGCGCCCGGACGATCTGTAGCCGCACGTCGTCGGCGAGTGCGGCCAACACGCTGGTGACCGGTACGGCGGTCAGGTCGGGCTCGTGCGGCTCCATGTGACCAGTGTAACCCTTGTTCGACAACGATCGAACGACGCCCTAGGGTCGGTGTCGTTGGTTCGACGATACTCGAACATTGGAGTTGCCGATGCGATCCCGCGCCACCGCGTACCCACTGGTCGCCGTGCTCGGCTGGGGCGTGATGTTCCCGATCCTGGCCAGCGCGCTCGACCGGGTCGACCCGCTCAACCTGACCACCGCGCGCTACCTGCTGGCCGCCGTCGTCCTGGTCGCCATCCTGCTGCTCCGCGAGGGTGCCGGCGCGCTCCGGCACGGTGGCCGGGCGCTGGAGGTGGTGGGGCTCGGAGTGGTCGGCTTCGCGGGCTTCAACCTGCTCACCAACCTGGCGCTCGAACACGCCGCCCCGCAGCAGATCTCCCTCTTCGTGGCCACCACGCCGGTGATCACCCAGCTCGTCCGCTGGGCCCGCGACGGCGTACGCCCGAAGCCACTCCTGCTGGCCCTCTCCCTGGTGGCGCTCCTCGGCGTCGGTCTGGTGATCACGCGCGGCAGCCTGGCCGGGCTCGGCCAGTTCGGCCTCGGCGGGCTCATGATGATCGGCGCGGTGCTGGGCTGGGGCATCTACACCCACGGCGCGAGCCGGTTCGGCGAGTGGTCCCCGCTGCGCTTCACCACACTGACCGCGCTCGCCGGCACGGCCGCCATGCTCGTCCTGAGCGTCGGCGCCGACGCCGTCGGCTGGCAGCACGCGCCGGCCGCCGCCGACCTCGTGGCGGTCGCCCCGCAACTGGCGTACGCCGTGCTGGTGGGCGCCGTGATCGCGGTCCTGGCCTGGAACACCGGTGTGCAGCGGCTCGGCGCCGCCAACGCCGCGCTGTTCATGAACCTGGTTCCGGTGACCACCTTCGCGGTGCAGATCGCCCGCGGCTACCGCCCGGAGCCCGTCGAACTGGTCGGGGCCGCCATCACGATCGCCGCCCTGGTCGCCGCGAACCTCGCCGCCCGGCCCCGGACCACGTCGCTGCCCCGGCCGAGCGCGGTGACGGATCCGATCGCGGTGACCGACCCGGTGGCGGTGAGCGCCCGCTGACCCACTACCTGGGATCAGCGGTAGCAGCGACCGACAGCGTTGTCCTAGACTCGACGGCACAACTGAATACCTCATCCAGAGGGGCTGAGGGATACGGCCCGACGACGCCCCGGCAACCACCCCGCGCGCTCACCGCTGAGCGACCCGCGGGGCAGGTGCCAATTCCGTCCCCGCCGCACCGTGCGATGCGGGGAAAGATGAGAGGACCCTCGACATGACGTCGACGCTCGTCGCCTCCGGCATCGACACCTCCGCCAGCCCCGCCCGCGCCCTGGTCTGCCGTGCCTGTTCGGCCCGCTACCCGCTCGCCGCCCAGCACGCCTGTTACGAGTGTTTCGGCCCGCTGGAAGTCGACTACGACACCGCCGCGTTGGCCGCCGTCACCCGCGAGCAGATCGAGGCCGGCCCGAACAACATCTGGCGGTACGCCGCGCTGCTCCCCGCCGGTCAGGACCCGGCCAGCCGGGTCACCCTCGACCCGGGCCTGACCCCACTGGTGGCGGCCCCGCATCTCGCCGCCGAATTGGGCATCACCGCGCCGCTCTGGGTCAAGGACGACAGCGCCAACCCCACCCACTCGTTCAAGGACCGGGTCGTCTCGGTGGCGCTCACCGCTGCCAAGGCGCTCGGCTTCAGCCGGTTCGCCTGCGCGTCGACAGGCAACCTGGCCAACTCGGTGGCCGCCCACGCTGCCCGCGCCGGTGCGCCCTCGGTGGTCTTCATCCCCAGCGACCTGGAGCAGGGCAAGGTCATCACCACAGCCGTCTACGGCGGCGAACTGGTCGCCATCGACGGCTCGTACGACGATGTCAACAGGCTCTGCGGTGAGCTGGTGGAGACCGACGAATTCGAGGACACCGCGTTCGTCAACGTGAACGTCCGGCCGTACTACGCGGAGGGCTCCAAGACCCTCGGCTACGAGGTGGCCGAGCAGCTCGGCTGGCGGATCCCGGCGCAGGTGGTCATCCCGATGGCCAGCGGCGAGCTGCTCACCAAGATTGACAAGGCGTTCTCCGAGCTGGTGGAGATCGGCCTGGTCGAGGCGCCCGCCGACGGCTGGAAGGTCTTCGGCGCGCAGTCCGCCGGCTGCAACCCGATCGCCGTCGCCCTGCACGCCGAGACCGACACGATCGTCCCGGTCAAGCCCACCGGCATCGCCAAGTCGCTCAACATCGGCGACCCGGCGGCCGGCCTCTACGCCCTGGAGGCGGTCCGCCGCACCGGCGGCTGGATGGAGTACGCCGACGACGACGAGATCCGCGCGGGCATCCGCGATCTGGCCCGTACCACAGGGGTCTTCGCCGAGACCGCTGGTGGGGTCACGGTGGCCGTGCTGCGCAAGCTGGTCGAGTCCGGTCGGCTCGACCCGACGGCCGAGACCGTCGTGTTCAACACCGGCGAGGGTCTGAAGACCATCGACGCGGTAGCCGGCCAGGTCGGGCCGACCCACCACATAAAGCCCTCGCTGCGCGCTGCCCGCGACGCCGGCCTCCTGGGCTGACGGGCTCGCTCGGACCCGGGCGGAGTCGATCAGTCGGTAACTGGGTTTTCGCTGTGAGTGTGGAAAACCCGCCGCTACGGACTTGACGGCAGGAACCGGACGGCGCAAGATGCTCCGTGCGGGAGGGCATTTCGCCGAAGACTTTTGAAGTTCTTGCGACCCAACGCCGGAGGCGTTGTGCGAGTGTCCCTCCCGACCAACGTTCGATCGGGCCAGCGAGTAATTCGCTGGCCCGATCGCTTTTGTAGGGTGCACGCTCACCGGCATGAGCATCACGATCGCGTCGTTCGACGGCGCCGACCGGACGCCGGTCGACGAGGCGTACCGGATCGGGTCGGCGGCCAACGACGCTGATCTCCCGGACTTCCCGCCCTTCTGCCGGCGTCGCTTCGACGCGATGTTCCACTCGCCGATGCCCGGCACCCGGTCGCTCTGGGCGCTGGCCCGCCTGGACGGCGTGCCGGCCGGCTACCTCCAACTGGACCTGCCGCAGCTCGACAACCCCGACAACGCCACCGCCGAGCTGCTGGTGCATCCGCGGCTGCGGCGCCGGGGCGTCGGCCGGGCCCTGCACGAGTACGGGCTGCGCCTGCTCCGCGAGCACTGCCGCAAGCGGGTGGTGGCGATGGCCGTCTCCGCGCTGCCCGGCGGCGCTGCCCGAAGCGTGGCCGGTGACGCGTTCGCCGCCGCGACCGGCGCCCAACCCGCCCTCGCCGAGGTGCGTCGCCGGCTCGACGTCGGCGAGATCGACCGGGTCGCTCTGCGGGCGGCGCTCGCCGAGGCCCGACCGCGAGCCGAGGGCTATCACTCCGTCTGCTGGCAGGGCTCCACCCCACAGGAGTACGTGGCTGACATCGCCTACCTCGACGGCCGGCTGCTGATGGACGCGCCCATGGGCGACGTGCAGTGGGAGCCGGAGCAGGTGGACGCCGAGCGGATCCGTGGCAACGAGCGGGCACTGGACGCCCGGGGCCGGCGGCGCTACCACCTCGGGATGCGGCACGAGGCGTCCGGTCGGCTGGTCGCCTGGACGCTGCTGGACGTGGGCGCCTCCGCCGACTGGCACGCGTTCCAGCAGATCACCATCGTCGACCCGGCCCACCGTGGGCACCGGCTCGGCCTCATCGCCAAGGCGGAAAACCTGCACCAACTGCTCACCCACGAGCCGGCGGTACGGGTGATCGACACCTTCAACGCGGCCAGCAACAGCTACATGGTGTCGATCAACGAACAGCTCGGCTTCCGCCCGGTGGACCGCTGGACCGACTGGCAGCTCACCCTCTGAGTCGACAGGTCACCCGTCCGTCCGTTCCAGGCGCTCGACCAGTTCGCCGACCGCGGCGTGGAAGTCGTCGTCGGGAGTGAACCGGTGGCCCTGCACCGGCGGAGGCACGGTGTCGGTCGGTGGGATCAGCAGCCCTTTCGGATCCCGTACCCGACGGTCGACCCGGGCGGCGGGGTCGTCGGGTCCGTCGACGAACGGGACGAACACCGCCCCGCCCACCGCGTCGGTGTACCGCCACAGGTTGATCCACCGCCAGGCCAACCGGCTGCCGACCTCGCGCAACATCTCGTCGCTGACGTACGCCGGGAAGATCCGCCGGTACCGGTTGCCGAGCGGGGAGCCGTAGGTGAGCAGGGCCACCCGCCGGCGGCAGTGGTCGGGCAGTTGAAGGATCGTCACCGCCGCGAGCACGCTGCCGTGACTCTGCCCGGACAGCAGCACCGCGTTCCCGTCGGCGGTGAGCTGCCCGATCCGGCGGGTCAGCTCGGGGACCGCCCGCTCGACGTAGCACGGCGGGGCGAGCGGATGCGCGGCACGCGGCCAGAAGGTGGCCAGCTCCCAGAGCACCCCGACCAGCCGGATCGCGCCGGAACGGTAGGCGACAAGTCCCATTATCGCGAGGACCGTGGCGAACAACCCGATCAGCAGGGCGCCCAGGTCGGTCACGAAGATCACCGGACGGGCCAGCGACTCGCCGCCGAGTCGCAGCGCGAGCACACCCGGGCCGGGACCGATCACCGAGAGCCCGGCCGCAGCCAGGGTGAGCAGCGCCAACACCACGTACGCGGTGGCCAACAGCCCTCCGAGCCGATCCGTCAGCCGGGCGCGCACGACCGCGTCGCGGACGGCCCGGACCCGTTCCGGGGCCGCCCGAGAGGCTTCCGGATAGTCCCGCCGGATCAGCTCCTCGGCCTCCCGACGGCGACGAGCACGGCGAAGCCGGGGCACGAGCACTGCCGTCACGACCACCAGAAGCACTGCGAGGGTGAAGCCGAGGGTGACCCAGCGGTAGGCGATCGGCGGCGACAACGGTGGCGCGCCGGGCGGCAGCGGCCGTGCGGGCGTCGGGCTGGACCCACGGTCCAGATACTCGGCGAGCCCGTAGGTCAGGCCCGAGGAGTAGGCGACGCCCAGCCCGATCGCGACAGTTATCAGCACCGGCGCCCCCAACCCGGCCAGCAGGAAGAAGGGGCGGGGGAGGGAACGGCGCTGCACCGCCACCACCAGGCCGAGCATCGCGAGCAGCACCACCTGCCCGGCGAACAGCCCGGCCACCAGCAGCCCGTACCCCGGCAACATCCCCTCGGCCTTCCACGGCGACCGTGGCACCACCGCGTAGCCCACTGTCAGCGCGGTGAGCGCCACGGCCACCCAGCGGATCGTCCGTGAACTCCGCTGGTCCTGCTCTCCGCGACGTTCTATCGCCGGCCGGCAGAGCAGCACCACCGCGCCGGCGAGCAGCGCCACGTCCGCGGCCAGCAGCAGCCAGCCGGGCACCGTCGCGTCGTGCGGTGCCAGGACCAACAGCAGAGTGATGTCGAGCGTGCCCAACGCCACCGCGACGTGAACCGAGCGCAGGCGGCGCAGCAGCGAGCGGGTGTCCCAGAAAGCGGGCGCGTCGAGCCGGTCCGCACCCACCCCGGGCGCGTGGTCGCTGTCCTCGGGGAGCTGCCAGCTCCGGGCACCGAGTCGCCAGATCAGGAAGATCGCGATGATCGGCGGTACGGCAAGCAGCGCCAGCCGCTGCCCGGGCGGCACGTCGCCCAGCCACGACAACTCCCGCCGCCCCTCCAGGCACCTCGGGTAGGCCGCGCACTGCCACGCGATCAGGTCGACTGACACCCCGACGGTGGAGAGCACGTACATCGCGGTCATCGTCGCTGCCAACAGTCGGCACAGCGCCCGCGCGGCGTGGCCGCCGCGTCCGGTGACCGGCAGCATCCAGGCCGCGATGTTGCTGAGCATGAACGGCAAGAGCAGGACCAGGGAGAACGTCCGGGTGGCGGTCCCGCCGGTCAGCCTGCTCCAGCGGTACGCCTCAAGCGTCACCCCGTTGCGGTCCGCGGCGGCACCGTAGCCGGGCCGCGGCCGGTAGAAGCCGGCGTTGTCGTCTCCCGCGACCCGCGCGACGATCGGTCGGTCGAGGATCGTCTCGGGCCCTTTGTCGGCGACCCCGTGCACCCGGATCTCGGTGATCCTCACCCGCCGCCCTCCCCTGGCCGGCTTTCCTGGCCGGAGGCCCGCGGTTACCCGCTGCCGCCGCGAGCAACCTCGTGCCGTCGGCCATTGGCGCTTCTGCTCGCGGACCGGACTGCGGCATGATGGCGGGCATGACGGAGACCCCGCATCCCCTGTACGACAGGCACGCCGACACCCTCAACCGTGCGCTGACCGCGATCACGGAGCGGGGCTACTGGTCCGCCTATCCCGAATCCCCCAGCCCCCGGGTGTACGGCGAGACTGCCGCCGCCGACGGCAAGGCCGCCTTCGAGGCGTACCTCGGTGGTGACTTCCCGCTCGACCAGCCCGGCGCGGGCGTTCGGGTCGCCACCGAGACGAGCCCGTTCGGGGTGGAGTTGGCGGTGCGTTACCCGCACGCCGGCCCCGGTGAGCTGATCAGCGCCGCCTCCGCCGCGCTGCCGGCGTGGCGCGACGCCGGCCCGCAGGCCCGGGTCGGCGTCTGCCTGGAGATCCTCGACCGGCTGCACAAGCACATCTTCGAGCTGGCCAACGCTGTGCAGTTCACCAGCGGGCAGGCGTTCGTGATGGCCTTCCAGGCCGGTGGCGCGCACGCGCTGGACCGGGCGTTGGAAGCGCTGGCGTACGCGTACGCCGAGATGACCCGGCACCCGGGCACGGCCGGCTGGGAGAAGGCCGCCGGCAAGGGCGACCCGCTGCGGATGACCAAGACGTTCCACGTGGTGCCGCGTGGGGTGGCGCTGGTGATCGGCTGCAACACCTTCCCGACCTGGAACTCGTACCCTGGGCTGTTCGCCTCGCTGGTCACCGGCAACCCGGTGATCGTCAAGCCGCACCCGCGCGCGGTGCTGCCGCTGGCCATCACAGTGAAGTACGCCCGGGAGGTGCTCGCCGAGGCCGGGTTCGACCCGAACCTGATCATGCTCGCGGCCGAGGCGCCCGGTGAGAAGCTCGCCAGCGACCTGGCCCTGCACCAGGCGATCCGGATCGTCGACTTCACCGGCTCCACCGAGTACGGCGACTGGCTGGAGACGCACGCGCGGCAGGCATCGGTCTACACCGAGAAGGCCGGCCTCAACACCGTCGTCATCGACTCCACCGACGACTTCGCCGGCATGTGCCGCAACCTCGGGTTCACGCTGACCCTCTACAGCGGGCAGATGTGCACCACCTCCCAGAACATCCTCATCCCGGCCGGGGGCATCGAGACCGACCAGGGGCACAAGAGCTTCGACGAGGTGGCCGGCGGAATCGCCGCAGCGGTCGGCAAGCTCACCGCCGACCCGGCCCGAGGTGTGGAGCTGACCGGCGCCATCGTCAACGACGGGGTGCTGGAGCGGCTGGCCGAGGTGACCAAGGTCGGCGAGCCGGTGCTGGAGTCGCGGGCCGTGGCCCACCCGTCGTACGCCGACGCGGTGGTGCGTACCCCGACGATCGTGAAGCTGGCCGCTGACGACGCGGAGACGTACGGCCGGGAGTGGTTCGGGCCGATCTCGTTCGCCATCGCTACCGACTCCACCACGCACAGCCTGGAGCTGCTGCGCCGGACGGTCGGCGAGAAGGGCGCGCTCACCGCCGGGGTCTACTCGACCGACGAGGCAGTGCTTGACGCAACCGAGGCGGTGGCGGTCGAGGTCGGGGTTCACCTGTCCTGCAACCTCACCGGGGGCGTCTTCGTCAACCAGTCGGCGGCGTTCTCCGACTTCCACGGCAGTGGGGCCAACGCGGCGGCCAACTCGGCGCTGACCGACGGGGCTTATGTGGCGAACCGGTTCCGGATCGTGCAGTCGCGGCGTCATGTTTGATCTCTAGTCGCGGTGGGGGTTTCCGGGGCGGGCCCCCCGGAAACCCGCCGTGGGCGCGGTGGTCGTCGGCGTGTCCGGCCCGGAGCCTCTGCTTTTCCCATGATCGTGCTCGACCCAGGAAGTAGTGGCCTCTGGTCGGATGATGACCACTACATCCTGGATCGAGCGTGATCATCACGGCTGGGCGGCGCGCGCCGGCCGTCCGCGTGGCGGTGGTGATCGTTGGAGGTGGTTTGTGGGTCAGGCTGTTCGGCGCATCTGTAGCTCGGTGAGGGCTGGGATGTTCGGGTGGGGGACTCGTACCCCGGTGTCCTCGAAGCCCAGGCGCTGGTAGGCGCGGTAGGCGCGGTCGTTGCCGACCACCACCTCCAGCAGCAGGTCAGGTCGGCCACAGGCTCGCGACCAGGCGGCCACCCCGTCGATCAGCTCGCCGAGCAGGCCGCTGCCGCGCCAGGTCGGCGTGACGTACACGGCGTAGATCACGGTCAGCCCCGGTTCGTTCGGGTGGGTCGTACCACCGGCGTGCCCGACCAGCCGGCCGCCCGGGTCGGCGACGAACTGCGCGTTACCGGCACCGGCCGAGGTGTACGCGACCCGGGCGGCGAACTCGTTGTGCGGTCGGGCCGCCGCGTCCGCCAGGGTCTCCAGGAAGGCCAACGGCGCGTCGGCGAGCATCTCCAGGCGCAGCGCCCGCATCCGGGCGGCGTCCTCCGGCCGGACCCGGCGGATCTCCGCGAGCCGTAGGGCCGGCGAGCCCATGTCGGTGGTCATGTCCGCATGCCTACCACAGGGCAGAGATGGCGTTTCGCGAGCTGGGCCCGATCGCGATCATCTCGAGGGCTGCCCTGCGACCCTGCCCCTCTCCGCAATGACGCGGGCGAATCCGATGGCTGGGGAACCCGGCCGATCAGCGCGCTCGGGACGCCCCGAAGTGTGTCTGATTTGTGGCAGTGCGCGGCCGTCACTCCTCGTGTAGCGTGCGATTTCGGCCACCTAATTCAATGGCGGTCATCGATCACTGAGTCGGTGGTCCGGGGCGCCCGGCCGTGCCGTGCGCCGAATCAGGCAACGCCGGGCAGAGTGAGGGAAGTGCACCGTGGCACAGGGCTCCGTGAAGTGGTTCAACGCCGAAAAGGGCTACGGCTTCATCGCCGTCGACGGCGGTCAGGACGTGTTCGTTCACTTCTCCGCGATCGAGATGGACGGTTACAAGGCGCTGGACGACGGTCAGCGGGTCGAGTTCGAGATCACCCAGGGCCAGAAGGGCCCACAGGCGGAGCACGTACGCGTCATCGGCTGAGCTTCCTGGCCGATCGGCCCGTGAGTTGGGGCTGCGGCAGGGGCACTCAGCCGGGAAGATCGTGAACCGTTCCAGCCAAAGCTGAGGAGCGTTCATGACCGACCAGCCACCCCCGCACACTCCTTCCTCCGGGTCGGGGGAGCCGGACCCGTCCGATCCGTCCTCGCAAGCCGGCGGCCCCGGCCACGCCGGTCCGCCCCCCGGCTGGGGGCCGGGCATGCCTCCGGCCGGCCCGTCCTCCGGCCCCGCCGCCCCGCCGCCCGGCTGGGATCCCGCGCAGGGTGCCTGGGGTGCGGCCCCGCCACCGCAGGGCTGGGCGTTCCCGCCCACCGGGGGTTACCCGCCCGGGTCGGGTCCCTACGGCGGGCAGCCGTGGTATCCGGGGCCGCCCGTCGGCTGGTACCCGCCGGGTCACGGGTTCGACCCGAACGACGCCCTGGTCACGCCGCCCGGCGCCGGCATCGGCGGCTGGTTCGACCGGTGCGGGGGAGCGCTGCGCCGGGGCTGGCGGCAGTTGGTGCCGATCATGCTGCTCACCCAGGTGCTGCCTGCGGCGGTGCTCTCGGTGGTCTCCCTCGGGCTGGACCCATCGGCGAAGTGGGCCGCCCAGGCCGAATCGACGTCGACCCCCGCGCTGCCGGACAATTTCGCCGCCGAGCTGCTGAGCCTCCTCGTCCTGCTGGTCGGCGGCAGTGTGGTGGTCGGGTTGGTGCAGGCCGTCGGGTGGGCCGCCGGCACCTGGGTGATCACCCAGCAGGCGGCCGGTCAGCCGGCCAGCCTGGAGGCCGCGCTGCGCTACGGCCTGCGTCGGGCACTCGGGCTGTGGGGCTGGACCCTGTTGATCAGTCTGCTCATCGGCGTCGGTTTCTGTTTCTGCGTGCTGCCGGGCATCTACCTGGCCTTCGCGCTGAGCATGGCCGGCCCGGTCTATCTCTTCGAACGGCACAACCCGATCGGTCGATCGTTCCGGATGTTCCACGACCGGCTCGGCCTGCTGCTCGGACGGGTGGCCCTGGTGGCCGCCGCGGTGATCGTCGGCACCCTGATCCCCGGTGCCCTGGAAGGAATCGGCACCTCCCCGCTCGGAACGGATCCGTTCTCCTCGGCGGGTACCGCCGCCGGGGCGGTGGTGGTGATCGGGATCACCGCCGTGCTGGCCCTGCCGGCCCACCTCGCGCAGATGATCGGTCTGCTGGTGACGTACGCCGAGCAGCGTGCCCATGAGGCACCGGTGAACAGCGCCGGACTGGCTGCGGAACTCGGCTGAGCGGCGGCATCGTGCTTGCACTCGGCAGGTGAGAGTGCTAAACAAGTCATTGGCACTCGCATACCGTGAGTGCCAATGGTCGGGACGGTGGGGCCAGGTTGCACCGGTGTGGAGACACCGGGGCGGCACATGGCCGGTCGTCGCGGGCTATCCGGCCCGGCCGAAGGACGTCGTCGTCGCCAGGTGGCGACGTCCCAAGGTGCGTACACCAGGCGGCCCATCCGGGGCACACATCTCGGGTGGCCCGTGAGTGTCCAGGAGGACAACGCCGTATGGCCAAGATGATCGCGTTCGACGAAGAGGCGCGCCGCGGCCTCGAGCGGGGCATGAACCAGCTCGCCGACGCCGTAAAGGTGACCCTCGGCCCCAAGGGCCGCAACGTCGTGCTCGAGAAGAAGTGGGGTGCCCCCACCATCACCAACGATGGTGTGAGCATCGCCAAGGAGATCGAGCTCGAGGACCCGTACGAGAAGATCGGCGCTGAGCTGGTCAAGGAGGTCGCCAAGAAGACCGACGACGTTGCCGGTGACGGCACGACGACGGCGACCGTCCTGGCCCAGGCCCTGGTTCGCGAGGGCCTGCGCAACGTGGCCGCTGGCGCCAACCCGATGGCCCTGAAGCGGGGCATCGAGGCCGCTGTCGCGAGCGTCTCGGAGGAGCTGTCCAAGCTCGCCAAGGACGTCGAGACCAAGGAGCAGATCGCCTCCACCGCCTCCATCTCCGCTGGCGACAGCACCGTCGGCGAGATCATCGCCGAGGCGATGGACAAGGTCGGCAAGGAAGGCGTCATCACCGTCGAGGAGAGCAACACCTTCGGGCTGGAGCTTGAGCTCACCGAGGGTATGCGCTTCGACAAGGGCTACATCTCGGCCTACTTCATGACCGACCCGGAGCGTATGGAGGCCGTCTTCGACGACCCGTACATCCTGATCGCCAACAGCAAGATCTCGTCGGTGAAGGACCTGCTCCCGATCCTGGAGAAGGTCATGCAGTCGGGCAAGCCGCTGCTGATCATCGCCGAGGACCTGGAGGGCGAGGCCCTCGCCACCCTGGTGGTCAACAAGGTCCGTGGCACCTTCAAGTCGGTCGCCGTCAAGGCGCCGGGCTTCGGTGACCGCCGCAAGGCCATGCTGACCGACATCGCCATCCTCGCCGGTGGCCAGGTCATCAGCGAGGAGGTTGGCCTCAAGCTCGACGCCGCCAGCCTCGACATGCTGGGCCGCGCCCGCAAGGTCGTGGTGACCAAGGACGAGACCACCATCGTCGACGGTGCCGGTGACGCCGAGCAGATCCAGGGCCGGGTCAACCAGATCCGGGCCGAGATCGACAAGAGCGACTCCGACTACGACCGGGAGAAGCTGCAGGAGCGGCTGGCCAAGCTGGCCGGCGGCGTTGCGGTGATCAAGGTCGGCGCGGCCACCGAGGTCGAGCTCAAGGAGCGCAAGCACCGCATCGAGGACGCCGTTCGCAACGCGAAGGCCGCCGTCGAGGAGGGCATCGTCCCGGGTGGTGGCGTCGCGCTGGTTCAGGCCGGCAAGACCGCCTTCGACAAGCTCGACCTGGTCGGCGACGAGGCGACCGGTGCGAACATCGTCAAGGTCGCGCTCGACGCCCCGCTGCGGCAGATCGCCGTCAACGCCGGCCTTGAGGGCGGCGTCGTGGTGGAGAAGGTCCGTAACCTCGAAGCGGGTCACGGTCTGAACGCCGCCAACGGCGAGTACGTCGACCTGCTGGCCGCGGGCATCATCGACCCGGCCAAGGTGACGCGTTCGGCGCTGCAGAACGCCGCTTCCATCGCGGCGCTCTTCCTCACCACCGAGGCCGTTGTCGCGGACAAGCCGGAGAAGAACCCGGCTGCCCCGGCTGGCCCGGGTGGCGGGGACATGGACTTCTGAGTCCAGTTCCGACACCGAACGGGGCGGGCCGCTGACGCGGTCCGCCCCGTTCGTCGTCAGGTCGGTAGTGGGCGCTGGTTGCGCCGCTTCTGTGCCCGGCTGTACGGCGGAGGCAGTTTGATCGGCGCGTCCACCATCTCCTGCGGTTCCTCGGCCACCGTCGGCTCGCCCTCGGTGGTCATCTCGGCCAGTTGCTCGGCGTCGCCGTAGTCGAGCCTGTCGAACGGCAGTTGGCCGGGGAGTTCACCCACCGGTTTCCAGGTGATCGGCGGGCCGTCCTCGGTCTGGTTGTCATCCGTGGTCATGGCTGCCTCCTCTACCGAAACGGTAGGGGGCGTCGATGGCCGATGCGGGCGAATGGATCTTTGTCCTGTTTGCCCCGGTTATGCCGTCGGTAGGGTTCGCCGGTACAGGAAGAAGACCCGCTCGATCCACGCGCCCGCGCTACCCGAATAGAACGGCACCGGTCCCACCCAGCCGATCTGTGCCCGGTCCAGCCCCGCCGCCCGCTGGTCGCGCAGGCAGCGCCGCAACAGCACCCCACCGATGCCCGAGCCCTCCGCGGCCGGCGCGGTGCCCATCGGCCCGAACCAACTCGGCCGCGACGACCCGTACGCGGCGAAGCCGAGCACCTCGCCGTTGCGCTCCGCCAGGTGGCAACCGGCGTCGGCACGCCCCACCGACCCGGCCAGCTCACCGTCCCACGTTCCGCCGAAGGTGGACCGGGCGAACGCGGTCAGCGCCGGCAGGTCCGCCGGCTCCGCCCGGCGTACCGTGACGCCCTGGTCGGCCAGCCGCCGCTCCGTCGCCTCGGTGGACCGCAGTGCCGGCGACCCGTCGTACGACAGGTCCGCGGTCATGTTCCAGGCGGTCCGGTCCTGCTGGTAGCCGAGCGCGAGTGCGGCGCAGACCGCCGGCGTGTAGCGGACGTCGATTCCCGGCCACGCGTAGTACGGCGGGTTTCCGGCCAGCAGCACCTCGGTCGCCCCGCGTTCGGCGAGCACCCGCTCGGCCCGCTGGAGCAGCGTCCGGCCGACGCCCCGACGCCGCTGATCCGCAAGGACCGCGACCAGGTCCACGTGCCCGATCCCCGGCTCGGTCGACGACACCGAACAGATCAGCACCCCCACCAGGTCCGCGCCCCGGTACGCGCCCAGCCCGACCGCCGGCCGCTCGGTGGCGGCCCGGGTCCAGAGCACGTCCACGATGGAAGCCGCCTCGGCGGCGTCCTCGGGCAGGTCGAGAGCCTGCTGGCAGAGCTGTACGACGCTGGTGACCAGGTCGGCGGTCAGCTCGGTGACGGTGATCTCGGCGTCCATGGTCGCCGACCCTAGATGACCGACTGTCGAGCCGCACGCCCGGCTCAGCGCTTCAGGAAGGAAACCTGCCTATTGCTGGGCGGCGCGAACGGCCGCGTAGGCGTCGACCTGGCCGGCGCCGGTGACGTTCGACGGGGTACCGCAGGCGTCGGAAGGGCTGTCGGAGCGATAGGTGGGTGTCGCCACCGTGGCGGTGTCCCGAAGGATCTGCCTGGTCCGGGTCACGTCACCGACCAGCGCCGGGTTCGCCGACCACATCAGCGCGACCACCCCGGCCACCTGCGGGGTCGCCATCGACGTACCGTCCAACGCGGCGTACGTGCCGCCCGGCATGGCCGACACCACCCCCACCCCCGGCGCCAGCACGTCCGGTTTACCCGAGCCGCCCGGCACCGGCCCGCGCGAGGAGAACTCGGCGACCCGCCGCTGGGCGTCCACCGCGCCCACTGTCAGCACGTCCGGGTACGGGGCGGGCGGATCGTCGATCGACGCGCACCACGGGCCGGTGTTACCGGCCGCGGCGACCACGAAGATCCCGGCGGCGTCGAGGGCGGCGGTGGCCGGCCGCAGAACGCGCTGGTCGCAACCCTCGATGGGCGGGCAGCCCCACGAGTTGGTCAGCACCTGCGGGGCGCGCTCCGGACGGCCGTCGGTGAACGGGTCGCCGCCGGCTGGGAAGGGCGCCAACATGAACTGGAGGCAGTCCAGGTAGTGCGCGGGGCTGCCCAGGTTGCGGTCCAGGTTGACGCAGCCCACCCACTGCGCGTCCGGCGCCACCCCGATGCCGTCCCGCCCGACCGCGCTGCCCACCGTGTGGGTGCCGTGCCCGCCCTGGTCGGTCGGGCTCCGGGTGTCGTCCCACGGGTCGTACCAGGAGTCGTCCCCACCACGGAACCCGGCTCGTAGCGCCGGATGGGTGCCGTCCACCCCCGAGTCGGAGCTGCCGACCACGATGCCCGTGCCGGTGACCCGGAGTTGGGACCACACCCGGTCGGCACCGATCTGGCTGATGTTCCACTGCGGGCCGGTGGGCTTGGGCAACGTGCCCCGGTTCTGCCCGGCCGGGGCCGGCAGCGGTCGCAGGCGCTGGCTGACCAGCACCCGCGCCACCTCCGGCCGGCGGGCGAGCCAGGCACGGACCGCTGGGCCGCCGTCCACCTCGACCGCGTTGACCAGGTAGTACGACACCGGGTCGAGGCGCAGCCGGTTCAACCCCCGCAGCAGGTCACCCTGGCTCTGCTCGGCGGTCGTCACCAGTCGCCGGTAGACCTCCGCCGCGCGGGCGTCCCGCCCGGCCCGACCCGGCGCCGCGGCCGGAAGGTCGCTCAGGTCGGCCTGCGTACGCAGCACCACGAACAGCCGCTCGCCGTACAGGCCCGGCTGGCCGGGGCCGAGGTCGACCACCGCGAACGCCACCAGCAGCACCACGGCCGCCACCGCGGCGACCCGCCTGTTCGGGGTGCGTGCCGTGCGTCGGGCGAGCAGCACCGCGTACCCGATGGCGACCACTACCGCGACGGCGAGCCCGACGCCGCTGGCGGCCGCCACCCAGAACGGGATGTCCCGGGTGCCGACCAGCAGCAGGCTGATCTCTTCCGGGTCGGTGAAGGCCAACGGGCCGAGCACGGCCAGGCCCACGAGCCAGCCGGTCGCCGTGCGGCCGGCGCGGGTGGCCTCAACCGGGTCGGCGGTGGCCGGGCCGGGGGTGGCCGGGCTGGTGGTGGCTGGGCTGGTGGTGGCTGGGTCGGGGGTGGCCGGGTCGGCGGTGGGCCGCCAGGTCGCGGCCCAGAGCGCGGCCAGTGCGAAACCCACCGGCGGCACTGTCAGCAGCGCGGGCAACTGCGCGCCGGACTGGCCGGTCCCGGCCGCGAGCAGCAGCAGCGCCACCCCGGCGACCAGGCCGCCGACCAGCACCAGCCGAGCCGGCCGGGGCGGTCGCCCAACCGCGAACAGCGACCAGAACGGGGCATCCAGCAGAGTCGCGGCGAGCACCCCGAGCGCGGCGGCCGCCAGCAGCGCGAGCGCGGTCTCCAGGAGGCCGCCGAGCGCGCCCAGCCAGGCCCACGGCAGCAGCAGCGCCAACCCGGCGGCGACAGCGAGCAGCGGCACCGGGCCGGGCTGGCGCACGCGCCGTCCGACCGACTCCGCGTTCCCAGCGGCCTCGGACCGCGTGGCGTCGCCGTCTCCGCTGGCCTCGGGCCGCGTGGCGTCGCCGTTCCCGGTGGGCGCGGGCCGTGTGGTGTCGCCGTTCCCGGTGGCCTCGGGCCGCGTGGTGTCGCTGTTCCCGGTGGGTGCCGGGCCGCGGACCGAGCCAATCAGCCCGGGGTACGCCCAGCGGCGCGCCGACCAACGAACGGCGAGCGCGCTGAGCAACGCGGCGCCGGCCAGCGCGGCGAGGTATGCCTCGTGGTGCACCGGCGGCACGACCCGCAGCACTGTGAGCACGCCGAGCGCGAGTGCCCCGATCAACCAGGCCCGCCCGGTGGCCCGGACCGCGCCCGACCGGGGCAGGAGGGCCAGCAGCAGGGCGGGTGTGCCGGCCAGCACGACGGTGGCCAGGCCGAGCACCGGCCAGAGCCAGCCGAACCGGTCCCGTCCGAAGCCCAGCAGCACCTGATCGGTGAGCCAGCCACCGGTCTGGGTTCCCACTGTGACCGCCACCGTCCAGCAGCCGACCAGCACGGCCGCGACCACCGGCCACGGGGAACTGCGGTCGCTGTAGCCGGGGTGCGCAGGTTGACCTTGCATCCGAGAACCTTACGACTACGAGGAAGGGTTTCGACCCGACCGTCGGGTTCCGGGGCTACGAGGAACCGTGCAGATCTTGGACAATTTCCGTCAGGAGATGACGGAAACTGTCCAAGATCTGCGAACGGTCGGCATGGGCCGGGTGGCGAGACGTGTCGTGCGCTTCGGAGCAGGTAGGCGCGGTGCGGAGCGGGCGGCGAATGTCGACACGGTGGCTCGACGGTTACGGTGGACGGGTGCGCGACCCCAATATCTCCCGATCCGTCGCCGGTCAGCTCTCACCGGTCCGCCGTGCGTCCGACCTGCGTCGACTGCGTGCCGAGCGCTTCGACGTGCTGGTCATCGGGGGCGGGGTGACCGGAGCCGGCACCGCCCTGGACGCGGCGTCCCGTGGCCTGAAGGTGGCGCTGGTCGAAGCGCGTGACCTTGCCGCCGGGACCTCCAGCCGGTCCAGCAAACTCATCCACGGTGGCCTGCGCTACCTGGAGCAGTTGGAGTTCCACCTGGTCCACGAGGCACTCACCGAGCGTGGTCTGCTGGCCACCCGGCTCGCGCCGCACCTGGTACGCCCGGTGCCGATCATGGTGCCGCTGCCGGCCGGGCGGGGCCTGCGGGACCTGCCGGCCCGGGTCTTCCGCCGTTCCTACTACGGCGCCGGCGTGGCCGCGTACGACGCCTTCGCCGGGATCTTCGGCGGTGGCAGGGGCATGCCCCTGCACCGGCACCTGACCCGGGAGGGCGCCCGGCGGATCTTCCCGAGTCTGCGGGCCGACGCGCTGGCCGGGGCGATCCGCTACTACGACGGGCAGGTCGACGACGCCCGGCTGGTGGTCACCCTGGCCCGCACTGCGGCCAGCCTCGGTGCCACTGTGGTGAGCAGTGCCCGCGCCGTCGGGTTGATCCGGCAGGCGCGCGAGGTGACCGGCGTCCGCGTCCGGGACCTGGAGGCGCCGTCGGGCTCGCCGGACGCGGAGTTCGAGGTGCAGGCGCGCACCGTCATCGCCGCCACCGGTGTGTGGAGCGACGACATGTCCCGGATGCTCAACGACGTCGGCCTGCGGCCCGGCGTCCGGGTGCGCGCCTCCAAGGGGGTGCACCTGGTGGTGCCCCGCTCGGCGATCACCGGCGAGACGGGGCTCATCCTGCGTACGGCGAGTTCGGTGCTCTTCGTCATCCCGTGGGGCGGGCACTGGATCATCGGCACCACTGACACCGACTGGCGGCTGGACCGTTCCCACCCGGCCGCGTCGGCCCGCGACATCGATTACCTCCTCCAGCAGGTCAACACCGTGCTGGACCGGCCGCTGACCACCGCCGACATCGAGGGGGTGTACGCCGGGCTGCGGCCACTGCTGGCCGGCGAGGCCGACTCGACCTCGAAGCTCTCCCGGGAGCACGCGGTCTTCGAGCCGATGCTCGGGCTGCTGCTGGTGGCCGGCGGCAAGTACACGACGTACCGGGTGATGGCGTCCGACGTGGTCGACCGGGCCGCTCGCCGGCTCGGTGGCGCCCGCGCGTCGCGTACCGCCGATCTGCCGTTGCTCGGCGCCGACGGCTACCCGGCCATGTGGCGGGACCGGGCCGACCTGGCGCGCCGGCACGGTGTGCCGGTGGGTGTGGTGGAGCACCTGCTGGAGCGGTACGGCACCCTCACCCTGGACCTGCTGGCGCTTGTCGACGCCGATCCTCTGCTGGCGTCCCCGTTGGCGGGTGCCCCGGAGTATCTGGCGGCCGAGGTCGCCTACGCGGCGCGGGCCGAGGGCGCGCTGCACCTGGAGGACGTGCTGACCCGGCGAACCCGGATCTCGTTCGAGACCAGCCACCGGGGGCTGGAGTCGGCGGAGCACACCGCCGAGTTGATGGGCGCGGTGCTCGGTTGGGACGCGGCCACCCGGGCGCGCGAGGTCGAGCACTACCGGGCGCGGGTGGAGGCGGAGCGGCAGTCCCAGTTGATGCCGGACGACGCGGCGGCGGATGCGGCCCGCCTCGGCGCTCCGGACGTGCGGGGTTACGCGGCTGACCGGGGCGACGACGATCAGGCGGAGCTGCGCCCGTCCGCTCGATGACGAATTGCGACGTTACCGATGGGTAACCATCGATACCGGCCCGGATGGTGGTTTCGAACGCTACCTACGGTGGGGTAGGTTTCCGCGCGTGCTACCCCGCGCGCGCCCTCGTCTGCTCGTACCCCTGCTCGTCGTCGCGCTCGTCGGCGCCCTGACCGGGTGCTCCCTTTTCGACGGAGACAAGCCGAGCACCCCGGTGGCGCAACCGACCGCCGGCCCCGCAGGTGGCGGATCGCAGCTGGAGATCCCCACCACTGTCGCCGCCGGTCAGGTCAGCCTGCTCCAGCGGCTCGGCGAAGACGGGCCGATGCGCACCCTGAGCGTCGAGCGGAACGGCGCGTGGCAGTGCGTCGACTGCGCCGGCGACGGCGTGACCTCCCGGGGCACCCTCGCACCGGAGCTGACCGAACGGCTGCAGGTGCTGCTCGCCAACCCGGCGCTGGCCGACGAGACCGATCAGGCCCGGCGATACAGGACCACCTGCATCGACGCGCTGACGTCCAGCCTCATCACCTCGGCCGGGCTGATCACCTCGCAGGACTGCCCGGGTGAGGAGCTCACGCCGGTCGCCGGGGAGATCCTGCTGCTGCTCACCCAGGCGACCCCGGCCGAGGTCAAGGGCTGACCGTAGCCGGTCAGAGCACCTTGCCCGGGTTGAGCAGGCCGGCCGGGTCGAGCGCCGACTTGATCGCCTGATGCACACGGACACCGACCGGCCCGATCTCCCGGGCCAGCCAGTCCCGCTTGAGCAGCCCCACCCCGTGCTCGCCGGTGCACGTGCCGCCCAGGTCCAGGCCGAGCCGCATGATCTCGTCGAAGGCCCGCCGGCCCCGCTCCACGCTCGCCGGGTCGGCCCGGTCGACAACGATGTTCGGGTGCATGTTGCCGTCCCCGGCGTGCCCCACCACGCCGATCGGCACCGCACACTCGACAGCGATCCGGGCGACCCCGTCCAGGAGCGCGGCGAGCGCGCCGCGCGGCACCGCCACGTCGTCGATCACCAGACCGCCGTTGCCGCCCGGGTAGGCGTCCGCCGCGAACTTCTCCATCGCCGGGTGGGCCAGCCGACGAGCCTGGAGCAGCGCCGCCGCCTCCACCGCGTCGGTGGCCGCGTAGACCTCGTCGGCGCCAACGGCCTCGCACACCTCGGCCAGCACGGCCAGGTCGTCCGCCGCCCGGGAACCGGTGTCGGCGGCGGCCAGCAACAGGGCCTGCGCGTCGGTCCGCAGACCCATCGGCTGGTACGCCTCGATCGCCCGCAGGTGGGTCTGGTCCAGCAACTCCAGCAGGCTGGGAGTGAGCCCGCGAGCCGCGATCTCGGCCACCGCCGCGCCGGCCGTGGCGGTGGAGGGGAAGACCGCCACCAGGGTCAGTGAGTCGGCCGGGGCGGGCCGCAGCGCCACTGTCACCTCGGTGATCACGCCGAGGGTGCCCTCCGAACCGACGAACAACCGGGTCAGGTCGTAGCCGGCCACCCCCTTGGCCGTACGCCGGCCGGTGCGCAGCACCTCACCGGAGGCGAGCACCACCTCCAGGCCGAGCACGTACTCGGTGGTCACCCCGTACTTCACACAGCACATGCCGCCGGCGTTCGTGGCCACGTTGCCGCCGATCGTGGACGACTGCCAGGAGCCGGGGTCCGGCGGGTACCAGAGGCCCTGTTTCGCCACCGCCCCGGCCAGCGCCGCGTTGACCACCCCGGGCTGGACCACGGCGATCCGGCTCACCGGGTCGATCTCCCGGATCTCGTTCATCGCGACGGTGCTGAGCACCACGGCGCCGTCCACAGCGTTCGCCGCGCCGGCCAGCCCGGTCCGCGCGCCCTGCGGCACCACCGGTACGCCGTGCCGCGCCGCCGCCTGGATCACGGCGACCACCTGCTCGGTGTCGCGCGGACGGGTCACCACCAGCGGGACGCCGGCGGCGCACAGGTCGGCCTCGTCCCGCTGGTGCATGCGCAGCAGGTCCGGGTCGGTGAGCACGGCGTCGTCACCGAGCGCGGCGCGCAGGTCGTCGAGGAGCGCGGTGGGGGCCATGCAGCCGAGGCTAGGTCGCCGACCGGCGATCATCAACATGATCGACTGGGCGGGATAACTTGGGCACCATGCTCTACCTGGACCGGCCGGCCTGGCCGTGGCGCGGTCGGCTCTGGTCGCACCTGATCAGTGATGTCTCGTACGCCGAGCTGCACGCCTTCGCCGAGGCGCTCGGCGCGCCCCGGCGCGGCTTCGACCGGGACCACTACGACATCCCGGCGGATCGGTTCGCGGCGGCGGTGTGGCTCGGCGCCCAGGTGGTGCCGAGCCGGGAGCTGGTCCGGTTGCTCCGCGCCGCCGACCTGCGTCGGCCGAAGCACCTGGTCAACCCGCGTTCTCCGGCGCCCCGGTGAGGGTGGCCAGCTCGCGGCGCACATTGTCCCGGGCGGGCTCTTCCCACCGGCTCACCAGCGGTGGCGACCGGAACAGCGCGGGCAGCGACAGCAGGCCGGTCAACACGGCGGCCCGCCCAGCCCGGAAGGCCGGCTCCGGCACGTGGGCGTACTCGTGGCGGATCGCCGCCGCGTAACGGTCGTAGCGGGCCGGCGGCGCGGCCAGAACGGCCAGGTCCGCGTCGCAGAGCAGCGCGCCATCCCGGTCGTTCGGCGTCACCGTGTGCCCGGCGGTGAGCAGCACGAGCCGGCGCACCTCGGCCACCGTGGGCGCCGGCACTCCGAGCCCGGTGAGCACGCTCTCGGCCAGTTCGGCGCTGTCACGTTCGTTGGCGTCGCCGGCGGCCCGGGGGTCGTAGACAGCGTCGTGGAACCAGGCCGCCAGCCGGACCGCGTCGGCCCGAATGGCCAGGTCGGCGTGCTGGTCCACCACATCGAGCACAGCCGTCAGGTGGGCCAGCGTGTGGTAGTGCCGGTGCGGCTCTCGCCACCGGACGGTCAACTGCTCCCCGGCCCTTGTCGTATCCGGGTCGGGCCTCGCGCCGGCACCCCGGGCCGCCGCCCGCCACCGGTCCAACAGATCAACCACCGCCCGAGTCTCCCGCATCGGCCCCCGCCGCGCGGGAAGGGAGGGTTCAGCGGGCCCACCACGGGTAGTCGCGCCCATGGCCGTGGCCCGGGACAAGCGACAGCCGATGGTGCGACGTACCGCGCTGCGCGACGGTTTGGTGGACATCGACGGCGCGCGAATCGCCGAGGCCACCGAACAACTGCGCCACCGCGGTCGGGCCACCCTGCACGACCGGTTGCACCGGGTACGGATGGCCGGCGGACTCGCCGTACAGGCCGGGCTGGCCGCCGGGCTGGCCTACCTGATCTCGCACAAGGTGCTCGGCAACCCGCAACCGGTCTTCGCGCCGATCTCCGCGGTCGGCACCCTGGCCGCGTCGGTCGGTCAGCGGTTCCGCCGGACGGTGGAGCTGATCGTCGGGGTGGGGGTCGGGGTGGCCGTCGGCGACCTCCTGATCTACCTGCTCGGCACCGGGGCGTGGCAGCTCGGCCTGGTGGTCACAGTGGCGATCCTGCTCACCATCTTCGCCGGAGCGAGCGTGGCCATCGTCATCCAGGCGGCGGCCACGGCCGTGCTGATCGTGACGCTGAGCCCGTCGACCCAGAACCTGGAGATCCCCCGCTTCGTCGACGCGTTCCTCGGCGGTGGGATCGCGCTGCTGGTCACGGCGGTGCTGCTGCCACTGAACCCACTCCGCGTGATCAACCGGGCGGCCCGCCCCGCCCTGGACCTGCTCGCCGCCCAACTCGACGCCACCGCCGACGGGCTGCGCAACCGGAATCGCGCCACCATCCAGGGCGCACTGGAGAGGCTGCGCAACAACAAGGAGGAGTTGGCCACGTTGGGCGAGGCGATCGAGGGGGCGAAGGAGACCGCCACCCTCTCTCCGGCCCGCTGGCACCGCCGCGACGAACTGACCCACTACGCCGAGGCGGCCGACCCGATCGACAGGGCGATGCGCAACAGCGGCACGCTGATCCGCCGGTCCGTCACGCTGGTCGAGGACGAGGAACCGGTGCCCGATCCGATGCCGGACGCGATCGGCCACCTCGCCGAGTCGGTCCGGCTGCTCAAGCACGAGTTCGCCGCCGGTGAGGAGCCGGAGAAGGCCCGGGAGCGGTCGCTGCGGGCGGTCAGCGAGGCCGGCCGGGCGTACGGCGCCGGGGTGGGCTTCTCCGGCAGCGTGGTGATCGCCCAGATCCGCACCACCGCGAGCGACCTGCTGGTCGCCTCCGGGATCGAGCAGGAGGAGGCGAACCGGTGGATCCGCACCGCCTTCGGAGAGCAGGAGCGCCCGGTCGGTGAACCCGCCGAGCCCGGCGAGGCGCCGAAGCCACCCACCGCCCCGCCGGTCGGCTGAGCGCTGGCAACCGCCGGTCGGGCGTCAGCCCAGCTCGGCCAGCGCCGCGAGCAGCCGGTCCACCTCGGCGGCCGTGCTGCCCAGCCCGATGCTGGCCCGCAGCGCGGTGGGCGGCAGGTCCCGCCGGCCGGTACGCCCCGCCGCCTCGCCGAGCAGACGCCGGGCCAGCGGGTGGGCACAGAACAACCCGTCCCGTACGCCGATGTGGTGTTCGGCGGCGAGCCGGGCGGCCACCTCGGTGGAGTCCCAGCCGGCGACCACGAACGAGACGATGCCGACCCGGGGCGCGTCCGGGCCGAAGGTGCGCAGCTCGACGACGTGCGGCAGGGCGGCGAGGCCGGTCCGTAGCCGGGTCAGCAGGCCCTGCTCCTGGGCGGCCAGCGCGCCCTGGTCCGCCTCGTCGAGCGCCTTGCACACCGCCGCCAGCGCGACCGCTCCGAGCAGGTTCGGGGTGCCGCCCTCGTGTCGGGCCGGGCCGGTCGCCCAGGTCACGTCGTGGGTGGCCGGCCCGACGTGGCTGGTGGCGCCACCGCCGGCCAGGTAGGGCGGCGCGGCGTCCAGCCAGTCGGCCCGACCGATCAGCACGCCCGCGCCGAACGGCGCGTACAGCTTGTGGCCGGACACGGCAAGGTAGTCGACGTCGAGCGCGAGCAGGTCGACCGGGGCGTGCGGGGCGAGCTGCGCGGCGTCGAGGGCGATCCGGGCGCCGTGCCGGTGGGCCACCCGCGCCAGTTCGGCGACCGGCCACCGCTCACCTGTCACGTTGCTCGCACCGGTCACCGCGACCAGCACCGGCAACGCCGGGCTGCTGCCCCGGCGCAGCTCGCTGAGGGCGGCGGCGAGATCGCGTACCGCCCCGTCGGGGTCGCTGGGCACCGGCAGCCGCACCGACCCGCGCGGCCAGGGCAGCAGGTTGGCATGGTGTTCGGAGGCGTTCGTGACCACGGTGGTGCCGGCCGGCACGGCCCGCGCCAGCAGGTTGAGCGCGTCAGTGGTGTTGCGGGTGAAGATCACATGATCGTCGGCGCGAGCGCCGAAGAAGTCGCCGATCGTCTGCCTCGCCTGCTCGTACGCGAGGGTGCAGCGCCGCGACAGCGCTCCCGCTCCGCGATGCACGCTGGCGTACCAGGGAAGCAGCTCGGCCACTGCGTCGGCGGCGACCCGCGCGCACGGCGCACTGGCCGCGTAGTCGAGGTTGATCTCGCCGGGAACGCCGAGGACGTCGAGCGGCGCGGACGGCGCCGACGGCACCGTGGGCAGGCTGGGCAGGCTGGGCAGCGAGGGGACGAGAGTGACGGACACGCCGGAACCTCCGGGGTCAGGGACCCCGGGTGCGACATCGGGACGGGGTCCGCGCTTGCCCAGCACACCGATCGGGCTGGGCCCGGTCATCACCCGGGGCACCCCACCGCGAACTCGACGAGGGTTGCCGGCCAGCAAGCCGGGGCTGAACGCTGGCACTCGTGACCTGCCGGCAGCATAGCGGCTACCGATGCGACCGAACCAGCCGGCGGCGGATGGCTACGCTGACCGCATGGCCGACACCCCGCCCGGTTCACCGCTGCCGCCGTCGCCCGCCGCCGCGCCTGCGCCCGCCGTCCCGCCCATGGGTGAGACGCCCCGGATGCCGCTGCGCCGACTGGGCTGGCGGCGGTTCCTGGTGCTGGCCGGGGTGGTGCTGTTGATCGCGGCGTGCGCGGTCTTCATGGTCTTCACGCTCGGCCAGTCGCTCGGTGTGCAGGCCCTGCTGATCGGGGTGGTCGCCGCCATCCTGCCCGTGCCGGTGCTGGTGGGCTGCTTCCTCTGGCTGGACCGGTACGAACCGGAGCCGCTCAAGTATCTGATCTTCTGCTTCGCCTGGGGGGCGTTCGTCTCCACCGCCGCCTCGCTCACTGTGAACGACTTCGCGGCCAACCGCTTCGCCGACTGGGGCCTGCCGTCCGCGCTCACCGGAGTGCTGGTGGCGCCGTTCATCGAAGAGCTGACAAAGGCGCTGGGCCCGATCCTGTTGCTGGTGTTCCGCCGCCGCGAGTGGTCGGGGATCACCGACGGCCTGGTCTACTGCGGGCTCGCCGCGGTCGGCTTCGCGATGGTGGAGAACATCCTCTACCTGGGTGGTCTGGGGTACGCGTCCGGCGCCGACCGGTACGGCCCGGCCACCGGCATCCAGCAGGTCATCGCGATCTTCATCCTGCGGATCCTGCTGTTCGGGTTCGCCCATCCCCTTTTCACAGCGATGACCGGTGTGGGGTTGGGTATCGCCTCCCGGACGGCCGACCGGCGCATCCGGGTGCTCGCCCCGATCGCCGGCCTGCTGCTGGCGATGATGTTGCACGGCACGTGGAACCTGCTGCCCACGCTGACCCAGGCCACCGGCGAGACCATGATCATGCTGTACGGCTTCCTGGGCCTCATGGTGCCGGTCTTCTTCGGCACCGTGGGACTGGCGCTGTGGCTGCGCGCCTGGGAGGGGCGGCTCACCGAGCGGGTCCTACCCGACTACGTACGCGCCGGCTGGCTCAGCCCGCCCGAGGTGGCCGCCCTGAGCGGTCTCGGCCGGCGGCACGCCGCCCGCAGTTGGGCGCGGCGGGTGGCCGGCGACGCCGGGGTGCGGGCGATGCGGGGTTACCAGTCCGCGGCGACCCGGCTGGCCCTGCTGCGCGACGGGGCGTTGCGCGGCCTGGACCGCAAACCCGCCGACCAGGAGCGGACCGCCCGGGAGGAGCGGGAGCTGCTGGACGCGATCACCGAATACCGGTCGTTCTTCGTGGGTCGGGACCCGCAGGCCCCGGCGGGGGTCTGGGACGGCAGCCGCTACCACCTGCGCTTCCCGGACGGCACCCAGCGCGCTGTGGACGCACCGGACGAGCCGGTGGTGCCGATCCCCGTGGTGCTGGCTCCGGCCCCGGCTCCGGTGGGGTACGCCCCGCCCGGTTGGCCCGGCCTGCGCCCGGCGTCGCCCTGGCCGCCGACGCACCCCTGACAGCTGCGGCCCCCGGCCTGGCGGCTGACCGCTGACGGCGGGCCAGCAGCGCGGCTCAGGCCAGCAGCGCGGCTCAGGCCAGCAGCGAGGTGAGGAAGTCACCGAGGCCCTGGAACATCGCGATCAGCGCGGCCCCGATCGCCCGGAACATCTGCGCGGCACCGTCCGGCCGAAAGGCCATGAAGTAGATCAGGAACGCGACACTGCCCCAGGTCAACAGCTTCTTCACGAATACCGGCATCGTCCCTCCCCAGGGCCACGGTCGCCGGATGGCTTCCCGTCGTGCGGCCGGGCAAACGGTGCGCGACAGGGCCTGAGGGCCGGGGGAGGTGCGTCAGAGGTAGAGGCCGGTCGAGTCGTTCTCGATCCGCTCGGCGGCCACGGCGTGCACGTCCCGCTCCCGCAGCAGCACGTAACCGCGGCCGTGCAGCTCGACCTCGGAGCGCTCGTCCGGGTCGAAGAGCACCCGGTCGCCGGAGACGATGGCGCGGACGTTCGGCCCCACCCCGACCGCTGTGGCCCAGGCGAGGCGCTTGCCGACCGCCGCGGTCGCCGGAATGACGATGCCAGCGGTGGAGCGGCGTTCGCCCTCGCTGCCCTCCATCCGCACCAGCACACGGTCGTGCAGCAGGCGGATCGGCAGGCCGGCGTCGAGATCGTTGTCGGCGGTCACGTCGCAGACGCTACCGTGTGGCCAACGGTGGCCGGCCGGTGGTTACGCCGGAGGTGGTCGGGGCATTGTGTGGCGGAACCGCCCTACGGTGTCGGGAACGGACGTATGCTGTCCGACCTGTCGCCGTCGGCGGGCCGGGTTTTCTGCCAGGAGGTGCGCTTGAGCCGCTTCGAGCGGGTACGCGGGCGGCTTCGCCGCGCCTACCAGTCACGACAGGAGTCGGCGCGCGCCGATGAGGGCGTCTCCAGTGACGCGTTGAGCGACGCGTCGGAGGCGGCCCGGGTGGCGTCGCCGACGGTGCCGGGGCCGACCGCGCCGTCGAGCGCCACCGTCTACGGCGCGGAGCCCCCGGTGGACCTGCACAGCTCCACCTCCAGCCGGGACGACGCCGACGTTCCGCACGGGCTGCGGATCGCCGCCGCGTGGTGTTGGCGACTGATCGTGATCGGCGTGGTGGCCTGGGCGCTGCTGCGGATCGTCGGCACGGTCAAGATCGTGATCATTCCGCTGGCCATCGCGCTGCTGCTCTCCGCGCTGCTCGCCCCGGCGGTGGGCTGGCTGCTGCGGGCCCGGTTCCCCCGGTCGCTGGCGACGGCGGTGGTGCTGGTCGGCGGCCTGGCCGCGGTGATCGGCACGCTGACGCTGGTGGTCAACGAGTTCATTCGTGGCGTACCGGAGCTGAGCGAGAAGTCCTCGGAGGGCGTCCGGCAGATCCAGAACTGGCTGAAGACAGGCCCGCTGCACCTCTCCGACGGGCAACTCGACCGCTACATCGACGAGGCGCAGGGCTGGATCAACAACAACACCTCGAGGTTCACCAGCGGCGCGTTGAGCACCGCCGCGACGCTGGCCGAGGTGTTGACCGGCACGCTGCTGGTGCTCTTCGCGACGTTCTTCTTCCTGCGCGACGGCAACCGGATCTGGCGTTTCCTGGTCCGGTTGCTGCCGGTGGCCGCCCGCTGGAAGGTCGACGACGCCGGCCGCGCCTCCTGGCAGACGCTCGTCGCCTACGTTCGCGCGACAGTGCTGGTCGCCTTCATCGACGCGGTCGGCATCGGCATCTTCCTGGTCATCTTCGACATCCCGTTCGCCTTCCCGCTGGCCGCGCTGGTCTTCCTTGGCGCGTTCATCCCGATCGTCGGTGCGGCGCTCTCCGGTGGCGTGGCGGTGCTGGTGGCACTCGTCGACAGCGGCCCGGTCACCGCGTTGATCATTCTCGGTGTGGTGATCGGCGTCCAGCAGGTCGAGGGGCACGTGCTCCAACCGCTGATCATGGGCCGGGCGGTGGCACTGCACCCGCTCGCGGTGATCATCGGTATCGCCGCCGGTGTCGTCCTCGCCGGGATCACCGGCGCGCTGGTCTCCGTGCCGCTCATCGCGGTGCTGAACACGGCGGTCCGCCGGCTTGCCGCCCGCAGGGTGCCGGACACCCCGCCCGACGCCGTGGTCGTCGCCTCCCAGGCTCCCTAGACCCGCGCGTCCCGCCAGATCACGCAGGATCAAGGAAAGAGTGGCCTCCCGCCAGCGGGAGACCACTCTTTCCTCGTCGTAGCGCGATCGTGGCCTGCCCAAGCGGCGCGCGGGTCAGGACTTGGCCAGGCGTTCCAAGGCGCCGCGGGCCACCTCGGGACGGGTCGTGTACCAGAAAGGCGGCAGCGAGCGGCGCAGGAACGGCCCGTAGCCTCGGGCCGTCTCCAGCCGAGAGTCGAGCACCGCCACCACACCCCGGTCACCGGTAGCCCGGATCAGCCGGCCCACACCCTGTGCCAGCCGCACCGCGGCGATCGGCACGCTGACCGCCGCGAAGCCGGAGCCGCCGCCCGCGTCCACCGCCGCCGCGCGGGCCGCCGCCAACGGCTCGTCCGGACGGGGGAAGGGCAGCCGGTCGATGACGACGAGCTGGCAGGCGTCGCCCGGCACATCCACCCCCTGCCAGAGCGACATCACCCCGAACAGACAGCTGGCGCGCTCCTCGCGGAAGCGACGCACCAACAGCGGCAGCGACTCCTCCCCCTGGAGCAACACCGGCAGGTCGGTCCGCGCGCGCAACAGCTCCGCCGCCTGCTGCGCGGCCCGCCGGGAGGAGAACAGCCCGAGAGTACGACCACCGAGCGCCTCGACCAGCCCGAGCAACTCCTCCCCGGCAGCCTCGGGCAGCCCGGAGACACTGGGGCGGGGGAGGTGCGCGGCGACGTACAGGATGCCCTGCCGGGCGTAGTCGAACGGCGATCCGACGTCGAGTGACCGCCACCCGGGGCCCTCGGTGGCCGGGACGACGGCGTTCGGTGTGACGTCGCCGGCGAGGCGACGGCCCGGCGCCTCGGCAGCCGGCCGGCCGGGACCGGTGCGGGCGGCCAGTGCGGCCGCGGCGGGGGTCGGCGGGGCGGGCGGCGGCGCGTCCAGCCCGAGGGCGCGGGCGACAGTGTCGAACCGGCCGCCCAGCGCCAGGGTCGCCGACGTGGCCACTACTGTGCGTTCGTCGTACAGGTGGGTGGCGAGGGTGCCGGCCACCGACAGGGGGGCGACCACCAGTGCCCGGCGGTTGCCGCTGTCGTTCTTCTCCACCCAGGCCACGTCGTGGTCGCCCTCCTCCAGTAGCCGCTGCGCGGTGGTGGAGAGTTCGTCCAGGGCGGCCTTGGCCTGCTGCTTGCGGACCGGGTCAGGGTCGTCGGACTTGATGTCGCCGATCGCGTCCAGGGCTGAGCGGGTCGCCGCGTCGAGTAGCGTGCACGCCTCCCGCAGTGGCGTCGGCAGCCCCGCGGTGATCCGCCCGGCCGGCGCCTCGGCCAGCCCGACCGCCAGGGCGTCGCCGGCGGCGGTGAGCGCTTCGGCGGTCTCCGGGCGCAGCAGCGTACGGGCCCGCCGGGTGGTCCGGTCGATCAGCTCCGGCACCAGCTCCGCCTGGGCGGCGGAGGAAACGCGGTCGGCCAGCTCGTGCGCCTCGTCGACGATGAGCAGCTTGTGCGGCGGCACGATGTGCCGGTCGGCGAGCATGTCGACAGCGAGCAGGCTGTGGTTGGTCACCACGATGTCGGCCTCCCGGGCGCGGGCCCGCGACGCCTCGGCGAAGCACTCCTGCCCGAACGGGCAACGGGCCGCGCCGACGCACTCGCGGGCCGGCATCGACACCAGCCGCCAGGCCTGGTCTTCGACGCCCGGGTCCAGTTCGTCCCGGTCGCCGGTGGCGGTCTTCTCGGCCCAGTCGCGCAGCCGCTCGACCTGCTTGCCCAGCCGGCCCGCCTCACCGAGCCACTTCGTCCCGCCGCCGGGGCGCGACGCGGGGGCGTCGAAGAGGGTGTCCTCCGGCTCCTCCTCGGTGGAGTTGTCCAGTCGGGCGAGGCAGAGGTAGTGGTGGCGGCCCTTGAGCACGGCGAAGGTGGGCCGACGGCCGAGCACCGGCTCGACCGCGTCGGCGAGCCGGGGCAGGTCGTGGTCGACCAGCTGGGACTGCAACGCCAGGGTGGCAGTGGAGACCACCACCGGGCCGTCCACGGTGAGCGCCGGCGCGAGGTAGGCCAGCGACTTGCCGGTGCCGGTGCCCGCCTGCACGAGCAGATGCTCGCCGCCGGCCACGCACTCCTCGATCGCCGTGGTCATCTGCAGCTGGCCGGGGCGCTCCGCGCCGCCGGGCACCGCGCCGACCGCCGCCGCCAGCAGCTCGGTGCCACTGGGCCGGGCACCCCGCCGCCGGCCCTTGGCACGGGCCGACGGGGTGGCGGAACCGGTGGCGGTGCGGGGCGGAGTCACCGTGCGACGGTACCCGGCGCCGCCGACACCGACAGCGCCCATCCGCCGCGTGGCGCGATGCCGACCGGAGCGGGCGTTGCGGCCGACCCCGTCCGGTTACGGCCGCGCTACGACGCGTTGGGCTGTATCGGTTAGGGTGCGAATCATGCCGAGCGACATGGTCCGTGTGATCTACCGCAAGTACGACGGCAGCGCCCACCGCGACTACCCGGCCCGCCGGCTCACCGAGGACGATCTCGGCGTCTGGCTCGGCGTGCCCGAGGGCACCGAGTCGGTCTACCACGGCCGGCCCTCGGTGGAGAAGATCCCGTTCGTGCTGTTGGTGCCACACCGCGCCTGGTGGACGGCCATGTTCAACCCCCCGCCCCGCACCAGCGAGGTCTACTGCGACATCACGACCCCGGCCCGCTGGGAGTCCAACGACACGGTCCACCTGATCGACCTGGACCTGGACGTCGTCCGGCGTCGGGCCACCGGCCTGGTGGAGCTGCTCGACGAGGACGAGTTCGCCGAGCACCGGGCCCGGTTCGGCTACCCGGACGACGTGGTGGCCGAGGCCGAGGCCGCGGCGCAGCGGCTGTTGGGGGCCCTGGGCGACGGCACCGAGCCGTTCGCCACCGCGTACCGCAAGTGGTTGGCTCTGGTGGTCTGAGGCCGCACGCCCGGTCGGGCCGGCTCACCAGCGTGGAGGCCAACCGTCGTCGGCGTTCAGCGGCGGCAGGTCGGTCAGCTTCTCCGGGTTGAGCTGGTTGTAGATGGCGGTGATCCGGCCCTGGTCGACAGCGAACGCGGTGACCAGGCGGATCGGTCGCCCGTCGCTGTGCGTCGTCTCCAGATGTAGGCCGAGAATGCCGTCGACGAGCACGGGCCGAGCCAGCACCCGGTCGGTGTAGCGGCCGGTTCGGCCGAACAGGCCGAGCGTGAGGCGAGCCACGGAGTCCGCGCCGAGCACCGGCCAGCGGGCGGCCGGGAAGTGCCCGCCCGAGTCGCCGACGAAGACCACGTCCGGCGCGAGCACCTGGAGCAGTTGGTCCAACTCGCCGGACTCGGTGGCGGCGACGAACGCCTTGAGCACCCGGCGTTGCTCGGCCGGGTCGGCGGTGTGCCGGGGTACGTCCGGCGCGGTGACCGCCCGCCGGGCCCGGGAGGCGAGCTGCCGGGCCGCCACCTCGGTGGTGCCGAGCACCCCAGCGACCCGGGCGAACGGCAGCGCGAACACGTCGTGCAGCACGAGGGCGACCCGTTGCTCCGGCGCGAGCCGCTCCAGCACCACCAGCAGCGCCGTGCCGACCTCGTCGGTGCGCACCGCCCGCTCCGCCGGGTCGGGCGCGTAGCCGTCGGCCGGCGACCGGCCGCCCGACGGGCTCACCACCGGCTCCGGCAGCCACTGCCCCGGGTACGCCTCCCGGCGGACCCGGGCCGAGCGGAGCACGTCCAGGCAGATTCGAGCGCAGGCGGTGGTCAGCCACGCGGACAGGTCCCGGATCTCGGCGCGGGCCGCCGGATCGGCCAGCGCCCCGGCGTAGCGCAGCCAGGTCTCCTGCACCGCGTCCTCCGCCTCACTGCGGCTGCCCAGCATCCGGTGGGCCACCGCGAGCAGCCGGCCCCGCTCGGCCTCGAACTCCGTCGCCAACTCCCGCACGACCTCCACCCCTTCCGGTCGGCGTTCCGGCCTACATCCTCTCGCCGAGTGGGCCCGCCGGCAGCCCCGAAACGGCTCGGTGGACCGGTGCCTGCCATCGGCGCAGGTCGGTCGGGGCCGATCAGCGGGCCAGGTTCGGAGGTGGGCCTCGGCGGGCGAAACGGCTGAGGGTGGGCGATGATCCGTGCATGAGTGCACCCCAGCAAGGGCAGATCGTGGCACCGGACGGCGGTTCCGTGCGGGACCTGCTGCGGGTCACCGCGCCGGTGGATCTCGGCGCGATCGATCCGCGGTCCATGCCCGGCCTGCCGGAGCCCGCGGGTCGTGGCGAGCACCGTAAGACCTGGGCGCGGGAGCAGGTGGAGCTGGTCGGCGAGGAGTTGGGCCGGCGACAGGAGATGCTCTTCGCGATGGCCAAGACCGGGTCGGAGCGGCCGGCGCACCGGGTGCTGCTGGTGCTCCAGGCCATGGACTGCGGCGGCAAGGACGGCACGATCAAGCGGGTGGCCGGCGCGATGAACCCGCTGGGCCTGCACATCCGTTCGTTCGGGCCGCCGACCCGCCAGGAGCTGCGGCACGACTTCCTCTGGCGGATTCGCCGGGAGCTGCCACCGCCGGGGTACGTGGGGATGTTCAACCGCTCGCACTACGAGGACGTGTTGATCGCCCGGGTCGGCTCGCTGGTGCCGGAGACGACCTGGCGAGCCCGCTATGACGAGATCAACTCGTTCGAGCGGGAGCTGACCGAGGGTGGCGTCACCCTGATCAAGGTGATGCTGCACATCTCGTACGCCGAGCAGGGCAAGCGCCTGATGGACCGGCTCAACGACCCGCGTAAGCACTGGAAGTACAACCCCTCCGACATCGACTCGCGAGGGCACTGGGACGACTATCAGGCCGCGTACGCCGAGGCCCTGAGCCGGTGCGGCACGGACGCCGCGCCCTGGTTCGTGGTGCCGGCGGACCGCAAGTGGTACCGGGACTGGGCGGTGGCCCACCTGCTGCGTGAGACGTTCGACACGCTCGGTCTCGGGTATCCGGCTGCCGATTTCGACGTTGCAGGGGAGCGGAACCGCCTGCTGGCTGGGGGAGTGGGTGCGGGTGGGGCGGCCGAGATGAACGGCAGGTGAACGAGCGGTGAATGGTGCCTGGCCAGGGGTGGGCCGGCGAATTCGCGGTTCTGGCGTTTCCTAGCATTCACCGAGCGGGCGCTCTCGGGTGCCGCCACCCTTCCACCGACGCGACGAGGTCTGTGCTGTGAAGTTTTCCTTCCGCCCCACCGAGGGCGCCTTCTACGAGCTCTTCACCAGGGCCGCGCAGAACCTGGTCCGGGGCACCGCGCTGCTCAACGAGCTGGCCCTGCCCGGCGTGGACGTGCAGTCCGTCAGCGAGCGGCTCACCGAGGTCGAGCACGACAGCGACCAGATCACCCACGAGCTGTACAAGAAGATCAACTCGACCTTCATCACCCCGTTCGACAGGGAGGACATCTACCGGCTCGGCTCGCTGCTGGACGACGTGATGGACCACCTCGAAGCGGTCGGCGACCTGCTCTACCTGTACGGGCTGACCGAGCTTCCGGCGCTGCCCCGCGAGCTGCACGAGATGGTCAACGTGCTCGACCAGCAGGCCAAACTGACCGCCGACGCGATGCCCCGGCTCAAGTCGATGAAGGATCTCGAGGACTACTGGATCGAGTGCAACCGGTTGGAGAACGAGGGCGACCGGATCAACCGGCAGCTGCTCGTCCGCCTCTTCTCCGGTGAGTACGACGCGTTGACGGTGCTGAAGATGAAGGAGGTCGCCGACGAGCTGGAGGCCGCCTGCGACGCCTTCGAGCACGTGGCCAACACCGTCGAGACCATCGCGGTCAAGGAGTCCTGAACCTGTGACTGTGACACCCGAACTCATCGCCGTGCTGGCGGTGATCGGGGTAGCCCTGGCGTTCGACTACACCAACGGCTTCCACGACGCCGCCAACGCGATCGCGACAAGCGTCTCCACCCGGGCGCTGACCCCTCGGATCGCCCTCGGCCTCGCCGCGGTCGGCAACTTCGTCGGCGCCCACTTCGGCGCTGGCGTGGCCAAGACCGTCGGCGACAACCTGGTCACGCTTCCCACCGGGGTGAGCAGCCTCGGGGTGGTCTTCGCCGGCGTGCTCGGCGCGATCGCCTGGAACCTCATCACCTGGTACTTCGGCCTGCCGTCGTCGTCCTCGCACGCGCTCTTCGGCGGCCTGGTCGGCGCGACCCTGCTGTCCGCCGGCGGGATCGTGCAGTGGGTCAACATCGGCGAGAAGGTGCTGCTGCCGATGGTCCTGTCGCCGATCGTCGGCCTCACCCTCGGTTACCTGCTGATGCTGGCCATCCTGTGGCTGTTCCGGAAGGGGCAGCCGGGCAAGCTCAACCGGGGCTTCCGCTGGGCGCAGACCGCCTCGGCGGCCGCCATGTCGGTCGGTCACGGCATGCAGGACGCCGCCAAGACCATGGGCATCGTGGTGCTGGCGCTCTACACCGGTGGTTTCCAGGAGAGCAAGACGCACATCCCGGGGTGGGTGTTCTGGACCTCGGCGACGATGCTGGCCCTCGGCACGTACGCCGGCGGTTGGCGGATCATCCGCACCCTCGGGCGCAAGATCATCGACCTGGGGCCGCCGGAGGGCTTCGCCGCCGAGACCGTCGCCAGCGCCGTGCTCTACTTCAACGCACTGGTTCTGAAGGCGCCGATCTCCACCACCCACACCATCACCTCCGCGATCATGGGTGTGGGCGCGACCAAGCGGCTCTCCGCCGTTCGCTGGAACGTGGCCGGCAACATCGTGCTCGCCTGGATCATCACGTTCCCGGCCTCCGCGCTGATCGCGTGCGTCACGTATCTGCTGGTCCGGCCGCTCTTCGGCTGAGTTTTCGGTAGGGCCCCGGTCACGGTTGGACCGTGACCGAGGCCCTACCGCTGTTCAGACGTACCGGACGCCGATCTGCTCGCGGACCGTGTCCAGCAGGGTCATCACCTCGAGGGTCGTGGCGTGCGGCACCACCGGGCTCTCGGTCAGCCCGGCGGCGAGGCAGCGCTGCACCTCGATCGCCTCGTACTGGTAGCCGTTGCCGGCACCGTCGGCGACGATCGTCTCCGGCTCCGCGCCGGCCCTGTGCACCGTCACCGAACCCGGCCGGAAGAACGGCTCCGGTAGGTCGATCCGCCCCGTGGTGCCCGTTACCGAGGCGGTCTGCCCGCTCAACCCGACCATGCCGCAGCTCAGGGTCGCCAGGGCTCCGGTGTCGTAGCCGAACAGCATGCCGGTGTTCTCGTCCGTCCCCTCCGGGCCGAGCTGCGCCCAGGACCGGATGTGCTGCGGCACCCCGAGCAGCAGGTGGGCCAGGCTGATCGGGTAGATCCCCAGGTCGAGCAGGGCGCCCCCGCCCAGCGCCGCGTTGCGCATCCGGTGCTCCGGCGGGAACGGCCCGGCCACCCCGAAGTCGGCCCGGACGCCGGTCACCGTGCCGATCGCCCCGTCCGCGATCAACTCGACCACCCGCAGGATCGTCGGATTCAGCCGCATCCACATGGCCTCCATCAGGAAGACCCCGGCGGCGCGGGCGGTCTCCACCAACTCGGTGCTGGTGGCCAGATCGAGGGTGAACGGCTTCTCCAACAGCACCGCCCGCCCCGCGGTGAGGCAGGTCATCGCCGCCTCGTAGTGCGCGGAATGCGGGGTCGCCACGTAGATCGCGTCCACCTCCGGGTCCGCGGCCAACTCCACCCAGGAGCCGTAGGCGCGCTTCGCGCCGTACGTGTCGGCGAAGCGCCGGGCGCTCTCCGCGGCGCGGGAACCGACCGCTACCAACTCGGCGTCCGGCACCAGCCGGAGGTCTTCGGCGAAACGGCTGGCGATGTGGCCGGTGGCCAGGATGCCCCAACGAGTCATGCCGGAACGCTAGCCGAGCCAGGTGAACCCCTGCCTCCCCCTCCCACCCCCCGACCACCCTCGTCGATCATGAAGTTATTGCCCGGCGGCGCGGCGTGTCGTGGCAACAACTTCATGATCCTTCATCGCCTGGCGCCCGCCGGTGGTCGCGCTGCCGGGAACTAGGCTCGCGGCATGACGATCGACAGTGACGGCTTCGCCGCCCCGGCCGCCCTGGTCGAGCACGCCCGCCGGTTCCAGGCCGAGGGTGGCACCCCGGCGACGCCGCGGGTCGCGGCCACCGTGTTGCTGCTGCGTCCGACCGACGCCGACTTCGAGGTGTACGTCATCCGCCGGGTCGCCGCGATGACCTTCGGCGGGATGTACGCCTTCCCCGGAGGCGGGGTGGACCGCTCCGACTCGGAGGCGCACCTGGACTGGGCTGGCCCGACGCCGGGCGAGTGGGCGGACCGGCTCGGGGTGGCCCCGCAGGCCGCGCAGGCGGTGGTCTGCGCCGCCGCTCGGGAAGTCTTCGAGGAGGCTGGCGTACTGCTCGCCGGCCCGAACCGGGAGACAGTGGTGGGCGACGTCAGCGGCGACGACTGGGAGGCTGCCCGGCAGGACCTGGAGGGGCGCCGGCTGGGCTTCGCGGCGCTGCTCGCCGACCGTCAGCTCACAGTTCGGTCGGACCTGCTGCTGCCCTGGAGCCGGTGGATCACTCCCGAGTTCGAGCCGCGCCGCTTCGACACGTACTTCTTCATCGCCCTGTTGCCGGCGGGCCAGCGGACCCGCGACGTCTCCGGCGAGGCCGACCACACCCTGTGGATCCGCCCGGCGGACGCGCTGGCCCGCGCTCGGGCCGGCGAACTGACCATGCTGCCGCCGACGCTGGTCACGCTGGCCCAGGTGGCCGCGGCCGGCGACCTGGCCGGGGTGGCGCGGGCGGCGGCCGATCGGGACGCCGCCAGCCCGATCACCCCGCGCCTCGACCTGCCCCCAGACGGCGAACCCCGCTTCGTCCTGAGCTGAGCCCCCACACCCTCACCCCCGCCCCCGCCCCCGCCCACGCCCCCGCCCCCGCCCCCGCTCCCGCTCCGCGATCTTGCGCTTTCTGTCGCGACACAAGGGGCATCCCACCCATCTCGACAACCGAAACTGCAAGATCGGCGCGATCTTGGTCGACGGGCGGTGTCGGCGGCGGATATGGCACCGGCGCCCACGCCGGGAGGCGGGGCGCCGGTGACCGGACGTGGTCGGCTCAGCCGAAGCGGCCGGTGATGTAGTCCTCGGTCTTCTTCACGCTCGGGTTGCTGAAGATCTTCTGGGTGTTGTCGTACTCGATCAGCCGGCCCGGGTCGCCGGTCTTCTCGATCGAGAAGAAGGCGGTCCGGTCCGACACCCGGGCGGCCTGCTGCATGTTGTGCGTCACGATGATGATCGTGAACTTGTCCTTGAGCTGGAACATCAGGTCCTCGATCGCCAACGTGGAGATCGGGTCCAGGGCGGAGCACGGCTCGTCCATCAGAACGACCTGCGGCTCGACAGCGATGGTCCGGGCGATGCAGAGCCGCTGCTGCTGACCGCCGGAGAGGCCCGCGCCGGGCTTGCCCAGCCGGTCCTTGACCTCGCCCCACAGGTTCGCGGCGCGCAGGGCCTTCTCGGCCGCGTCCTCCAGGATCGACTTCTTGCGGACCCCGTTGAGCTTCAGCCCGGCCACCACGTTCTCGAAGATGCTCATGGTGGGGAACGGGTTCGGCCGCTGGAAGACCATGCCGATGGTGCGCCGGACCGCTGTGACGTCCACGTCCCGGTCGTAGATGTCCTGGTCGTCGATGGTCAGGCTGCCCTCGACCCGGGCCCCCGGCAGCACCTCGTGCATCCGGTTGATCGACCGCAGGAACGTCGACTTGCCGCAGCCGGACGGCCCGATGAGAGCGGTGACCGTCTTCGGCTCGACAGTCAGGTTGATGTTCTCGATTGCCTTGAAGCCGCCGTAGTACGCGGTGACGTTCGAGGCGGAGACGCGCTTGGCCATGGTGGTACCTCCGGGGTTCATCGGCTGAGCCTGTTGCGACGGGCCAGCAGCTTCGCCGCGATCGTCAGGATGAGCACGAGGGCGACCAGGGTCAGTGCCGCGGTCCACGCCCGTGCCGGGGCGTACTTCGACGCGTCGCCGGCCTGCTGGTAGACGAAGAGGGACAGCGACGACTGGCTGTTCTCGAAGGGGTTGGTGTTGATCGCGGCGCCACCACCGGCGACCAGCAGCACCGGCGCGGTCTCACCGGCCGCGCGGGCGATGGCGAGCATGACGCCGGTGACGATGCCGGGCAGCGCCGTCGGCAGCACCACCCGCAGGATGGTCTTCCACTTGGGTACGCCGAGCGCGTACGCGCCCTCGCGCAGTGGCGCCGGTACGAGGCGGAGCATCTCCTCGGTGGACCGGACGATGGTGGGCAGCATGAGCACGCTCAACGCGAGCGCGGCGGCGAAGCCGGAGAAGCTGGGCCGACCGTCGTTGAACCACGGCGACACGATCAGCACCCAGAACGCCAGCACGAAGAGGCCGGAGACGATCGACGGGATGCCGGTCATCACGTCCACGAAGAACCGGATCGCGAAGGCGAACTTGCCCCGCCCGTACTCGACGATGTAGATCGCGCAGAGAACGCCGAGCGGGACGGTGATCAGGGTGGCGATGCCGACCTGCTCCAGCGTGCCGACGATCGCGTGGTACGCGCCGCCGTTGGCGTCCCGGGCCCCGATGTTGTTCATCGAGGTCTGGAAGAAGTTGACGTCCAGTCGGTCGGCGCCCTTGCTGACCAGCGTCCAGACCACCGACACGAGCGGCAGCACCGCCAGCACGAAGGCGGAGTGGATCAGTGCGCTCCAGGTGCGGTTGCGGGCCGATCGGCGCCCCTCGACCGCGTTGGAGGCGGCGAAGAGCCCGACCAGGTAGAGGATCGCGCCGAGGACGACCACGAGGACCGGCCCGCCGATGCTGGTGCCGTAGACGATCACGGCGGAGAGCGCCAGGGCCGCCACGGCGATGGCCGGGGCGGCGTACCAGGGCAGCCGTTTGGTCCGCAGCGAGTTGGGCTGGGCCGGCGGCCGGGTGCGGTGGGAGGTGGCGGTTGTGGTCATGCGGCCGACTCCGTGAACTCCCGGCGGCGGTAGATGATCGCCCGCGCCGTGATGTTGACGATCAGCGTGATGGTGAACAGCACCAGACCGGAGGCGATGAGTGCGCCCCGGCCGGTCTCGTTCGCCTCGCCGAACGCATTGGCGATGTTGGCGGCGATGGTGTTGCCGCCGTTCTGGATCAGGTTGAACGAGATGCCGAAGGTGATGCCGAGGGTCAGCGCCAGGGCGATGGTCTCGCCGAGCGCCCGGCCGAGGCCGAGCATCATCGCGGCGATGATGCCGGGACGGCCGTAGGGCAGCACCGCGGTGCGGAGCATCTCCCAGCGGGTGGCGCCCAGGGCGAGGGCGGCCTCCTCGTTCGCGGTGGGGGTCTGGAGGAACACCTCGCGGGAGAGCGAGGTGATGATCGGCAGCACCATGATCGCGAGCACCAGGGCGCCGAGCATGACGGACGCCCCGAAGGGGCCGTCGCCGCCGAAGAGCGGGATCCAGCCGAAGTGCTGGTTCAGCCAGACCGAGAAGTCCCGGACGGGGCTGCTGAAGACGTCCCGCCCCCAGAGGCCGAAGACCACGCTCGGTACGGCGGCCAGCAGGTCGACCAGGAAGCCGAGCGCGGTGCCCAACCGGCGCGGCGCGTAGTGCGAGAGGTAGAGCGCGATGCCGAGCGCCACCGGCACAGCGATGAGCAGTGCGAGAGCCGAGCTGAGCACTGTGCCGAAGGCGAGCGCACCGATGCCGAACTTCGGCTCTGTCTCGTTGGGGGACCAGCCCTCGTAGGACCAGAAGTTCTCGGTGTTGGCGCGTAGGGCCGGCACCGCCTTGGCGACCAGGAAGATCGCGATGGCGGCGATGATGACCAGAACGGCGGTGCCGGCGGCCAGGGTGAGACCGCGGAAGGCCCGCTCGGCGCCGAACCTACGGCTGCGCGGCAGCGCGCCGCCGCCGCCCAGCCCGGTGCCGCCCGGGGATCGGGTGCTGACTGGCGCCTCGGCCACACGCGCCGAGGCACCGGCGGGCCACTCGTGACTCTGGGTCACGCGCGTCCCGCCGGTGCCGGCGTCGGCCGAGCGGTGAGGGGTTTCACCCATCTGCTCGCTCGATTCCGTTGCTGAGGTGGTGGGGTCGGGTCAGGAGAGGTTCTTGACCGCGGTCTCGACCTTGGTGCGGACCGTCTCGGGCAGCGGGGCGTAGCCCAGCTCGGTGAGAGAGGCCTGGCCCTCGGCGCTGGCGGCGTGGCCCAGCAGGCCCTTGACCAGCTTCAGCTTGTCGGCCGCGAGGCCCTTGCTGCAGACGATCTCGTACGTCGCCAGGACGATCGGGTAGGCCCCGGCCTCCTTGGTGTTGTAGTCGATCTTCAGCTTGAGGTCGTCGCCCTGGCCCTCGACGGCAGCGCCGGCGATGGTCTTGCCGGCCGCCTCGGCGGTCAGCGCGGCGAACTCGCCGTTGCCGTTGCCGATCTTCGACATCTTCAGACCGGCGTTCTCGGCGAACGACCACTCCATGTAGCCGATGGAGCCGTCCGCGCCCTTGACCCGGCTGGCCACGCCGTCCGAGCCCTTGGCGCCGGTGCCGCCCGGGGCCTTCCACGCCTTGGCGTTGCCCAGGGTCCAGTCGCTCTCAGCGGTCTTCGAGAGGTACTTGGTGAAGTTGTCGGTGGTGCCCGACTCGTCCGAGCGGTGGACGGTCTGGATCGTGGTCGCCGGGAGAGTGGCGCCCGGGTTGTCGGCCTTGATCGTGGCGTCGTCCCACTTGGTGACCTTGCCGGCGAAGATCTTCGCCAGGGTGGCCGGCTTGAGCTGGAGGTTGTCCACGCCGCTGACGTTGTAGGCGACGGCCACCGGGCCGATTACCATCGGCAGGTGGATGGCCTTGCCACCGACGCACTTGGCGTCGGCCTGCGGCTGCTCCTCCGGCTTGAGCGCGGAGTCGGAACCGGCGAAGTCGGCGGTCCCGGCGATGAACGCCTGGATGCCGGCGCCCGAGCCGGAAGCCTCGTAGTTGATCGTGGTGCCCTGGCACTTCTGCTGGTACGCCTTGATCCACTCGGCCATGGCGTTCTTCTGCGCCGACGAGCCCTGGGCGTTCAGCGTGCCGGTAGCGCAGTCGACCGCGGCGGCCGAGCCCGAAGCACTCGCGCCGGAGGCGGGCTCGTTGTTGTCCGAGCCGCATGCACTGAGGCCGAGCGTCGCGGCAAGAGCGAGGCAGGCAATAGTGCCGTACCGCTGGAGCTTCACCTGAGGGGTTTCCCTTCGCGTCTGACTTGGCGCCCCGATCCCGGGGCCCGAGGACCGGCACTGACCGGCTGACACGAAAGTTAGAAGTGCCAGGTAGCCGGTTCGCCGGTCGCAAGTGAACGCAAGGTGAACACGTACGGCCCCTGAGGTGACCGCTTGCCGAGGGTGAGTTGTCCGTTAAATGAACCCGGGTACACCTGTCGGATGTATGGGCATATTTCCGGTTCGGCGTTATCCCGCCGACGCTCGGCCGTTACCCACCGGTGACGCGGGTCGGGGCGACGGCCGACGGTCAGCCCAGGTGGTAGTTGATGTGCGCGGACCAGCGGGCGAAGCCCAGCCGCTCGTAGAGCGCGACGGCCCCGGTGTTCGAGTCGTCCACGAAGAGCATCACCCGATCGAGGCCGCGCCTGTCCCGCAGGTGCGCCAACCCGGCTGTGGTCAGGGCCCGGCCGAGCCCGCCGCCGTGCGCTGTCGGTTCCACCCCCAGGACGTACACCTCGCCGATCCGGGCCGACCCCGGCCGCTCGTGCACCTTGGTCCAGTGGAAGCCGAGCAGTCGGCCGGTCGCGGTCTCCTCGGCGAGCAGGAAGCCGGCCGGATCGAACCACGGCTCGGCGAGGCGGACCCGCAGGTCGTCCGACGTCCACCGGCCCTGTTCGGGGTGCTCGGCGAAGGCCCGTGCGTTGAGCGCCAACCAGGCCGCGTCGTCGGCCCCGGGCCGGAACGCGCGGAGCGCCACCCCGTCGGGTAGGCGCGGCTCACCCAGCGGGGCGGCCAGGGGCCGGCGCAACTGCCAGAGCACCCGGGCGCGGGCGAAGCCGAGGTCGACGGCGAGCGCGGCGGCCGAGGGGTGGTCGCCGTGTGCCCAGGCGCGCAGCGGCCCGGTGGCCGAGGCGAGTACGCCCCGGGCGAGCGCCCGTCCGGTGCCCCGCCGCCGGTACGCGGGGTGCACCACCAGCTCGACCCCGATCCCACCGACCGGGTCGGTGGTGTCCAGGTGCGCGTACCCGGTGAGGGTGCCGTCATCGGCGCGGGCGATCAGATGAACGGCCGGGGCGTCGGCGTCGCGCAGCCGCAGCAGGACGTGTTCGTCGAGCGGGTCCGCTCCGTCCGTGTCACCTGCGGCGCTGGCGAGGGCGAGTACGTCGGCGATCTCCGTCGGCGCCAGTTTGTCGCTCCGGGTCACCTGGTCGCTGGTCGGCTCCGCGCTGCTCATCCCGCCACCGTATCCGTTGCGTGTCGTGACGCCCGGAGCGTCGCCGTAAAGCCGCGGCTCACACCGGGTCGGTGGGAAGTGCCTCCAGCTCGAACCGGGCGGTCAGGTCGGGCAGGATCCGGCGTAGCGCCTCCAGCGTGCCCTGTCGGTCCCCACCGGCGTCGTGCAGCAGCACCACCGATCCCGGTTCGGCCTGGCTCAACACCGTGGCGGTGATCTTGCTGGCGCCGGGTAGTTCCCAGTCCGACGGATCCACCGACCAGTGCAGCGGGGTCATGCCGAGCTGCTGCGCCACCGACACCACCGGGTACGTCCAGGCTCCGCCGGGTTGGCGGTACCAGACGATCGGGGCGTTCGGCACCGCCGCCCGGATCGCCGCGTTGGTGCGCAGGAGGTCGGAGCGGATCGCGTCGGCCGACCGGGCGCCCAGGCCGATGTCGTGGTGCCAGGAGTGGTTGCACAGGGTGTGCCCGCCGTCCACGATCGACTGGACCAGGTCGGGGTGGTTCTGCGCGTTCTCGCCGACCACGCAGAACGTGGCGCGTACGTCGTATTCGCGCAGGAGGGCGAGGACCTGCGGCGTGTAGCGCGGATCCGGCCCGTCGTCGAAGGTCAGCGCGAGCCGCGGGGTGCCGGTGGTGGCGTGCGCGCCGAACAGGTTGTCGTCTCCGGCGTCCCGTCCGGACCCGTCCTGGCCGGTCTCGGCCGGGCCGGTCTCAGCCGCGCTTGCGCTGGCGCTCGGGGCTCCGCCCGGCTCGCCAATGCTGGGTTGGTCGGCGTACTGCGGTCCGTCGGCGCTGGTGGTGACACCGGTGGACTGCCGTGGCGTCTGGTCGGGGACGAGACTGCGGCCCAGCACGTACGCGGAGCCGAGCAGCCCCGCCACCACCAGCGTCACGATCCCCGCGGCGCGCGCGGTGGAGCTTCCCCGCGTCACGACGTCCGCCTGGCTTGCCGGTCACGCCGGCCCGTCGCCCCCGTGGTCAGTGCGCGCACCATTGCCCCTTTCGCCGACAAACCCGGCAGTCAGAATAGAGCTGCCAAGCTGCGCAAAAAGGGCATATGGGAAATCGCCCGGAGTGCTCTCCCGATCAGACCGGCAGGGGCGCGTGCTCCGCCTCGGGAAGCGACCGCGACGGCGGAACGACGAACTTGTAGCCGACCTGGCGGACGGTGCCGATCATCGACTCGTACTCCGAGCCGAGCTTGGCGCGCAGTCGCCGGACGTGCACGTCCACAGTGCGGGTGCCGCCGAAGTAGTCGTAACCCCAGACCTCGCGCAGGAGCTGGTCCCGGGTGAACACCCGGCCCGGGTGCTGGGCCAGGAACTTCAGCAGCTCGAACTCCTTGTAGGTGAGGTCGAGCGGACGGCCCTTGAGCTTGGCCGCGTAGGTGTCCGGGTCGATGGTCAACTCGCCGGCCCGGATCGAGCCACCCGCGCCGGCGGTGGCGTTGCTGAGCCGGCCCACCGCCAGCCGCAGCCGCGCCTCGACCTCGGCGGGGCCGGCCGAGGCGAGGATGACGTCGTCGACGCCCCAGTCGGCGTTGAGTGCGATCAGGCCGGCCTCGGTCACCACCGCTACCAACGGCACGCCGAGACCTGTGGCGTGCAACATCCGGCACGTCGCGCGGGCCTCGCTCAACTCCGATCGGGCATCCACCATCACCGCATCCGGGCTGGGGCCCGCTACCAGGGTGCGAACATCACGCGGCGCGGTGCGGACCGAGTGCGGCAACAGGTCGAGCGCCGGCAACACAGCCGACGGCTCTCCTGCACGCGCGGTCACCAGCAGCAGGATCTCCACGATCACCTCCGTCCCGGCGGCGCGAGGCCGCACGCGACCAGTCGCACCCATCAAGGAGTGCGCTGAGAAATTGCGTGGTCCCGGCGTCGCTGACGGGCGGGTAACGCGTTGAGCCTAACCGATCGCCTCGGCCGCGCCGTCAGGCCATTTCCCGTTTGTCTACCTTGCCCCTGATCGTGGCCCGGATTTTAACGTCGCTGAAACCCGTGACCACCGCGTCGGGCCGTCGGTCTGGCACGATCGGGTCGTGTTTCCCTCCACCTCGCCCGAGGCCAGCCGCGAATCGTGGCCCGCTGGGCCCCAACCGGGTCCGGCCGCCGCAGCGACGCGCGGCCAACCGCCCGCGCCGCATACCGGCCCGGCCACCACCGATGGCGACCGCCGCGAACGGGGTGGGCCGCGCCGTGCCCGCCGCGCCGGCGAACCGGCCCGCCGATCCGAAGAGGAGATCGACGAGCCGGAGGAGGAGGTCATCCCCCCGGTCGCTGTGCACCGCCAACTGGCGCTGACCATCGCCGGCTTCGCCGCGTTGCTCGGTGTCGGCCTGGTGCTCGGCGCGCAGACGTCGGGCCCCGGTCACCGGCTGCCGTTCGCCTTCATCATCTTCGGCGTCCAACTGCTGTTCGTGCTCGCCTGGACGATGGCCATGCGTCCGCCCGCGCTGCTGGTGGTCGCCGGGATCAGCGCCGTTGTCGCGGCGTTGGTCGACATCGCTGCGGTGCAGACCGACGTCGCCGGCCTGGCGCCGCTGGGTTACCTGGCCGCCGGTGGGTTCCTCGCCGCGGTGCTCGGCCAACTGGTTCGTCGGGTCGACCGGGTGCGGGTCACCGACTCCCTCGGCTCCACGCTGCTCATCGTGGTCGGGGTGGTGGCCTTCGGCACCCTGATCGTGCTCAGCCGGATCCCGGCCGGCACCCAGGCGATCACCGTCTGCCTGACCGCGAGCGGTGTCGCGCTCACCGTCGCCCGGCTCACCGACGCCGTACTGCCCTGGCCCCGGCTCGCACCGCAGGTGCCCAGGGGCGCCGCCGGCGTGGTGGCCGGCGCGATGGTCGGCACGCTGACCAGCGCACTCCTCGGCAGCTACCTGGTGGCGCCCTTCACGCCGACCCGGGCCGCCGTGATCGGCCTGGTCGCGGCGGTCACCGCCGTCCTCTCCGACCTCGCCGTGGGGTACGCGGAGGCGGGCCGGTTGATGGCCGGCGAACCGCCCACGATGTGGGTGGCCCGGCACATGCAGGGCCCGCTCGGCGGCTTCGCCCTGGCGGCGCCCGCCGCGTACGCCATGTGCATGCTCTTCCTCTGAGCCACGGTTGAGCGCTGAGCCGGTCGGGTACCTACGGGTGCGCCGCCCTGCGGCGTCGGTACGAACGACCCGTCGCGGCGCGGCGGGCGGAGACAGGAGGCGGCGTGGCGCAGGACTATCCGGTGGACCAGGCGCGACCCCGACGGCGCGGCCGCAAGCTGCTCATCGGGCTGTTCGTGCTGCTCCTGCTGCTGGCGGGGTTGCTGGTGGTCGCCGACCGGGTCGCGGTCGGGGTCGCCGAGCGGATGATCGGTGACCGCGTACGCCAGGAGATCGCCAAGCAGGGCGCACAGTCCGCCGCACCTGAGGTGGAGGTAGGCGGAACTCCGTTCCTCACCCAGGTGGTGGATGGCCGCTACCAGCGGATCACCATCAACCTGCGGGACGTGCAGGCCTCGGTCGAGGGCGACGCCGTTCGGCTGCCGGTGCTCGACGTGACAGCCCGCAACGTTCGGGCCTCGCTGGACACCCTGCGCACCGGCCAGGGTGACGTCGTGGCGGACACCGTCAACGGTGCCGGCACGATCAGCTACGAGAGTCTGGCCGCGCTGCTGAACCGCCCGGGTCTCACCCTCGGCGAGCAGAACGGCAAGCTCACCGTGAAGGCCCCGGCCGACATCCTCGGTCAGAAGCTCACCATCAGCGGCACCGCCGACGTCACTGTCGCCGACAACGGCGCGGTCGCCCTGCGGTTCAACGACCTGGACGCCGCGGGTCTGCCGAACCTGCCGCTGGCTCGGGCCTTCCTGAGCAACTACGCCAAGAGCATCTCCATCGACGTGCCCCTGCCGGAGTTGCCGTTCCAGCTCGCGGTCCGGGAGGTCCGTCCACTGCCGGAAGGGCTGGCGGTCACCGCCGACGCCAAGAACGTGCCGATCAACTCCGCTGGCTGACGCCGGAGGCGCTGTGGGCCGCCGAATGTCTCGGCGGCCCGAACGATCCCGGATGGTGGTCGGCCCAGTGGCAGCACGGTCACTGGCTGGTACGCTCCCTGACCATGGGGACCCACCTCACCAAACGGCGCGCGGTCGACCTGTGCCGCGTGGCCACCTGCCTGTGTCGCCCCGTCATCTGACGGCGGGGCTGTCTCCGGCCGCCTGACGGCGGCCACCGGCACAGGGTTCTCACACCCTCCGGTTATCCCACCGAACGCCCGGCAGCGGCGCCGTCGCACGAACCCGTGATCCCGTCCTTCCGCTGGGTCCCGCGCGTGGTGCGACAGTTACACACATCGATTCGCGCGCGTTGGCTCACCATCCATCCTCACCAGGGAGTGATTCGATGAGTCGCGACACCGCACTCGTTTCGGCCGAGTGGGCCGAGAAGAACCTCGACGCCCCGGGCGTCGTCTTCGTCGAGGTCGACGAGGACACCTCGGCCTACGAGACCGGCCACATCGCCGGCGCCATCAAGATTGACTGGAGGACCGACCTCCAGGACCAGGTCCGCCGGGACTTCGTCAACAAGACGCAGTTCGAGGCGCTGCTCTCCGAGCGGGGCATCAGCAACGACGACACCGTCATCCTGTACGGCGGCAACAACAACTGGTTCGCCGCGTACGCCTACTGGTACTTCAAGCTCTACGGCCACCGTGACGTGAAGCTGCTCGACGGCGGTCGCAAGAAGTGGGAGCTTGACGCCCGCCCGCTCGTCACCGACGCGGTGTCCCGCCCGGCGACGCAGTACGTCGCGCAGGAGCCGGACACCTCCATCCGGGCCTTCCGCGACGAGGTCGTCGCCGCGATCGGCACCAAGAACCTGGTCGACGTGCGCAGCCCCGACGAGTTCGCCGGTCGCCTGCTCGCCCCCGCCCACCTGCCGCAGGAGCAGGCGCAGCGGGCCGGCCACATCCCCACCGCGATCAGCGTTCCGTGGTCCAAGGCGGCCAACGAGGACGGCACCTTCCGGTCCGACAACGAGCTGCGCAAGATCTACGGCGACGCGGGGCTCGACGACGGCAAGGAGACCATCGCGTACTGCCGGATCGGTGAGCGCTCCTCGCACACCTGGTTCGTGCTGCAGGAGCTGCTGGGTCACCGCAACGTCAAGAACTACGACGGTTCCTGGACCGAGTACGGCTCGCTGGTCGGTGTGCCGGTCGCTCTCGGCGACGAACCCGGGGAGGCCTGATCATGACTCTTCCCACCGCCGCGGGTTGCGCCGCACCGGACCAGGCCGCGCCGCTGCCGGCCAGCCTGGACCTGGAGAAGGAAACCGTCATCACCGGCGTCGTCCGCTCAACCGAGGCGGAGCCGGTGCCCGGCGCGTACGTCCGGCTGCTCGACTCGACAGGTGAGTTCACCGCCGAGGTGGTCACCTCGGCCGCCGGGCAGTTCCGGTTCTTCGCCGCGCCGGGGTCCTGGACGCTGCGGGCGTTGTCCCGGCACGGCAACGGCGACACCGCTGTGACTGCCGGCCGAGGCGTCAACGAGGTTGCCGTCACCGTCGCCTGACCCACTGCTCTGATCGACCGGGGCCGGTCACCCTCACGGGGGTGGCCGGCCCCGGTCGTCTCTTCGCAGCGCGCCGGCACGCCGGGACGGGTGCCGAAATCCATCGGCATGCGTCACTATCTACTAGTGCATTTCAGGGATGAAAGCGGCGGGTCCGACGAAGCGGTCCCCATCGTTCTCTGCGTGGGCACGGACACATCGCTGCGGGAGCGGGTGCTGAGCCAACTCGACGGGCGCGCCCCGGTGCTCAGCTGTTCGGATCTGACCGAGCTACGCGAGCTGTTGTCGTCGCCGACCGGTCCGACGCCGGTCAGTCCCACAGTCCTTCCACTCGCCGAGGCGCGCGGCCTGGTGACGTGGGGTGAACTGGTCGTCGACCGGGTCGGACAGCGGGTCACCTGGCGTGGCGAGGTGCTCCCGCTGACCCCCACCGAACGGGAGTTGCTCACCCTGCTCGTCGGCCCACCGCTTGCGGTGTGGAGCTACGAACGGCTCTGCGTCTCCGCGCTGGGTGGCGCGGACACCGCAGCGCTGCAATCCACCATCAGACGGCTTCGTCGCAGGCTGCGGAGCCTGCCGGGCGGCCCGCAGGTGCACACCGTGCGGGGGATCGGCTACCGACTCGACCCGCCGCCCCGGCGAAACCACCACTGACCCGCTGTCGCTCCACCAGGGCGACCGCCTCCGCTGCCGGCCCGGCGGCGGGCGCGTGACACCATGGCCGGGTGAGCGGTGCTGTGCAGACGGGTTGGGCCTCTTCGACCGGCCCCGCCGCGCCGACACCGGCCCGGTCGCGGCGACGTTGGCTGCTGGCCGTGACAGTGGCCTGGGCCGTGCTGCTGGCCGGGCTCACCTGGATATCGGTGCGGAACGACCCGCCGACCGTGCGCGAACAGCGTTCCCTCGATCAGGCCGGGCCGGTGGTCGACCGGGCGGTCGGCGAGTTGGCTGGTGCGGCCGGTGCCGCCGGGCTGCTGGAACTGGGGCCGGCGCGGATCGCGTCCGGCTGCCGGGTCACCCCGTTCGCCGATGGGGCGAGGCTGCGGCGCGAGGTCGGGGTGCTCGCTGCCACCGGTGACGAGCGGGCCGTCCTGGTCGGCATCGCCGAGCGGCTGCCGGCGAGCTGGCGGGCCGGGGTCCGGCCCGGGGTGGACGGCCCCGAGCTGCGCGCCGACGCCGGAGACTTCGTGGCCGTCGAGGGCCGGCCGACGGTCGACGGCCGGGTGCGACTGGTCGTCGACACCGGTTGCCGACCGGTCGGCGCCGGCTACACGCCGTCCCCGGCCACCGCTGCCGGCCCGGAGGCCGCCGCGCTGACCGCCGCGCTGACGGCCCTCGACCGCCCGGGTGACGCCACGTCGGAGCAGGTCACCGCCCCCTGCCCGGGCGGCGGGCTCGCCCGTACCGCGTGGTCCGCGAACGGTTCCGGCCCGGCGGCCTCGACGGCCGCGCTCGCCCCGCTGGCCGGCAACGCCCCACTGCTGGACCAACCCCCGGTGTACGCGTACCGCAGCGGTGCCGTCACGGTGCTGGCCGAGATCAGCCCGGACGCCACCCGACTGGCCGCCACCGTCGGCTGCCCGAGCTGAAGCGGGCAGCCCGCTCGGGTCAACCGTCGCCCGGCTGGTCCTCCGGGTCGCGGCTGCGGCCCAACGCGTCGACCATGCCCCACCGGCCGGGGATGTCCAGCAGCTCGACCCGGCCCATCCCGGGTGGCACGGCCGGGTCGATGATCAGGTGCTCACCCTGTGGCTCCAACCCCAGCATCACCCGCAGCAGCAGCAGCGGGGTGCCGGTCGACCAGGCCTGCGGGCTGCACGCGGTCGGGTACTCCACCGGGTAGTCGGTGAGGTCCCGGGCGTAGCCGGCGAACGCCTCCGGCAGCCGACCCTCGAAGTACTGGGACGCGGCAAGCATCGTGTCGCAGAGCAACCCCGCCTCCTCCCGGAAGCCGTACCGCCACAACCCCCAGGCGATGATCGAGTTGTCGAACGGCCAGACGGTGCCCACGTGGTAACCGATCGGGTTGTACCGTCCCTCGTCCGCGGCGAGCGTCCGCACTCCCCAGCCGGAGAACAGTCGTGGCCCGAGCAGGTGCTCGACCACCTTGCCGGCGCGCGACTCGTCCACGATGCCGCTCCACAGCAGGTGCCCGATGTTCGAGGTCAGCGCGTCCACCTGCCGGCCGTCGGCGTCCAACGCGAGCGCGTAGTACTCGCGGTCGGCGATCCAGAAGTCGCTGTCGAACCGCCGTTTGAGGTCGGCGGCCTGCCGCTCCAGCTCGTCGGCGAACTCCGGGTCGTTCCAGAAGGTCCGGGCCATCCGGGCGGCCCGGATCTTCGCGTCGTAGGCGTAACCCTGCAGCTCGCAGGTGGCCCGGGGGAAGCCGGGCAGTTGACCGTCGGCGTACGAGATGGCGTCCCAGGAGTCCTTCCAGCACTGGTTCTGCAGGCCGGTCTCCGGGTTGCGGGTCTGGTACCAGAGGTAGCCGGTGCCGAGCAGGTCACCGTAGGTGTCGATCCACTTCAGCGCCGCGCGGACCTGCGACTCCAGTTTGCGGACGAGTGCGGCGTCCCCGGTCCACCGCTCGTACTCGTCGAGCAGGATGATGAACAGGGGCGTCGAGTCGGCCGACCCGTAGTACGGCGAGTGTGGCTGCTCCTCGAAGCCGGCGGTCTCCCCGTACCGCAGCTCGTGCAGGATCTTGCCGGGTTCCTCGTCTCGGAAGTCGTCCACCCGCTGCCCCTGAAGTCCGGCCAGCATCAGGATGGTCGGCGGGACCAGCTCCGGCAGGAACGGCAGCACCTGCAACGAGGTGATGATGCTGTCCCGGCCGAACAGGGTCATGAACCAGGGAAGTCCTGCGGCGATCAGCCGTACGCCCAGGGCGATCGACTCGTAGCGCAGCGCGGCCAGGTCGTTGAGGCTGCGCCGGTACGCCCCGGCCAGCGGCTCGCAGTCGCAGCCGAGCTTCGGCGCCCGGTCGATCAGCTCCTGCTGCTCGGCCCGGATGGCGGTCGCGCTGCGACTGCCGCCGTACGGGAGGGTGGCCCGGATGTCCTCGCCCCGGGCACCGAAGACGACACTGGACACGTGCAGCCGGGTGGTCCAGCTGTCGTTGCGGGCTACCCGGATCCGGAAGGTCAATCCGGTGTCGTCGACCTGCGCCGGCGCGGTGCTGCTGACCACCATCTCCCGGTGGAACGCCTCCCGCCGGTAGGTCAGCCGCAGCTCGTTCTCGGCGACGGTGACTGTGGTGCGGCCCCGCTTCTGCCGAGAGTTCTTGATCTCGAACAGGTCGGCGAAGTCGGCCCCGACCTCGATCCGGAGGGTGTACTCGACCTCCGCGCCGAGGTGGTTCAGCACTGTCAGCTCCTCCTCGAAGCTGCCCACGATCGCCCGGCTGCGGATCACCGACGCCTTGGCGTCCAGATAGTGCGTGGGTTCGCCCGGGGCGAGGAAGAACCTGGTGCGGTACGACTCGGCATCGTCGACGGAGAGGGCGTGCAGCCGTTCGCCGTCCAGTGTGAGCACCCACGTGGACAGGAAGCGGGTGTCGAAGGAGAACAACCCGGTGGGGAAGTCGTAGGACGGTTCGATGTCCCCGCGCCGGTCGCTGACCAGGAAGGTGTTGCCGTCCAGAATGCTGACGAGGTCCTTCACCGAAGTCGCCCGGCTGCTCGACGGGCCGTTTCGCGGGGGTCGCGGGTGCCGGGCGGGTTCGGAAAGAACCGACGGAAGGCGAGGAAGAGCACCACGTTCCCGCTGAACGTGCTCTCGTTGCGCAGCACCGCCGCGACCCCCTGGGCCTCACCGGTGATCAGCCTCTCGAAGAGGGCCGCGCTGCTGTACCAGATCGCGTCGGCCGGGCCACGTCCCCGGCTGACCTGCACCGACCCGGGCCGCATCCGGACCCGCCAGTGTTCGGTGCGGTGGTCCTCGCCGAGGTCGATCTGGAGGGTGCCGTCGGCCAGGCCGCCCAGGACCTCGGCGGCGCGCGACGGCAGTGCCTCGAAGAACCTCTCCGCCGCCTCGGTCACATCCGAATCGTAGGCAGCCGTCCGAGATGTCGGGTCGGTATCGGCACTCCGCTCGGATGGACCCACAGCCGCCGTGGGTCAGTAGACGAGTGCCTGCGCGCCCTCGGCCAACGCCTCCTCGACGAAGACCGCGGCACCGGCGATCCGGACCCCGGGCAGCACGTCGTCCGGGCCGATCTCCCGTCGGGCCGCGCACTGGGTGCACGCGGTCACCCGACCGCTGGTCAGGATGACGTGCAACAGCTCGGCCAGGGGCGCGGAGTGCGGCAGGTCGAACTGTTGGGCGCGACCGGGCAGCGCGAACCAGGTGGACTCACCGGTCAGCCAGAGCGAGACGTCCACCCCGGCCGCTACGGCCGTCGCGGCGACGGTGAATGCCTGCGCGCACCGCTCCGGGGCGTCCGCCCCTGCGGTGGCCTTGACGACGAGATTGCGGGCCATGTGGCCCAGCATAGGATGGCCGGGATGGTTACCGAGATCGGGTTTGTCAGCCTGCTGGTCGCTGGCCTGGGCGGGCTCGCCGGTGGCCTGGTCTACCTTGCCGTACGCATTTCGAGAGGACGTTGGTGACGCTGGTGAGCGAGAACCCGCTGCAGCCGCCGTGGCTGAACGCGCCGCCGGTCGAGGAGTACCCGTTCGAGGAGAGCCACGACCTGCGGGTCGGGCCGAAGCTGCACCCCGCGCTGGATGCCCTGCTGCCGTACGTCGGTCTGTGGCGCGGCCGGGGCAAGGGCGGTTTCCCCACCATCGACGATTTCGACTACGCGCAGGAGATCCGGATCAGCCACGACGGCCGACCGTTCCTGCACTACGAGTCGCGTGCGTGGATCCTCGACGAGGAGAGCAAGCCGGTCCGTCCGGCCGGCCGCGAGGTGGGCTGGTGGCGGCCGGTGCTGGTGGATGGGCGGGCGACCGACGAGCTGGAGGCGCTGCTGACCACCCCGACCGGGGTGATGGAGCTGCACCTGGGCAAGCGCACCGGCACGCAGCTCGAGTTCGCCACCGACGCGGTGATCCGGACTCCGACCGCCAAGGAGGTCACCGGTGGGCACCGGCTCTTCGGCATCGTCGAGGGTGCGCTGCTCTACGCCCAGGAAATGGCTGCCATGGGGCACGGGCTCAGCCCGCACCTCTCCGCCCGACTCGTCCGGGTCGGCGGCTGACCTCGACGGTCGGCGCCGGCTAGATGGGGAAACCCAGCACTGCCTGTAGGGCTGGGGTACGCGGGCAGTGAGCCCGCCGTACCCCGTCCAGCGTGTGGACCTCGGCGGCTCCGCGCAGTGACGAGGTGAACCACACGCCGTCCGCCGCGTGCAGTTCGGCGGTGCTGACCATCCGTTCGGCGGCGCTCAGGCCCAGCTCGCTCGCGTGGGCGAGCAGCCAGGCCGCTGTGGTGCCGGCGAGGATGCCGGTGCTGGCGGCCGGCACCGTGCAGAGCATGCCGTCGGTGAGCCACACCACATTGGCGGTGGGGCCCTCCAGCGCGTACCCGTCGGAGGAGATCCAGAGCACGTCGTCCACGCCGGCCCGGCGGGCCCAGCGGCGGGCGGCGCTGTTGACCGCGTACGACGTGGACTTGATGCCGGCCGGCAGCCAGCTCAGCCCGCTGCGGGCGGCGGCGGGCAGCCCCAGCGGCAGGGTGGCCACAGTGATTCCGTCCCGCCGGGCGGCCCGGGTAGCCGCCGGCACCGGGGCCAGCGTTGCGTAGATGGTGGGCGGACCGCCGGCCTCCGGGCCTCGGGTGCAGACCAGCCGAAGTGCCCCTTCCACAGCCTCTGGCCAGCCTGTCCGCACCTGGTCCAGCAGGTCGATCAGCGCGCTGGCGGGGGGCACTGACAGCTCGACGGCGGCCGCCGCCGTGGCGAGGCGGGCCAGGTGTTCGTCGCGCAGCCACGGCCGGCCGTCGCGCAGGTGCATGGTCTCGAAGAGGCCATCGCCGTGCAGCACCCCGAGGTCGTCACCGCGGAGCACCGGGTCGCCGGGCGGCACCGGGCCACGCCCCAGGACGGCGATCCGCGCGGTCGGGTCGGCCGCGACCTTCCCGACGGACGACCTCACCATGACCGTCGAGCGTAGCGGTGATCGATCGCGGTGCGGGGAACAGCCTGGTGGCCGAACTATGATCGGACGGTGTCCGAATCCTCCCTCGCGGAAATGCTGCGGGCCCGTGGGCTGCGGCTGACGGCCCAGCGGCAGCTCGTCCTCCAGGCGGTGCTCGATCTGGGCCACGCCACCCCGGAGCAGGTGCACACCGCGGTCCGGGAGGTCGCCGCCGGCGTCAACATCACCACCATCTACCGCACGCTTGAGCTGCTGGAACGGCTCGGTCTGGTCACCCACACGCACCTGTCGCACGGCTCACCGACCTATCACGCCGCCGGTGAACACCAACACGTCCACCTGGTCTGCCGGGAGTGTGGCGCGATCGACGAGATCGATCCGGAGCTGCTCCGCCCCCTCGCCGACCAGTTGGCCGCGCAGCGCGGGTTCCGGGTGGACATCGGGCACGTGTCACTCTTCGGCGTCTGCGCACGCTGCGAGAACGGGGACCAAAAATGATCGACATCGCGGGTGCGGTGGCCGTCGAGGGCATCGACGAGGCCAGCCGTGACCAACCGGATCCGGCGCATGTAGCGGCCGGGGTGCGGGGTGTGGCCGCGCACTACGGCGACCCGCTGCGCGAGCAGCGCACGCTCGACACCGCTGTCGGTCTGGTCGACCGGTCGCATCGAGGGGTCATCGCGGTGGCCGGAGAAGAACGGGCCAGTTGGCTGCACACCGTCACCTCGCAGCACCTGAGCGCCCTCGCCGCGGGTGAGGGCACCGAGTTGCTGGTGCTGTCCCCGCACGGCCACATCGAGCAGCACGCCATGGTCGCTGAGGACGGCGAGACCACCTGGCTGGACACCGAGCCCGGCGCGACCCAGGGCCTGCTGACCTACCTGGAGAAGATGCGGTTCTTCAGCAAGGTCGAACCACGCGACGCGACGGCCGAGCGCGCGCTGTTGTCGCTGGTCGGGCCGGCGGCCATGGAGGCGCTCGGCACGCTCGGCGTGACCGGGCTCGCCGCACCGGACGTGGTAGCGGTGCCGGGTCCGAAGTTCCCGCACGGTGCCGTGCCACTTCGGGCGAGCGCTCGGTACGACGTACGACCGCTGCCGATCGGCGGCTGGGCCCGCCGTGGTCCGCTCGGGGTGGATCTGCTGGTGCCCCGGTCGGCGATGGATCAGGTGGTGGCGGAGCTGCGCGGCGCCGGTGTGCCGGTCGCGGGGCTGTGGGCGTACGAGGCGATCCGGGTGGCCGCCCGGCAGCCCCGCGTCGGGGTGGACACCGACCACCGGACCATTCCGGCCGAGGTCGACCTGATCGCCCCGGCGGTGCATCTGGACAAGGGTTGCTACCGGGGGCAGGAGACTGTGGCGCGGGTGCACAACATGGGCCGGCCGCCGCGTCGCCTCGTACTGCTGCATCTGGACGGGGTGACCACCGACCAGCCGCCGGCGGCCGGTACGCCGGTGACCCTCGACGGCCGGACGGTCGGCTTCGTCGGCACCGCAGTGCTGCACCACGAGCTGGGCCAGGTCGCGCTCGCGGTGTTGAAGCGGAACGTCTCCGATGACGCCGCGTTGCTGATCGGCGAGACCGCAGCGGCGATCGACCCGTCCTGAGCGGGCCGTCTAGGATCGCCGGCATGACGACAGGGACGTTGATCACGGTGGCCCCGACCGGCGCTGAGTCGGCCAAGGCGGAGGTGCCGGCGCTGCCGGTGACCCTCGACGAGTTGCTGCTCACCGCCAAGGAGTGCGAGGCGCTCGGCGCCGCCGTGATCCACGTCCACATCCGCGACGACGAGGCCCGGCCGACGCTCGACCCGGTGCGGCTGGCCGACACCGTGGCGGCGCTGCGGGAGAGCACCGACCTGATCGTGCAGCTCTCCTCCGGTGGTGCGGTGACCGACCCGGAGGCCGCCCGGCTCGCCGTGCTCGACGCGCGTCCGGACATGGCCTCCTGCACCATGGGCACTGTCAACTTCGGCGACGACGTCTTCCTCAACCGCTGGGAGTTCATCGTCGACCTGCACACCCGGATGCAGGAACGCGGGATCGTGCCGGAGTACGAGATCTTCGACCTCGGCCACCTGTCCGCGTTGCAGCGGTTGCTCGGCAAGTACGGGCTGCCGGCCGGCGGGCACGTGCACGTCGACTTCGTGATGGGCGTGCCGGGCGGTATGCCGGGCACCACCGAGACCCTTGTCGCGGCCCACCGGATGCTGCGGGACCTGCCCGAGGGCACCACCTTCTCGGCCACCGGCGTCGGCCGGAGCACCATCGCGGTGCTGCTGGCCTCGCTGTCGACCGGCGGGCACCTGCGGGTTGGCATGGAGGACACCGTGACGTACGCGAAGGGCCGCCCGGTGGAGTCCAACATGCAGTTGGTCGCCCGCGCTGTGGGTTTCGCCCAGCTCGCCCAGCGCCCGCCGCTGACCACCACCGAGGCCCGCGAGTTGCTCGGGCTGTAGGCCGGGTCTGTCCCGCGCCCCTGTCACCCGGGCGGTGGACCTCCTGGTCACCCCGCCGCCGGGCACCCCCGGACCGTCGGTACCGTCCAGCGCGTGACGAAGACGTACGAGGGCGGCGCGCCGCTCGCCGAGGTGGTCCGGTCCGGGTTCGTGGAGGGTGCGCACCGTGGCTCGGTGGTGGTGCTGGACGCCGCCGGTATCGCTGTGGCGTCCGCCGGGGACGTGTCCTCGCCGATCTTCCCCCGGTCGGCGAGCAAGCCGATGCAGGCGATCGGGATGCTCCGGGCCGGCCTGGCCCTGACCGACCCGGCCGACGTGGCGCTGGTCTCGGCGAGTCACGCGGGCGAGGAATTCCATCTGACCCGGGTCGATGCCCTGCTGGAGCGCGCCGGGTTGGACGCGTCGGCGCTGCACTGCCCGCCCGACCTGCCGGTGGGCGCCGCGGCCCGGGAGGCGGTGCTTCGCGCCGGTGGCGGCCCGAGCCGGGTGCAGATGAACTGCTCCGGCAAGCACAGCGGGATGCTGCTGACCTGCGAGGCCGCCGGTTGGTCGCGGGAGGGCTACTGGCGGCCGGAGCACCCCCTTCAGCAGCGGTTGCGGGCCGCCATCGAGGAGTTCACCGGCGAGCAGGCGGCGGCCGTGGGGGTCGACGGTTGCGGCGCCCCGGTCCTCGCGGTGTCGCTGACCGGCCTGGCCGGGGCGTACCTGCGGCTGGTCGACGCGGAGCCCGGCTCGGTGCCGCGCACCGTGGCCGACGCGATGCGGGCCCACCCGGAGATCGTGGGCGGCACCCAGGCCGACGACACCCGGCTGATGCGTGGCGTCCCGGGGCTGCTGGCCAAGGTCGGTGCCGAGGGTGTGATCGCCGTGGCGCTGCCGGGCGTCGGCGCCGTCGCACTGAAGATCGACGACGGCGCCGACCGGGCCCGGATGCCGGTACTGGTCTCCGCGCTGCGCCGGCTCGGCGTGGACACTCCGGTGCTGACCGAGTACGCCGAGGTGCCGCTCTTCGGTGGCGGGGTCCCGGTCGGGGCGGTCCGCCCGCTCTGGTGACACCGCCGGCGGCGTCGGTGGCGGCTAGCCCAGGAAGTCGAGCAGTGCGGCGTTGACCGGCTCTGGACGCTCCAGCGGCAGCAGGTGCGCGGCGTCCGGCACGTCGGGCAGTCGTACCGCGTTGGGGACCTCGGCGGCGATCCGGTCGGCGAGCCGACTGATGTCCGGCACGTCCGCGGCACCGGCGGTGACCAGGACGGGGATCTTCAGCTCGCCGAGACGACCGATCGCCGGTGGCGACAGCTCTCCCACCTCGACCGCGCCGAGCGCCAGCTCGGCGGCGAGGGCACGCTGGTCCATCTCCTGCGCGAACGCGACCAGCTCGGTGTCGACGTCCTCCGGCTGGCGGTGCGGGCCGACCACCCAGAACCGCACCTCACCGGACGCGCCGGCGACGAAGTCGTCCGGGTCGACCTCGCCGACCAGGCCGTCCCAGAGGTCGTTCGCCTCGTCGGACCACTCGTTGCCGGAGACCGCCGTGTCGAACAGCGCGAGCGCGCTCACCCGGTCGGGGTGGGCCAGCGCGGTGTCGATGGCGACCGCCCCACCGAAGGAGCAGCCGACCAGGGCGGCCCGGGGCAGGTCGAGCGCGTCCAACAGCCCGGCCACGTCGTCGTGGTGCGCGAACGGGGTCGGCGGGAGCTCCGAGTCTCCGTAGCCGCGCAGGTCCGGGACGATCACCCGGTGCCGGGCGGCGAGCGCGGACACCTGCCCCCGCCACATCCGCCGGTCGGCGATTCCGGCGTGCAGCAGGACGACGGGCGAACCGGTGCCGGCCTCGTCGTACGCGATGCTTGCTCCATTGACTGTGATCTTGTGCACGGACGGACCGTACGGATCGGTCGGTCGGCGCGCAAACGGGGCGCTGAGACCTTGCTAACTATGGTTAGCGTTTTGCTAGCAAAAGCTAGCGCGGGCGGTTAGCGTCGCTGCCATGGCCACACCCAAGGACCTTCCCGACGTCGGCGGGTTCATCCGCGATCTTCGGCGCAACGCCAAGATCTCGCTACGGCAGCTCGCCGAGCAGGCGGGGGTCAGCAACCCGTACCTCAGCCAGATCGAGCGCGGTCTGCGCAAGCCCAGCGCCGAGGTGCTCCAGCAACTGGCGAGCGCACTGCGGGTCTCCACGCCGGCGATGTATCTGCGCGCCGGTCTGCTCGACGACAAGGAAGGCCACGGGGTGCTCGCCGCCATCGCCGTGGACGCCGACCTGACGATGGCCCAGAAGCAGTCGCTCAGTCAGATCTACGAGACGTTCCGCCGGGAGAACACCCGGCTGGCCGAGGCCCAGGCCGAAGCCGAGACGACGCAGGCCGACCAGCCCGCCAGCCAGGCCGCCGACCTGGCCAATGTGGCCGCCACCGGCCCCACCACAGTGGGCGGCACCCCGACCGAGGCCGTGCTCGAGTCGGTAGCCGTCACCGAGGCGGGCACCGCCCCCGCCCCGGGCAGCACCAGCATCCCCCAGAAGAAGAAGGCCGCCGACGCGGCCGAAGAGGAGACGTCATGAGCGAGCCGAAGACCAACCGCATCCCCGCCCCGATCTACGCCGCAGCCGGCGCCGGTGAGCTGGCCATCGAGCAGCTGCGCAAGCTGCCGGCCGTGGTCGGCGTCCTCAGCACCCGGGTCGTCGCCGACCTGGGTGGCCGGGCTGTGCTGACCGGCTTCGAGCTGAAGCAGAAGGCCACCGAGACGCTGCGCACCGCCAACGAGACCGCCGACCTGGCGAAGCTGCGCGAAGTGGCCGACATCGACAAGCTGCGCGCCGCCGCGACCCGCAACGCCGCCCTGGTGGTCGCGGGCGCCCAGGTCGCCCAGGAGCGCGCGTTCGCCGCGTACGGCGCGCTGGTCGCCCGGGGCGAGCGGGTCGTCGGTGCCGGCGTGCTGGAGGCCGCCGAGACCGTCAACGCCGACATCGAGGCCACCGAGGCCGTGACGCCGGCCACCACCGCGGCTGTCACCACCCCCACCGCCGCGGCCCCCGCTGACGCGCCGACCCCGGCCGACGTGGCGGAGATCGCCGAGGCCAAGCCGGCCGCGGTCAAGAAGGTCGCCCGCGCGCCGAAGGCCCCCAAGCCGGCCGAGACCCCGTCGGCGAAGCTTCCCCGGGCCACCAAGCGGACCCGCCCGGCCGCCGAGTAGCCCGTCGGGTCCACGACCCCGGCGGCGTCCTTGTCGGACGTAGCCGGGGTCGTGGACATAAACTGGCCGACATGGCCAACGCCGCGCCGATCTTCGCCTTTGCCGTCCGTGACGTGATCGAGCTGATCCTGCTCGTCTTCGCGCTGATCGTTCAGGGCGTCGCCCTGGTGCACGCCGTCACGCAGCGCTCCGACGCCTTCCCCGCCATCGGGACGCTGCCCAAGGGCGGTTGGATCGCCATCCTGGCGGTCTGCCTCGTGCTCACCCTGCTCGGCTTCGGTCCGATCAGCCTCTTCGGACTGGTCGGCATCGCCGCCGGTCTGATCTACCTGCTCGATGTCCGGGTCGGTCTGCGCGACCTGAGCGACGGCAAAGGGTTCTGGTGAGAGGTTTTCGCTGGCCGCCCCCACCCGACAGCGGGCCCCGCACCTGGGGGCCCGGGCCGGGTGGGCCGCGTACCGGCCGGCCGGCACTGCCGGAGCCGGAGACCGAGCTGGTCGACACCCCGCACGGCGTACGGCTGGAGCGGCTGGTCACCGGCACCGGTGATCCGGTCACCGTGTTCGCGCACGGGCTGGGCCACGGCATCGCCACCACCCGACCGTTCGGCAGTGGGGTGAACGGCCGCAAGGTGTTCTTCCAGTTCCGTGGGCACGGCCGCTCCGAAGCCCCGGACGGGCCGTGGGACTACCTGGACCTGGCCCGGGATCTGCGGGCGATCGCCGACCTCGGCGGCGCCAGCCGGGCGTTCGGCGCGAGCCTCGGCGCGGGTGCCCTCTGCCGGCTCCTCGTGGAGAGCCCGGAGCGTTTCGACAAGCTTGTCTTCTTCCTGCCGGCGGTCCTCGACGAGCCACGCGGGCCGATCGCCCGCGAACGCGTCACCGACCTGCTGGAGGCGGTGGAGAGCGGGGACGCCTCGGCGGTCGCCGACATCGTCACGCTGGAGTTGCCCCCGGCGGTGCGCAACACCCCGGCCGGCTGGGCCTACCTGCGACAACGGCTCGACCAACTGCTCCGCGACGGTCTCGCCGACGGTCTGGCCACGCTCACCGACCAGACACCGCTGCGCCAGATCGGTGACCTGACGGGCGTCACCGCGCCGGCGCTGGTGATCGGTTGCGCGGGCGACGACCTGCACCCGGTCGAGGTCGCCGAGCGGCTCGCCGTCGCGCTGCCCCAGGCCACCCTGCACGTGTACGACAGGCCCGGCGTGCTCTGGACGGAACGCGCCGATCTGCGGGACCGCATCTCCGGCTTCCTGAACGAGTAACCTGCCCTGTCATGGGCGTCACACAGCACGGCCGCACGCACCGGCTGGACCTTGCCGACCCGACACTGCGCGAATGGACGTGCACGGTCCTGCACTCCGATGCGGAGCAGGGCATCGTGCTGGACCGTTCGGCGTTCTACCCGGGCGGCGGTGGTCAACCACCCGACCACGGCGTGCTGCTCTGGCAGGGCGTACAGACCCGCATCGTCGGCACCCGCAAGGGCGACGACCCCTACCTGATCCCCGCCGAGGGTGACCCGCTACCGCCGGTCGGCACCGAGGTCGCCGGCGCGGTGGAGGACGAGCGCCGCACCCGGCTGATGCGTACCCACTCGGGCCTGCACGTGCTCTGCGGTGTGGTGTTTCGCGACTTCGGCGCGCTCGTCACGGGTAACTCCATGGAACCGGGTGAGGCCCGGATGGACTTCAACCTTCCCGAGGTGCCGCCAGACTTCAAGAGCCGCATCGAGGAGCTGGTCAACGCCGAGGTGGCCGCCGACCGCTCGGTCGCCACCCGGGTGCTGCCGCGCACCGAGGCGCTGGCCCTGCCGGACATCATCCGTACCCAGTCCAACCTCATCCCGCCGGGCGAGCAGGAGGTCCGGATCGTCGACATCGTCGGGCTGGACGTGCAGGCCGACGGCGGCACCCACGTCGCCTCCACCGCCCAGATCGGCAAGGTCCAGGTGGTCAAGGTGGAGAGCAAGGGGCGGGCCAACCGTCGGGTCCGGGTCCGACTGGTCGACTAGATCGAGTACCGAATTCGGACGTCGGTTGTCAGGTATTGCTGACAACGTCGCAGGCATGACACAACCGCTCACAGGAAAGATCGCGCTCGTCGCCGGTGCCACCCGTGGTGCCGGGCGGCAGATCGCCGTTCAGCTCGGCGCGGCCGGTGCCACTGTCTACGCCACCGGTCGCAGCTCCCGGGCCGGCCGCTCCGAGATGGACCGACCGGAGACCATCGAGGAGACCGCCGAGCTGGTCAGCGCGGCCGGTGGCACCGGCATCGCCGTTCAGGTCGACCACCTGGTGCCCGAGCAGGTCCGCGACCTGGTCGCCCGGATCGACGCCGAGCAGGGCCACCTCGACGTGCTGGTGAACGACATCTGGGGCGGCGACCCGCTGGTCACCTGGGACAAGCCGGTCTGGGAGCAGCCACTCGACGCCGGCTTCCGTACCCTGCGACTGGCAGTCGACACGCACATCATCACCAGCCACTTCGCCCTGCCGCTGCTGATCCGCAAGCCCGGCGGGCTGGTGGTGGAGATGGGCGACGGCACCAAGGCGTACAACGACGAGAACTACCGACTGTCGGTCTTCTACGACCTCGCCAAGGTCTCGGTCAACCGGCTCGCCTTCAGCCAGGCGCACGAGCTGAAGCCGCACGGCTGCACGGCCGTGGCGCTCACCCCCGGCTGGATCCGTTCCGAGGCGATGCTGGAGCACTTCGGCGTGACCGAGGAGAACTGGCGCGACGGGGCCGCCACCGACCCGAACTTCCTCATCTCGGAGACCCCGGCCTTCGTCGGCCGGGCGGTGGCCGCGCTCGCCGCCGACGAGGAGAAGGCCCGCTGGAGCGGCACGTCCGTCGACGCCGGCACGCTGTCCAAGGTGTACGGCTTCACCGACCTCGACGGCAGCCAACCCGAGGGTTTCCGCTACATCACCGAGGTGGTCGACGCGGGCAAGCCGTCGGACGTGACCGGCTACCGGTAGAGCGCGGCGAGCCGTTCGGCGCTCTCCGCGAACAACCGCCGCAGCTCGGGTGGGTCGATGACCTCGACCTCGGGGCCGAGCCCCAGCAGTTGGCGGTACGCCACCGGGACCGACTCGACGGGCAGCCGGGCCACCACCCAGCCCTGCCCGTCGGGTGGGCTGGCGGCGGCGACCAGTTCGTCGTACACGAAGGGGGCATCGACCAGGTGCCGGAGCTGGCGCAGGCCGGCGGGGCTCAGCCGGACGGCGACCTCGGCCCGCAGCATGGTCCGCAAAAACGACCCGGCCTGCTCGCGCCAGTGCCCGGCCAGGTCGAAGCCCTCGTCGCGGTCGAAGTGCTCGTCGCCCACCTCGACAGCGGTGACCCGGTCCACCCGGTAGGTGCGCACATCGTCGCCGACCCGGCCGACCAGATACCAGACCGCGCTCTTGAGCACCAAGCCGTACGGCTGGACCTGGCGGGTCACCTCCCGGTCGCCGCGTCGGTAGCGAAGCGCCACCACCCGGTCGCCCCAGACCGCCCGGGCCAGCTCGGGCAGCCAGAGCGGTGGCGTGGTCTCCCGGAACCAGCCCGGCACGTCCAGGTGGAACCGCTGCCCGGCACGGGCCGGCGCGTCGCGCAGGGCAGGTGGCAGCGCGGCGAGCACCTTCAACTCGGCGGACGCGACAGCGTCGGCGAGCCCCATCTCGCCGGCCGGTCCGGGCAGCCCGGCGAGGAAGAGCGCCTCCGCCTCGTCCCGGGTCAGCCCGGTCAGTCGGGTGCGGTACCCGCCGAGCAGGCGGTAACCGCCGGCCCGCCCCCGGTCGGCGTAGACCGGCACGCCCGCCGCCGAGAGCGCCAGAACGTCCCGATAGACGGTCCGCTCGGAGATCTCCAGCTCCCGCGCCAGCTCGCTCGCGGTCATCGACCCGCGCGACTGCAACAGCAACAGCAAAGAGATCAGTCGGGACGCGCGCATCCGCCCATCCTGCCCGGTGCCGCTCACCGCCCGCCGGGCGTCAGCAACCCCCGGTCGTACGCGGTGGCCACCGCGGCAGCCCGGTCGTTGACCCCGAGCTTGGCGTACAGGTGCAGCAGGTGCGTCTTGACTGTGGCCTCGCTGATGAACAGGCGGGTCGCCGCCTCCCGGTTGGAGGCACCGCGGGCCACCAGGGTGAGCACCTCCAACTCCCGTTGACTGAGCGGCTCCTCCGCGGGAGCGCGCAGCCGGCCCATCAGCCGGCCGGCGACGCTGGGCGCGAGCACCGACTCACCCCGGGCAGCAGCCCGGACCGCCCGAACCAGGTCCTCCCGAGGTGTGTCCTTGAGCAGGTAGCCGGTCGCGCCGGCCTCGATCGCCGGCAGCACGTCAGCGTCCGTGTCGTAGGTGGTGAGCACCAGCACCCGGGCGGTGCTGCCGGCGCGAGCCAGCCTGCCGATGGCGGTCACCCCATCCATGCCGGGCATCCGCAGATCCATCAGCACCACGTCCGGCAGCAGCGTCGCGACCAGGGCCAACGCCTCCGAACCGTCCGCCGCCTCGCCCACCACCTCGAAATCGGGGTCGCCGGTGAACATCCCCCGCAGGCCGTCCCGCACCACCGGGTGGTCGTCGACGATCAGCAGCCGAACCGGGGCGGTCAACCGGCACCTCCGGGTAGCGCGGGGACGGACGCCGAGATGGCGGTGCCGCCGCCCGGCTCGGATTCGACTGCCAACTCGCCACCTACCCTCGTCACCCGTTGCCGCATGGCGGTCAGCCCGTACCCGCCGCCCGGCTCACGGGGCAGCGGCTGGTCGGTGAGGTCGAAACCCGCCCCGTCGTCGCGGACGTCGAGCGTGACCACGTCCGCCATGTACGACAGGGTCAGCCCGACCCGCGACGCGGCGGCGTGCCGGGCCACATTGGACAGCGCCTCCTGGGCGGCCCGTAGCAGTGTCACCTCGACCTCAGGATGCAGTGGGCGGGGGGTGCCGGTGGTGGCCACGTCGGCCCGTACCCCGTTCAGGGCCGACCAGCGCCCGCCCAGATCGACGAGGGCGTCCGGTAGTCGGGCCGTCTCCAACGGTTCCGGACGGACCGCCTGTACCGAACGGCGGGCCTCGGTGAGGCTCTCCCGGGCCAGGGCGAGCGCGTTGTCGACGTGCCGACGCCAGTCGGCGGACCGGTCGCGGGTCTGCTCGGCCGCCTCCAACTGGGTGATGATGCCGGTCAACCCCTGCGCCAGGGTGTCGTGGATCTCGCGCGCCATCCGTTGCCGTTCGTCCAGCACGCCGGCCTCCCGGGCCTGGGTGAGCAGTTGGGCGTGCAGCCCGGCGTTCTCACTGGCCGTCTCGGTGAGTTGGCGGTTGGTCTCGCCGAGTTCCGCCACCAACCGTTTGCGTTTGGCGTCCTCCTGTTCGGCGATCATCGCGAACCAGGTCACCGAGCCGGCCACCACCAGGTTGAACAGCACCAGCACCAGCCAGAGTGGCAGGTGCGACGTCACCACCGACAGACCGCCGCCCTGCGACGTGGCGACGAGGGCGGCAGTGGTGACCACCCCGGCGACCCGCCAGCGCCCGGGCAGCACCGGAAAGGCGTGGATGTAGCCGATCCAGGCGAAGAAGCCGTACCACGGGCTGGCGGCCACCAGTGCGGCGGCGAACGTGAGCAGGCCGGCGTAGTAGACCGCCATCAGCGTGCGCCGACTCTGCCAGCCGGGGTGCAGTGTGACGAACCAGGCGACCCAGCATCCGGCCGCCACGGCGATGGCGAGGGTGGGCAGTGCCCCCAGATGAGCGGGTGCCGGTGCGACGAGGGCCAGCAGGGTGCCCAGGGTCAGCCCGCCGAAGGGGAACACCCGATAGAGGCTCGCCTCGCGTTCCCGCCAACTGGCCAGACGGTCGTGCCCACCGTTGCAGGTCATCGCATCTCCGCTCACTCCCAGCGGAACAGTTTCGCCGCGCTGGCGCCGGCCGCCACGGCGATCACCGCCATTATCCCCAGGTGCAGCGGCTGCGGCGGGGTGCCGGTCCAGGCATCGAGGAGTGCCTGCACCCCGGGCGGCGTGTAGTCGCCGATCCGCGCCACGACGTCCGGGAGCAGGAACCGAGGCAGGTAGACCCCGCCGAAGAACATGGTCACCAGGAACAGCGGCACGGCCAGGGCCTGGGCCGCCTTCGTCGTGCGGGCCACGGCGGCGACCAGCAGGCCGAGCGACAACAGCGCGGCCGTGCCGAGGATGAACGCCAGCGTGAAGCCGAGCGGGTGCCGGGGGAACGGCACCCCGAACGCGAGCCGGGCGACGACGATGAGCAGCAGCGCGCTGGCCAGGATCCCGGCCAGGGCCAGCACCAGTTGGGCCGCGAGCAGAGCCGCCGGGTGCGCCGGGGTGGTCGCCAGCCGACGCAGGACGCCGCGTTCCCGGTAGGTGGCCAGCACCGAAGGCAGGATGTTCACCCCGACCATGGCGAGGGTGACCACCAGCAGCGACGGAGCGAAGTAGCTGACGAAGGTCTGCCCGTCGAAGGTCGGGTCCGGCTTGCGCAGCGAGGGGATCAGCCCGAGCACCACCAGGATCAGGGTCGGCAGTCCGATCGTGGTGAGGAGCGTCGGCAGGTCCCGGAGGTAGAGCCGCGCCTCGGTCTTCAGGATGTTGCGGAAGGCGTGCATGCCGGCTCCCTCTCAGTTGGCGGGCCGGTGCCCGGTCAGCTCGACGAAGGCGTCGTCGAGGGTGGACTGCTCCAGCCGCAGGTCCGCGGCGACGATCTGGTGGCGGGCGAGCACCGAGGTGACGGCGTGCAGCAACTCACCGGTGCCGGTCACCACCACCTGACTGCCGGTGCGCTGCACGGCGGACACCTCAGGCAGGTCGGTGAGGAGTCGGTCGTCGACCGGAGCCGAGGGCCGGAACCGGATCCGCTGCTCCGGAGCCACAGACGACACCAGGCCCGCCGGGCTGTCCAGGGCGACCACCCGACCCCGGTCGATCACCGCGACCCGGTCGCAGAGCCGCTCGGCCTCCTCCATGAAGTGGGTGACCAGCACGATCGTCACCCCGCTGTCGCGGACCTGCTCGATGAGGCCCCAGGTGTCCCGGCGGGCCTGCGGGTCCAGCCCGGTGGTCAGCTCGTCGAGGATGGCGATCTCCGGGTTGCCCACCAGGGCCAGCGCGATGGAGAGCCGCTGCTTCTGACCGCCGGAGAGCTTCTTGTACGCGGTGTTCCGCTTGTCGCCTAGGCCCAGCCTGTCGATCAGCTCGGCCGGGTCGGCGGGGTTGCTGTAGAACGAGGCGTACAGCTCCAGCGCCTCGGCCACCCGCAACCGGTCCGGCAGTTGACTCTCCTGGAGTTGCACCCCGACCCGCTGGCGTAGCTGGGCCGCGTCCCCGCGAGGGTCGAGCCCGAGGACCGACACCCCGCCCCCGTCGGGGACACGCAGCCCGGCGACACACTCCACCGTGGTGGTCTTGCCGGCGCCGTTCGGACCGAGGACGCCGAAGATCTCCCCGGCCTCCACGGCGAGCGACACGTCGTCCACCGCCACCAGGTCGCCGTACCGCTTCTTCAGGTGGGTCACCTCGATGACCGGCATCGTGCCGCCTTCCGCCGCCGCTGACTTCGTACCCCTCAAGGGTTGTCGGGGTGGCCCGCCGGCGAATCGACCGGTCAGCGACGAACCTCGGCGTCCCCGGTGGATCACTGCCGTCCGTCAACCGGTTGATGTGTACGAGGTGAGTCGCTGCTAGCGCTCCGCCCGGCGGATCCGATCACGGCTGGTTAGGCTGCTCGATCGTGGATGCCAGCAGAATCGCCAGCCCGGTGACCGGGGTCGTCGGACGCTTCCTCGCCGGGGCGGGGCTGCTCCTGCGCGGGCTGGGCCTCTACGTCCGCAGCCCGGGGCTGATGCTGCTCGGCATCGTGCCGGCGCTGATCTCCGGCGCGCTCTTCCTGGCCGCGCTCGCCACCCTGGTGTACTTCGTGGACGACCTCGCCGCGCTGGTCACCCCGTTCGCCGACGACTGGTCGAGCACCGGCCGCAGCCTGGTCCGGGTGATCGCCGGGTTGGCCTTCCTGGGGCTCGGCGGCCTGCTTGGCGTGCTCACCTTCACCGCTGTCACCCTGGTCATCGGCGACCCGTTCTACGAGAAGATCTCCGAGCAGGTCGAGCAGCGGTACGGCGGCACGCCGGGGGCGGTGGAGGTGCCCTTCTGGTCGTCGCTGCGCCGCAGCCTCGCCGACTCGGTACGCCTGGTGGCGCTCACGGCGTTGGTCGGCATCCCGCTCTTCGTCGCCGGCTTCATCCCGATCGTCGGCCAGACGGTCGTCCCGGTCATCGGGGCGGCAGTGGGCGGGTGGTTCCTCGCCGTGGAGTTGGTGGGTGCACCGTTCTACCGACGGGGGATGCGGCTGCCGCAGCGCCGGACGATCCTGAAGGCCGACCGGCCCACAGCGCTCGGCTTCGGAGTGGCCGTCTTCCTCTGCTTCCTGATCCCGCTCGGCGCCGTGTTGATCATGCCGGCCGCGGTCGCCGGTGCCACGTTGCTGGCCCGTCGCTCGATGGGCCAGCCCATCGAGGAGAGCTGACGTGGAGATCACCCTGGTCGAGCCGCACCTTTCCGCGATCTTGCACATTCTGTCGCGGCATAGGGGGCATTCCGTACATATCGGCGACCGAAAGTGCAAGATCGGCGCGGGCGGGGGTCGCTGACGCGCGGGTGGCTGCCGGTCAGGTCACGTCGGCCAGGCAGGTCCACTGGGATGCCACCTGGCGGTAGCCCAGCCGGGTGTTGATCGCGAGCATCGGCCCGTTCGCCTCGTCGTTCGAGGTGTACGCGACGCGCACGCCGTTCGCGGCGGCCCGGTGCAGCGCGGCGGTCTTGGTGAGCCGGGCGAGGCCCCGCCCCCGGTATTCCGGGATGGTGCCGGTGAAGTCCGACCACATCCGGTCCCCGTCCCGCTTGACCAGGCTGAAGGCGGCGACCACACCATCTACCTCGGCGGCGGTGCTGGCCGCCTTGTCCAGGCCGAGGTTGTTCCAGACGTCGTACTGCCAGCTCTCGTAGCTGATCGAGTCGACCGGCACGTCGCCCGGCTCGTCGGCGGCCGAGGCCACGTCGGCCTCGTACAGCAGGTGCGGGTCCAGGTCGGAGATCGGCAACAGTCGTACGCCCGGGGGCGGCTCGGGTAGCGCGGGTGCCGGGTTGAGGTCGAGCGCCGAGTAGCGCACCTCCCGGCTGGGCTCGTAACCGTGCCGGCGAGCGAACGGCAGCCCGTCCGTCTGCGCCATCGCGCGTATCCGACGGATTCCCAGCTGGCGGAGGTGGTCGGTGGCGGTGGTCAGCAGCGCCGTGCCGAGGCCCTGTTGCCGGTGTTCCGGGTGCACGTGCAGCATCGAGATCTCGCCGAAGTCCGGGGTGGAGGTCCAGCCGGAGCGTTGCGCGGACGTCCACCCGACCACCTGGTCGTCGACCTCGGCCACGAAGGCGGTCCAGCCCTCCTCGGGTGGGGGCTCGGCGAGCATCTTCCGGGTCGACTCGACCCCGCGCACCAGATACGGGTAGACGATCGTCCGCAGCGCCACCACACCTGGGGCGTCGTCCGGCTGTGCCACACGGATACGCATGTCAGGCCCCTATCCGTACGGCGGCGACCGCCTCGACCTCTACGGGTTGGTGGATAAAGCTGAGCACGTACGGCAGCGCGACAGGATCCGGCATGTCGGCGAGGCTAACCAAGGTCGTCCGCCTGAGCGACGCATTAACCATGTGCGTCCGCAGCCTGAGACCGACCTGCAGGCAGCAACTTCATGGAAATAGTGGCCTCCGAGCGCCGGGAGGCCACTATTTCCCTGAAGTTGTGCGGATCTTGCAGGGCGGGCCCGGCGCGTGCCGCGCGGCGGGCGCGGAGGCGCGGAGGCGCGGAGGCGCGGAGGCGCGGTCAGGCGGAGGCGCGGCGGATCAGCTCGGTGGGGAGCATGATCGCCTCCTCGATGCTCTCCCCGGCGGCCAGCCGGAGCAGTTGGCGGGTCATCCGGCGGCCGAGTTCCACGATCGGCTGCCGGACGGTGGTCAGCGGCGGCTCGGTGTAGGCGGCGGTCTCGATGTCGTCGAAGCCGACCACCGCCACGTCGTCGGGCACCCGCCGACCAGCCTCGCGAAGCGTCCGCAGGGCGGCGTGCGCCATCAGGTCGGAGGCGGCGAAGACGCCGTCGAGGTCGGGATGCTCGGCGAGCAGGCGGCGCATCGCCGCCGACCCGGATTCCCGGGTGAAGTCGCCGATGGCGATCAGCTCGGGCAGCCCCGCGTCGGCGACAGTGCTGCGGTAACCGCTGAGCCGTTCGATCCCGGCGACCATGTCCTGTGGCCCGGCGATTGTCGCGATCCGTCGGCGACCGCTGTCGATCATGTGCCGGACGGCTGCGGTCACCCCGGCCACGTGGTCGACGTCGACGTACGGGACGGGCACGTCGCCGAGCGGGCGGCCGCTGACCACCACCGGGATGCCGAGTCGGGCCAGCGTGCCGGGCAGCGGGTCGGCACCGTGCAGCGACGCGAAGAGCACGCCGTCGACGTGCCGGCCGGTGGTGTACCGCTCGACCCGATGGTGCCCGGCCGGCGAGCCGGCGAGCATCAGCACCAGTTGCTTGTCGGCCGCCTCCAACTCCTGGCTGACGCCCCGGATGATGCCGGGGAAGACCTGGTCGTCGGAGAAGACCCGGGTGGCCGCCTCCGGCATGACCAGGGCGATCGAGTCGGTGCGCTGGGTGACCAGGCTGCGGGCCGCCAGGTTGGGGACGTACCCCAACTCGGCGACCGCCCGGGTGACCGCCTCGCGGATCGGTTCGGCGACGGTGGTGGAGCCGTTGACCACCCGGGAAACGGTGGCGCGGGACACCCCGGCCCGCGCTGCCACCGCTTCGAGCGTCGGCCGCTGCGCCGTCGTCATCGCGCTTTCCCCCGCTCGTCACAGCCCGTTCCGGGAGATCACCTCCTGGTACCACCGGGCGCTGGCCTTCGGTGTGCGCCGCTGGGTCAGGTAGTCGACGTGCACGATCCCGAACCGCTTGCGGTAACCCTCCGCCCACTCGAAGTTGTCCAGGAATGACCATACGAGATAACCGCGCAGGTCCACGCCCCGGGAGATCGCCTCGTGCGCCGCACGGAGGTGCCCGTCGAGGTAGGCGATGCGATCGGCGTCGATCACCTGCGTCGGGCCGTCGGGCGAGTCGGCGCCCGGCTTGTCGGGGAACGCCCCGCCGTTCTCGGTGATCAGCAGCGGCACACCGGGGTAGTCGGCGGCGATCCGCTCCAGCAGACGGGTGAGCCCGGCCGGTTCGATCATCCAACCCATGTCGGTGAGCGGCCCGGCCGGCGGCAGGAAGTGCACAGCACCCTCGGTGCCCGGGTACGCGCCGTTGCCGGCGCCGTCGGGCCGACCGGCCACGTAACTCGGGGCGTAGTAGTTGATCCCGAGCAGGTCGATCGGGGCGGCGATCACCTTCTCGTCGCCGTCGCGGATGAACGTCGGCTCGACGATCCGGGCCACGTGCTCGCGGACGTCGTCCGGGTAGCCGCCGGCCAGCAGCGGGTCCAGGAAGATCCGGTTGTGCAGGCCGTCGACCAGGCGAACCGCGGCGGCGTCGGCGGCGCTCTGCGGGTCAGCCGGGCGTACGTCGGCCGGGTTGACGGTGACGCCCACGCTGCGCGCGCCGGCCGCCCGCAACGCCCGCGCCGCCAGGCCGTGCCCCAACAGCAGATGGTGTACGGCGGTGAAGGCCGCCGCCGGATCCTGCTCACCCGGGGCGTGCAGGCCGTTGGCGTAACCGAGGTAGGCCGAGCACCACGGCTCGTTGAGCGTTGTCCACACGTCGATCCGGTCGCCGAGGCGCGCGTACACAGCCGTGGCGTAGGTGGCGAAGTGTTCTGCGGTGTCCCGGTTGGTCCAGCCGCCCCGGTCGCCGAGGGACTGCGGCAGGTCCCAGTGGTAGAGGGTGACGATCGGATCGATTCCCCGCGCGAGCAGCGTGTCGGTGAGTCGGTCGTAGAAGTCCAGCCCACGGGGGTTGGCGGGGCCGGTGCCGTCGGGCTGGATCCGCGGCCAGGCGACCGAGAACCGGTACGCCCGAAGGCCCAGCTCGGCCATCAGCGCCACGTCGTCGGCGTACCGGTGGTAGTGGTCGCAGGCGACGTCGCCGGTGTGGCCCTGGTACACCTTGCCCGGCGTACGGCTGAAGGTGTCCCAGATGGACGGACCGCGACCGTCGTCGCGGGCCGCACCCTCAATCTGGTACGCGGCGGTGGCCGCCCCCCAGAGGAAGTTCTCGGGAAACCGGATCTCGTTACTGGGCTGGTTGGTTGGCTCGCTCCGCTCGTTCACGCCTTGACCGCACCTTCCATGATTCCGCCGATGATCTGCCGGCCGAACAACACGAAGACCAGTAGCAGGGGCAACGTCGCGATGGCCGTTCCGGTGAACACCTGCGACATGTCCTGGTAGTACCCGTCCGACAGTGCTCGTAGGGACAGCTGCACTGTCGGATTCGCCGGATCGTTCAATACAGCGTACGGCCAGAGGAAGTCGTTCCAGGTGGTCATGAAGGTGAGCAGACCGAGGACGGCGGCGGCGGGACGCAGGGCGGGCAGCACGACGTGCCACCAGATCCGTGCGGTGCCACAGCCGTCCATCCGGGCGGCCTCGATCAGTTCGTCACTGATGGCCTGGCCGGCGTACTGCCGCATCATGAACACCCCGAACCCGGTGACCAGCACCGGGACGATGACCGCCGGCAGCCGGTCGTTCCACTGCAGCTTGGTCATGAGCAGGTACAGCGGAATCACGCCGAGCTGCGTCGGCACCATCATGGTCGCGATGATCACCAGCAGCAGGGCGTTGCGGCCACGGAACCTGAGCTTGGCGAAGGCGAACCCGGCCAGGCTGGAGAAGAACACCACGGAGACGGTCACAGTGGTGGCCACGATCGCCGAGTTGATCAGGCCGGTCAGGAAGTACGCGTCGGTGTTGTCGAACAGGCGGGCGATGTTGGCGCCCAGGTTGCCGCCGGGGGTGACCGGGGGTGGCAGTTGGCCCATCGCGTCGTTGCTGCGGCTGGCGACGACGAACATCCACCAGATCGGGAAGACCGACAGGCCGACGGCGACGACAAGGGCGAGGTAGGTGAGCGGGCTGGCCCGCCAGAGCCGGCTCATCGGGTGGTTCCCTTCCGGGCGCTGGGGCGCGCTCCGCCGCCGAGACGGCGCAGGAGCAGCACGTTGACCGCCGCGACGATCGCGATGAGCGCGAAGAGCAGCCAGGCCACTGCCGAGCCGTACCCGAAGTTGTAGTGCGGGGCGAAGGCGTTCTCGAACATGTACATGGTCAGCGTCTGCGACTCGCGCAGCGGCCCACCGCGGATCGGGTTGGTGCCGGAGTGGAACATCCGGGGCTCGGTGAAGAGTTGCAGACCGCCGATGGTGGCGATGATGGCGCAGAAGATGATCGTCGGTTTGAGCAGCGGCACTGTGACCGACCAGAACTGCCGGGCCCGGTTGGCGCCGTCGATCGCCGCCGCCTCGTACAGGTCGCGGGGGATGGCCTGCATCGCGGCCAGCAGGATCAGCGCGTTGTAGCCGGTCCACCGCCAGTCGACCATGGCGGAGATGGCCACCCAGGAGGCCAACCGGTTGGACTTCCACTCGATCGCGTCCATCCCGACCAGGTCGAGCAGCCAATTGATCATCCCGAACTCGCGGCCGAAGAGCACCCCGAACACGATCGCCACCGCGGCGGTGGACGTGACATTGGGGACGAGCACCGCCATCCGCCACCCGGTGCGCCCCCGCAGGCCCCGGTTGAGCAGGTTGGCCAGCCAGAGCGCCGCCAGCAACTGCGGAACTGTGGAGATGACGAAGATCCCCAGCGTGTTGACCAGCGCGTGCCAGAAGTCGACGTCGGCCAGCAGTCGGGTGTAGTTCTCCGCCCCGACGAAGGGATGGTCGGCTCCGAGCAGGTCCCAGTCGTGCAGCGAGACCCAGAAGGTGTACGCCAGCGGGTACGCCCCGAAGATGCCGAAGATCAGAAAGAACGGGGCGATGTAGAGGTACGGGGAGAAGCGGGTGTCGAATCGACTGAGCCGACCCGAGGATTGGTGGCGGTTAGCGGTTGCCGGTGGGGCCGGCGGGCGGGCGTCGAGCTGGACGGTCATGCCCGAGAACTCCTTTCCGTCGTGCGGGCGGGACCTCTGCTCCGAGGCCCGCCCGCACGCTCGCTCGGGCTACTTGGCGGCGGCCTTCTTCGCGTTGGTCACCGCGTCGGTCCAGCCCTGCGCGGGGCTGCGCTGACCCAGCTCCACGGTCCGCACGGCGTTCTCCACCTCGGTCCGTACGGCCTGGTTCTTCGGGCCCATGTAGACCGGCTTCAGGCTCTTCGCGCCGGTGCCGAAGATGGCACCTACCGGCGCACCGGAGAAGTACGCGTTGGTGGCGCCGGTGATCGCCGGGTCGTCGAGCGCCTGCGGCGAGGAGGGCAGCGGACCCTTGGCCTTGAACGCCCCGATCTGCCCCTTGGCGCTGGTGAGGAACTTGGCCAGCTTGATCGCCTCGGCTTGCTGCTTGCTCTGCTTGGGCACGGCGAGGTGTGATCCACCCCAGTTGCCGCCGTTGCCGGGCACCTGGGCGATGTCCCATTTGCCCTGGGCGTCAGTGCCGGCGTTGGCCTCGATGACGCCGGTCATCCAGGCGGGGCAGGCGATGGTGGCGAACTTCGACTGCTTGAAGGCCGAAACCCACTCCTCCGACCAGGATCCGTACTTGCCGGAGAGGCCCGAGTCGATGATGTCCATTGTGGTGTCGTAGGCCTGTCGTACGGCGGGGTTGCTGTCGACCACCAGCTTCTCACTGGTGTCGTAGTAGCTGTAGCCGCTGCTGTTGCCGGCGGTCTGCAGCAGGATCGTGTTGAACGTGTTGGTGGCCGCGTCGAGGAAGGACGCGCCGGTCTTGGCCGCGACGAACTTCTCACCGGTGGCGATGTAGTCCGGCCAGGTGGGCCAGAGCTTGGAGACCTCGTCGCGCTCGGTGGGCAGGCCGGCCTTCTCGAAGAGGTCCTTGCGATAGCACATGGCGATGCCACCGACGTCGGTGCCGAGGCCGATGAGCTGCTTGCCGTCGGCGGTCAGACCGGCGTTCCACTTCCATTCCAGGAAGTTGCCCTTGAGGTCGGCGGCGCCGTGGTCCAGCAGGTTGACGAAGTTCGCGGGATTGGCCTTGTACTCGACAAGCAGGCCCTCCTCGATGGCCACCACGTCGCCGGCGCCCCGGCCCGCGGCGAGCCACTGGGTGAGCTTCGGCGAGTACTCGTCGAGGTTGGTGCCGGTGCCGCGCTCGACGATCTTCACGCCGGGGTTCGCGGTCATGTACTCCTGGTAGAGCTGCTCGTAGCCGAACTGGCCGAAGACGTCGACGGTCAGGGTGACCGGTCCGTCGCCCGGCTCGTCGCCGCCGCCGCAGCCAGCGGTGACGAGCAGGGCGGTGGCGGCGGCGAGGGCCACCGCGGCGAGGCGGCGGCGCGGGAAGACAGCCATGGGTTATCGACCTCTCTCAAGGCGGGCGGGTGGTGGCAGATGGCTAAGAGAGCGCTCTCACGACAGGGTGGTGGGTCGCCTTCCCACTGTCAAGAGAGCGCTCTCTCAGCGTTGTGGTCCCGTGATGAACGCTCGCCGCCGGTGCGGCCTCCGGCAGTCGGCGTAACCCCCGACATCGACGAAGGGCGCCACCCCGAATGGGGTGACGCCCTCGTTCGTGATGGGTCGGTCAGCCGGTGCGCAGACCGTCCAACAGAGTGCGGTCACCGGCGACGTCCAGCGTCTCGAAGCTCACCCGACCCCAGAGCGCCAGCAGCAGGTCGCTCGCAGTGCCGCTGACCTGGGCGCGAGCGTGGTGATCGTCGTGGTCGAAGATGGTCGCTGTGTCGAGCAGCGCCACCCCCTCGCCGCGCAACCGCAGATACCACTCCTGGGCCGCATCGGTCGCGCAGAGCTGGACCACCCCGTGCCAGTCACCGGGCACCTGCCGCCGGCCCGCCGGCAGCCACGTGTCCAGCACCTCACTCACCCCGTCGGCCGCGAGCTTCGCCTCCACCGGGTCACCAGCCCCGATGGCGAGCTGGGCGTCCCAACGGTGCACAGCCGTCTCGTGCGCCATCCGACGCGGCCAGAAACCGGCCTTCTTCGGCTGCGGGGCCCAGTTCCACGCCGACGCCTCGGGGTCGAGCCCGTCGAAGAGGGTCATCACCCTGTCGTAACCCTGCTGCCACAACTGGAGCGCGTTCACGGCCGGGTCAGCCTCGATCTTCTCCCGCCGAGGCGGCTGGCTGGTCTGGCCGGAACCGGCGAACGACGAAACCCAGTGGTAGATGCCGGCCATGTGCAGTGTGAGGTCGTTGACCGTCCAGCCCGGACAGGACAGCACCGGTGTCTCCGGCGGTGCCTCGGCCACCGCTGCCGCGAAAGCCGGACCCTCCGTCCGGAGCGCCCCGATCCAGAAATCCTTGCTGCCCTGCAGTCTGCTCATCGCCATCCTCCCGGGGGTGCCGGGCGACCAGTGGGTGCCACGGCTACTTGTCAGCCTAAGGTGAAGGGCGTGCCAGACGCCTCCGCCCAGCCGACAACCGACGCCGATCGTGCCATCCCCGGTCCACTCGCCGGCTACACCACCCTCCGAACGGGTGGGCCGGCCGAGCGGATCGTGGCCGCCGGCAGTGCCGACGAACTCGTCCAGGCGGTACGCGCCGCGGCGGAGCCGGTCCTGATCCTGGCCGGGGGCAGCAACGTGGTGATCGGCGACGCCGGCTTCCCCGGCACCGTCGTGCTGGTGCGCTCCCGTGGCATGCGGGTCATCGCCGATGACGCCACCTCGGTCACCGTACGGGTCGACGCCGGCGAGCCGTGGGACGACCTGGTCGCCGCCACGATCGCCAACGGCTGGGCCGGGCTGGAATGCCTGTCCGGCATCCCCGGCTCGACCGGTGCCACCCCCATCCAGAACGTCGGCGCGTACGGCCAGGAGGTCGCCGAGACGATCACCGGCGTCGAGGTGTACGACCGGGTCGAGGGCACCCGTCAGGTCATCCCCGCCGCCGAGTGCGGCTTCGCCTACCGGGGCAGCATCTTCAAGTACATGGACCGCTGGGTGGTGCTCTCAGTCGACTTCCGACTCACCAGGTCCTCGCTCTCCGGGCCGGTGCGCTACGCGGAGCTCGCCCGAGCCCTCGGTGTCGAGGTGGGCGACCAGGTGCCGCTGGCCGACGCCCGAGCGGTGGTGCTGCGCCTGCGGGCGGGCAAGGGGATGGTGCTCGACGCCAACGACCCGGACACTCGCTCGGTCGGCTCCTTCTTCACCAACCCGGTGCTCGACCGCGCCACGTACGAACAGCTCCTGGAACGCTCCGCCGAGCTGGGCGACCCGCCCGCCTGGCCAGGGGCGGACGGCCTGGTCAAGGTGAGCGCCGCCTGGCTGATCGACAAGGCCGGTTTCGCCAAGGGCCACCCCGGCGAGGGTGGGGTGGCCATCTCCAGCAAGCACACCCTGGCCCTGACCAACCGCAGCGGCACCGCCCACACCAGCGACCTGCTCACCCTGGCCGCCACCATCCGCGACCAGGTGCACGCCCGCTTCGGCGTAACCCTGCACCCCGAGCCAGTCCTCATCAACTGCACCCTCTAACCCCCGCCGCCCTCCCCGCCCCCGCCCCTGCCTTCCCACCCGCTCCCCGCGATCTTGCACTTTCTGCGGTGACATAAGGGCTGCAAAAGGGCCAAATCGCCAACCGAAAGTGCAAGATCGGCGTGCCAGGTGTGGGTTAGGGGAGGGGCCAGGGGAGGGTTAGTTCGCCCTGGCGCCAGCGGGTGGGGTTGTCGAGGATGGGCCAGCCTGTTTCGCGAAGGCGGGTCACCGCGTGCAGCCAGCGTTGGCGGGGGCCGAAGGTGGCGTACGGGGCGGCGGCCTGCCAGGCGTCGTCCAAGGCGCGGATCAGCGCGTGCACCGGCTCACCGGGAACGTTGCGGTGGATCAGCGCCTTCGGTAGCCGCTCGGCCAGCTCGGCAGGGCTGCCCAGCGTGGTGAGCTTCGCGGCCAGGGTCAGCGTCCGGGGGCCGTCGGCGTCGATCAGCAGCCAACTGGCGAGCCGCCCCAACTCGTCACACGTGCCCTCGACGAGCACTCCGCCCGGGGCGAGCGCGGCGGTCATCGTCTGCCAGGCTTCGGCCACCTCGCTCTCGTCGTACTGTCGCAGCACGTTGAACGCGCGGACCAGCACCGGCCGGAGCCCGGCCAACTCGAACCCACCCCGGGCGAACGTCAGCCCGGGTGGGTCGGCGGCCCCCGCCGCGGCGGCCACCCGGGCCGCGTCGATCTCCAACCCGACCAGCCGTACGTCCGGACGGACCCCGGCCGCCAGCCGAGCGCGTAACTCCACAGCGGTCACCGGGGTGGCGCCGTAGCCAAGGTCGACCACCAGGGGGTCGTCCGCCGCCAACAGCCGGTCGGCGCAGGTGGCGACGATCCAGTTGTCCACCCGACGAAGCCGGTTCGGGTTCGTCGTGCCGCGCGTGACCACGCCGACCGGCCGGCGCCGCGCCGCGCCGCTCATCCCGACGTCACTGCCCGGGCTTCACTGGCCGACCCGGTGCACCTTGTGCTGGGCGGCCTGTGCCCGGGGCCGGACCACCAGCCGGTCGATGTTGACGTGCTCGGGACGGGTGGCGCACCAGGCGATGCAGTCGGCGACGTCCTCGGCGACCAGCGGCCCCGGCACCCCGGCGTAGACGGCGGCGGCCCGTTCCGCGTCGCCCTCGAAGCGGACCAGCCCGAACTCGTCGGTCTTCACCATGCCCGGGTCGATCTCGATGACCCGCAGCGGTCGGCCGCACAGCTCCAGGCGGAGCGTGCCGGCGATGGCGGTCTGCGCGTGCTTCGCGGCGGTGTAGCCGCCGCCACCCTCGTATACCGTCAGGCCGGCGGTGGAGGAGACCACCACGATGGTTCCGGAGCCGGAGGCTTCCAGCGCCGGCAGCAGCGCCTGGGTGACCCGCAGGGTGCCGAGCACGTTCACGTCGTACATCCACTGCCAGTCGGCGACCGAGCCGGACTCCACCGGGTCCAGCCCGCGCGCTCCGCCGGCGTTGTTGACCAGCAGGGTGACCGGGCCGGGTGCCTGGGCGGCGGCCTCGGCCAGCCGGGCCACCGAATCGTCCGAGGTGACGTCGCAGGTCACGGCGGTGGCCTGCCCGCCCGCGGCGGTGATCTCGGTGACCAGGTCGGTGAGCCGTTCGGCGCGGCGGGCGGCGGCGAGCACGTGGAAGCCGTCGGCGGCGAGCCGGCGGGCGGTGGCCGCGCCGATCCCGCTGGACGCTCCGGTGACGATGGCGACTGAGGTCATCCCGACATTGTCACAGCGGGCGTACGACCCGCCCCGACCGGGCGTAGGCAGCCGTTGGCGGGCGTTCGGTGATGAGGTCCGTCACGCCGAGGGGCCGCGCCGGGGAATTTCCGAAGCCCGATGGGGAAGATGACATCCGGCGTACAGGTTGACCGAGAAGCGCCGGTCGTGCGAGACGGCATCAACCGTGAAGAAGGAGCGGATGTGGCGGAAATGCACACCGGTGTCGGGCGTCAGCGAGGTGCCCGGCCGTGGCCCCGGCCACGCCGCATCGCGACCCTGTCGGTACACACCTCCCCCCTGCACCAGCCCGGCACGGGTGATGCCGGCGGAATGAACGTCTACATCCTCGAAGTCGCCCGGCGTCTCGCCGAGGCCAACGTGGAGGTGGAGATCTTTACCCGGGCCACCTCCGGTGACCTCCCCCCGGTGGTCGAGATGGCGCCCGGAGTGCAGGTCCGACACATCACCTCCGGCCCCCTGGAGGGCCTCACCAAGGAGGAACTGCCCGGTCAGCTCTGCGCCTTCACCGCCGGGGTTCTGCGCGCCGAGGCGTCCCGTCCGCCCGGCCACTACGACCTGATCCACTCCCACTACTGGCTCTCCGGCCAGGTCGGTTGGCTGGCCAAGGAGCGCTGGGGGGTGCCGCTGGTACACACCGCGCACACCCTGGCGAAGGTCAAGAACGCCCAGCTCGCGGCCGGGGATCGGCCGGAGCCCAAGGCCCGCGTCATCGGCGAGGAGCAGGTCGTCGCCGAGGCGGACCGGCTGGTCGCCAACACCCGGGTCGAGGCCAGAGACCTGCTCGACCGCTACGACGCCGACCCGAACCGGGTGTCCGTCGTGCAGCCGGGTGTCGACCTGGCCCGGTTCCGGCCCGCGCCGGGTGACAGGTCCGCGGCCGCCCGCCAGGCCCGCCGCCGGCTGGGGCTTCCCGTCGACGGGTACGTGGTTGCCTTCGTCGGTCGGATCCAGCCGCTCAAGGCCCCCGACGTGCTGATCCGCGCGATCGCCGCGCTGCGGGAGCGCGATCCGGCGCTGGCCGACCAGGTGACAGTGGTGATCTGCGGCGGGCCCAGCGGCAGTGGGCTGGACCGGCCGACCGCCCTGATCGAGCTGGCCGCCAAGCTCGGGGTCAGCGACGGGGTGCGGTTCCTGCCGCCGCTCACCGGGGACGACCTTCCGGCCCTGTACCGGGCGGCGGACCTGGTCGCGGTGCCGTCGCACAACGAATCGTTCGGGCTGGTCGCCCTGGAGGCGCAGGCCTGCGGTACGCCGGTGCTGGCCGCCGCCGTCGGAGGGCTGGTCACCGCCGTCCGGGACCAGGTCAGTGGCGTACTCATCGATGGTCACGACCCGGTCGACTGGGCCCGTGCGATGGGCAGTCTGCTGCCGAACCGGGCGCTGCGGTCGGTGCTGGCCCGAGGTGCCGAGCAGCACGCCCGGCACTTCTCCTGGGACCGTACCGTCGACGGTCTGCTCGGTGTCTACGGCGAGGCGATCGCCGGGCACCGCGCCCGGCTCGCGGCCGACCTGGCGGGTGACCCGGCGCTCTCCTGCTCCTGGTGACCCGGGCGCCAGTCGTCACCCGGTGCGCGGGCCGAGTCGGTCGTAGAGTGGGTCCGGTGAGCCCGAAGAGCGATCTTGCGACCCTGATCGAGTCGGTCTGCGCCGAGCGGGACCTGGCCTGGGAGTCGACCGGCCCCGGCTCGTACGCGGTGACGCTGCCGGGCACCCACAAGCTCAAGACGATCTGCAACCTGATCGTCGGCGAGCACGCGCTGCGGATCGAGGCGTTCGTGATGCGCCAGCCGGACGAGCGCCGCGAGGAGCTGTGGGCCTGGCTGTTGCAGCGCAACGCCCGGATGTACGGCGTCTCCTTCTCCACCGACGCGGTCGGCGACGTATACCTGACCGGTCGGGTCAACCCGGCCGGCGTGGACGCCGACGAGTTGGACCGACTGTTCGGCGCTGTGCTCACGTACGCCGACGAGTCGTTCGACACGATGCTGGAGATCGGCTTCGGCAGTTCGATCCGGCGCGAGTACGAGTGGCGGGTGAAGCGGGGCGAGTCGACAGCCAACCTGGCCGCCTTCGCCCACCTCTTCGAGCCCTCCGGCGCCGGCCCCGACCCAACCTGACCCGCCTCCCGGCGCCCGGCGCCCGCGCCCCGCGCGTCAAGCCCCGCGCGCCACGCGTCAAGCCCCGCGCGCCACGCGCCACGCGCCACGCGCCACGCGCCACGCGCCACGCCCCACGC
>NZ_JAKKFE010000060.1:0-753 GCF_022230935.1 Micromonospora hortensis
GAGGGAGGTATTCGCTCGAATAGTAGAAGAAGCCGTCGTGCTGACCCGCGTCGTACAGGTCGACCAGGCACGGGGACCTGACCGCGGCGAACGCGGCGAGCTCTCGGGTCGCCCGCCGGAACGCCGTCTCCTCGGACTCGGCGTGCAGCACCTTGACGGCGACCAGGTCGGCCGGGATCGGGAGCCGGGCCGGCCGGTTCGCCAGGTAGAAGGTCCCGTGGTTACCTGAGCCGAGCGGGCGGATGAAGGTGTAGTCGGCGATGCCGCGCACGGGCTTCCTCAGGGGTTCCGGTGGGATTCGTACCGCAGCCACCGTGCGGCGAACTCGATCTGGGTGCCGGGCCGGATCACGACCGGCTCGCCGGCGGGCACCCGCCGGGTGTCGGCGTCCGCTGCCTCGCGCAGCATGGTGCCGTTGGCGGAGCCTAGGTCCACCACCGCCACCTGCCAGCCGCGCAGCTGGATCCGCAACTGCAGGCGGGAGACTCCGGAGATCTCGCCGGTGAGCCGGACCTGCCGCGCCCGCCGGGCCCGGACGTCCGGATGCTGCTCCGGACGGCGCCCGACGACATAGTCCGTGTCCAGCCGGAAGGTGACCCCATCGTCGGTGAGCAGCACGCCGAGTGGCGGCCGCGGCGCCAGCCGGGTGGCGAGCGTCTGCTGATGCATGGCGATGCCGCAGCGTTGGCAGTAGCGCAGCCCGGGGTCGTTGAAGTGGCCGTTCCGGCAGTCCACGCCCTCGACCATCGCCGG
>NZ_JAKKFE010000061.1:0-503 GCF_022230935.1 Micromonospora hortensis
TGGGCACCATCGTCTCAGCCCTTCTGACCGGCAGGCCGGCCACGCATCCACCGCACCCACTCCACGGTGGAGCGCACCGGCCCGAGGCGGGCGCCGAAGCCTCGGCGCGCCAGGTCGTCGGCGATCTCCTGGGCTGCGATCTGCAACCCCAGGAAGGTGTCCACGCCGGGGAAGTAGCCGCCGAGGGTAGCCGTGCCCGAGGCGTAGAGGGCACCGTCGCCGCTCGCTGTCCCGCGTACCTCGAAGTGCCGCTCCACGTCGAGGCGGCCGACCGGGTTGCGGCCGGCGCCGCCATGTTCGAGCAGGTCCGCGATGACTCGGTGCTCGGCTATGTCGGCCTCCAAGCCGGTGCAGTCGATGACGTAGTCCGCGAGCAGCGTCCTCGTGCCGGCGTCGCCGGTGACCCGGCTGGCGATCCGGCCGTCGGCGGTCGGTTCCACCTGGTCGACCGTGCCCTGCCAGGTGCGGTACCAGCCGCCCTTCCGGCCGGCGCGCATCTGTTC
>NZ_JAKKFE010000062.1:0-694 GCF_022230935.1 Micromonospora hortensis
GCGCGAGCGGCACTTCGGCCAGTGGCAGGGTCTGCACCTCACCGAGGTCGCCGAGCGCTTCCCCGAGGAGTACGCCCGCTGGCGGGCCGGCGACCCCGACCCGGGCGCGGATCTGGAGCCCCTGCACGACCTCGGGGAGCGGGTCGGCGCCGCGCTACAGGAGGCGGCCGACGCGGCCCCGGGCGGCACGGTGGTGATCGCCACCCACGGTGGCGGCTCCCGGCAGGGCATCGGTCACCTGCTCGGTTGGGACACTGCCGTGCTGCGCACCGTCGGTTCGCTGGCCAACTGCCACTGGACCGAGCTGCGCCACGACGACGTCCGCGGGTGGCAGTTGCGGGCGCACAACGTCGGCCTGATCACCGCCCCGGTCGCCGTCGACGCGGTCTGAGCACTCGCGCCTCGGCGTTCGGGGCCTCGATCGGCTAGCGTGCCGGGCATGCCCGTCGCGGTTGTCATCGACTCCACCGCCTACCTTCCACCCGAGCTGGTGCAGGCGCACCGGCTGACCGTCGTGCCGTTGACAGTCGTGCTCAACGGCGCGGAAGGGCTGGAGGGGGTGGAGACCCAGCCGGCCGACGCCACACTGGCGCTGAGCGCCCGCCGGGTCAGCGCTACCACCTCCCGCCCGGCGCCCGAGCAGTTCGCCCGGACCTACCGCCGGCTGCTTGACGCCGGCGCCGACGGGATCGTC
>NZ_JAKKFE010000063.1:0-985 GCF_022230935.1 Micromonospora hortensis
GGCGAGCCGCCGCAACCGGTATCGTGCATCGCGTGCGGGGCAGGGCACGGGAACGTACCCCAGACCTTCTCGATCTCGGGGTTGTCCTTCTTGATGGCGCCCTGCTGCCAGCTGCCGGCGAAGGCCATCGCGGCCTTGCCGGTGGCGAACTGGGTACGCGCGTCGATCTCGTTCCAACCCGCCGCCGCCGGCGGGGCGACCTTGTGCACGGTCACCAGGTCGGTCCAGAACTTGACGGCCCGCTGCGCCTCGGGGGTGGTGTAGCCGGACTTCCAGGTGCCGCCCTGGTTGCTGGCGATCTCGCCGCCGGCGCCCCAGAGGAAGGAGTAGAAGGGCAGCTCGGAGTTGCCGGGCAGGGCGATGCCGTAGGTGCCCTTCTTCTTCGCCTGCACGGCCTTGGCCACCGTGACCAGGTCGTCCCAGTTCTTCGGGGGCTGTACGCCGGCCTCGGCGAACCAGTCGGTGCGGTAGTAGATGGCGCGCACACCGGCGTACCAGGGCACGCCGTACTGCTTGCCGTCGAGCTGAGCGTTGCGCACCAGGTCGGGCAGCAGATCCTTGCCGTCGGCCCAGCCGCCCATCCGACCACTCACGTCGGCGAGCGCCTCCTGGGCGGCCCAGCCCTGAGTCTCGGTGTTGCCGAGCTCGGTGATGTCCGGCCCCTCACCACCGGCGAGCGCCGCCTGGAACTTCTTGGGCGCCTCCAGCCAGGGAATGTACTGCACGACCACATCGGTGTCGGGGTGCTTCTGGCGGAACTCGGCCTCGACCCCGTCGAGGAAGGAGTTCTGCGCGTCGCCGCCCTCGCCCATCATCCAGACCGTGAGCTTGCTGTCGTCAGCCGCGTCGTCGCTGGAGCCTCCACAGCCGGCCAGCACCATCGCGGCCGAGGCCACCATGGCGGTGACCGGGGCCAACCGCTTCCACCTGTTCACGCCACTTCTCCCCTCGCGCCGCTTGGAACTAACCTTCTCCGCCGCACCCC
>NZ_JAKKFE010000064.1:0-576 GCF_022230935.1 Micromonospora hortensis
GGCATAACGGGTGCGCTCAGCGCTGATAGAGGCTCCGCTTGGCGATGTACTGCACCACACCGTCCGGCACCAGGTACCAGACCGGCTCGCCTCGGGCGACCCGAGCGCGACAATCGGTCGACGAGATGGACATCGCGGGCACCTGGATCAGACTGACGGTGTCCGCCGGGAGGTGCTTGTCACTCAGCGGGAAACCGGGCCGGGTCACGCCGATGAAATGCGCCAACTCGAAGATCTCGTCCAGGTCCTTCCAGGACAGGATGCGTTGCAGGGCGTCCGCGCCGGTGATGAAGAACAACTGCACCTTCGGGCCGTATTCAGCCTGAAGGTCGCGCAGCGTGTCGACCGTGTAGGTCGGCCCACTACGGTCGATGTCCACCCGGCTGACCTGGAAGCGGGGGTTGGAGGCGGTGGCGATAACGGTCATCAGGTACCGGTCCTCGGCCGGGCTGACCGGCTCGTCGGCCTTCTGCCACGGCTGACCGGTGGGCACGAAGACCACCTCGTCCAGGCCGAACCGGTCCGCGACCTCGCTGGCCGCGACGAGGTGCCCGTGGTGGATCGGGTCGAAGGTGC
>NZ_JAKKFE010000065.1:0-232317 GCF_022230935.1 Micromonospora hortensis
AGGACGACAAGGGCAAGGACGAGCACAAGGACGAGAACGGCAAGGGTGGCCAGGGCGGCGGCGCTGCCGCCGACGCCTACGGCGACGAGGGCAGCAAGGACTGGAAGGGCGAGGAGCACGGCCAGGACGCCGAAGAGGGCCGTGACAAGAAGGACTGGGACTCCAAGGACGAAGACAAGAAGGACTGGGAGTCCAAGGACGAGCACGGCTCGGACTACGGCTCGGACAACGGCTGGGAGTCCAAGGACGAGCACGGCTCCGAGTACGGCTCGGACAACGGCTCCGACAAGGGCTGGGAGTCCAAGGACGAGCACGGCTCCGAGTACGGCTCGGACAACGGCTCCGACAAGGGCTGGGACTCCAAGGACGAGCACGGCTCCGAGTACGGCTCGGACAACGGCTCCGACAAGGGCTGGGAGAACAAGGACGAGCACGGCTCGGACGAGCGTGGCGGTTACGGCAAGGACGAGCACGGCTCGGACGAGCGTGGCGGTTACGGCAAGGACGAGCACGGCTCGGACGAGCGTGGCGGTTACGGCAAGGACGAGCGCGGCTCGGACGAGCGTGACTGGGACGAGGAGCGCGAGTTCGTCTACTACGGCGAAGCCAAGGTCGACAAGGACGCCAAGCCGGGTCGCTACGAGCTCAAGGGCTCCTGCGGCGAGGGCGAGCTCGTCGTGCTGCCGCACGGCGGTGTCGACGGTGGTGACGGTGGCGTCAGCACCGGTACCGACCGGGGTCTGGCCACCGGCGGGGCTGGCCTGCTCGGCGCTGCCGCGCTGGGCGGGATCGTGCTGATGCGTCGTCGGCGGACCGATGGTTCGCTCGTCTGACGTGACGGCGACACCGGCCGGCGGCCGTCACGGGAAACCGTGGCGTGCCGCCGGCACGGCCGTCGTCGTCACCCTGGCCATGATCGGCGCCGGCATGATCGGCGCCTCCCTGAAGACCACGCCCACTCCCCGGCCGCCGCAGCCGCTGGCCCAGGCCGGCCCCGAGGCGACGGCGCCGGCGAGCACCGCCGACGATGCCCCGCCGGTCGACGGGCAGCCGGTCGGTCAGGCCGCGGCCGGGTTGGCCCGTTCGGCACCGACCAGCATCGAGATCCCCCGGATCGGCGTCGACGCGACGATCATGTCGTTGGGTACCAACCCGGACGGCACCGTCCAGGTCCCTCCGCTTGACAAGGCAGACCAGGCCGGGTGGTACGAGCCCGGTGCGAGCCCGGGCGAGACAGGTAACGCGGTCATCGTCGGGCACGTGGACTCGGCGGTCCTCGGCCCGGCCGTCTTCTTCGACCTCGGCGCTCTCCTCCCCGGCGACACCGTCACCGTGCGCCGCGCCGACGGAGTGCCGGTCACCTTCACTGTCGACTCGGTGAGGTCGTACCCGAAGACGGCCTTCCCCACCGAGTTGGTCTACGGGCCGAGTGACCGGCCCAGCCTGCGGGTGGTCACCTGCGGCGGTCAGTTCGACCAGGCCGCGAAGAGCTACCCGGACAACATCGTCGTCTTCGCCACCCTGGCGGCCTGACCGGCGACGGAACGAAACGCGGTCCGGCCGGTCGGGTCACCCCGACCGGCCGGACCGCGTCCGTCGTACCTGACTCAGGCGGCCGCGGAGGTCCGCACCAGGGTGCGGATCTGACGCAGCAGCACCGACAGGGCGGCGAGATCCGCCCGCGACTCGTCGAACTCACCCATCGCCCGACGGGCCCGGTGGATGGAGGTGGCGTTCGACTGCTCCCACTGCTGCACCCGCTCGTGCGGCGGCAGGTCGCCCGGGGTGGAGTCGAGTACCTCCGCGGTGAGCGCGGCCAGCGCTGCGTACAGGTCGTACCGCAGCGCCATCCGGGCCAACGTCTGCCAGCGGTCCTCCCGCGGCAGCAGGGAGATCTTCGACAGCAGCGAGTCCACCCGGAACAGGTCCGACAGCACGAAGTAGACCGAGGCCACCTCGCTGACGTCCCGCCCACTGGCGTTCGCGGTCTCCACCACGTCCATCAGACCGAAGCTGTACATCAGCCGGGTTGCCCGCTCCGCCAGCTCGCGGGGCAGCCCACGCTCGGTCATCGAATCCATGTGCGCGGCGATGCCCTGACGCTCGTTGCCGTAGAACAGCTCCTCCAGCCCCGGCAGCAACCGGGTGACCCCGTCGCGCAGCCGGGCGATCTCGGCCGGCACGTCGATCGGCGAACGCCGGTTGGAGACCAGCCACCGCACGGCCCGGTCGAGCAGCCGACGAGTGTCCAGGTAGACGCTGGTCTGCAGCTCGGGCGCCACCTTGTTGTCCAGCGCCTCGACCGCGTCCCACAGGTCGCGCAGGCCGAACACCTCGCTGACCACCACGTACGCCCGGATCACGTCGGCCGCGCTGGCCGCCGTCTCCTCGACCACCCGGAAGATGAACGAGATGCCACCCCGGTTGATCGCCTCGTTGACCAGCACTGTGGTGACGATGTCCCGGCGCAGCCGGTGCCGGCCCATCCGGTCGGCGAACCGCTCGCGCATCGGCGTCGGGAAGTAGTTCACCAGGACGTCGGTCGTCCACTCCTCGTCGGCCAACCCCTCGGTGAGGATCTCCCGCTCCAGGACGATCTTCACGTACGCGAGCAGCACGGCGAACTCCGGCGCGGTCAGCCCGGACTCGCTGCGGACCGCCAGTTCCTCGTCCGGCGGCAGCGCCTCCAACGCGCGGTCCAACCCGCCCGAACGCTCCAGCTCGTTGATCATCCGGCGGTGCACCGGGAGCAGCGAGGCGGCCTGGGCCTGGGCGTTGTTGATCGCCCGAGCCTGGTCGTAGTTGTCCCGCAGCACCAGCTCCGCGACCTCGTTGGTCATCCCGGCCAGCAGCTCGTCCCGCTCGGCCATTGTCAGCTCACCGTCGGCCACCGCCGTGTTGAGCAGGATCTTGATGTTCACCTCGTGGTCGGAGGTGTCCACACCGGCCGCGTTGTCAATGAAGTCCGTGTAGATCCGGCCACCGGTCAACGCGTACTCGATCCGGCCGAGCTGGGTCCAGCCCAGGTTGCCGCCCTCACCCGCCACCCGGCAGCGCAGGTTGCGCCCGTCCACCCGGATCGCGTCGTTGGACTTGTCGCCCACCTCGGCGTTGGTCTGGGTGGAGGCCTTGACGTAGGTGCCGATGCCGCCGTTCCAGAACAGGTCCACCGGGGCGGTGACGATCGCCTTCATCAGGTCCTGCGGCGACAACTGCGTGACGTCGTCGTCCAGGCCGATCGCCGCCCGGACCTGCTGCGTGATCGGGATGGACTTCGCGGTACGCGGGAAGATGCCGCCACCTGCCGAAATCAGCTCCGGGTTGTAGTCCTCCCAGGAGGAACGGGGCAGGTCGAACAGCCGTCGACGCTCCGTGTACGAGGTGGCGGCGTCCGGCTCCGGGTCGAGGAAGATGTGCCGGTGGTCGAAGGCGGCCACCAGCCGGATGTGCTCGGAGAGCAGCATTCCGTTGCCGAACACGTCGCCGGACATGTCCCCGACGCCGACCACTGTGAAGTCCTGGGTCTGGGTGTCCAGTCCCAGCTCACGGAAGTGCCGCTTGACCGACTCCCAGGCGCCCCGGGCGGTGATGCCCATCTTCTTGTGGTCGTAGCCGGCGGATCCACCGGACGCGAACGCGTCGCCCATCCAGAAGGTGTGGGCCTTGGAGATCTCGTTGGCGATGTCGGAGAACGTCGCGGTGCCCTTGTCGGCCGCCACCACCAGGTACGGATCGTCGCCGTCGTGCCGGACCACGTCCTCGGGCGGCACGATCTGCCCGCTGACGATGTTGTCGGTGACATCCAGCATCGCGCCGACGAACTCCTGGTAGCAGGCCACCGCCTCGTCCCGGTCACCCGGCTTCTGCTTCAACACGAAGCCGCCCTTGGCACCGACCGGCACGATCACGGTGTTCTTCACCATCTGCGCCTTGACCAGGCCCAGCACCTCGGTACGGAAGTCCTCCCGGCGGTCGGACCAGCGCAACCCGCCCCGGGCCACCGGCCCGAACCGCAGGTGCACACCCTCGAAGCGCGGCGAGTAGACGAAGATCTCGAACTTCGGTCGCGGCGCGGGCAGGTCCGGAATGGCCTGCGGATCGAGCTTGAACGCCACGTACGCCTTCGGCCGCCCGTCGGCGCGCTTCTGGTAGAAGCTGGTCCGCAGGGTCGCCTCGATCAGCGTCAGGTACGAGCGCAGGATCCGGTCCTGGTCGAGGCTCGCCACGTCGTCCAGCGCGCCCCGGATCGTCTCCACCAGCTCACCGCTGCGCTGCTGCCGCTGCTCGGTGCTCGACTCGCCCGGCGCGAACCGGGTCTCGAAGAGCTCCACCAGCAACGCGGCGAGCTTCGGGTACGCGATGAAGGTCTGTTCCATGTAGTCCTGCGAGAAGACAGTGCCGGCCTGCCGCAGGTACTTCGCGTACGCCCGAAGCACCACCACCTGCCGCCAGGTCAGCCCGCCGCGCAGTACCAGCTCGTTGAACCGGTCCACCTCGGCCTCGCCGCGCCAGGCGGCCGCGAAGGCGTTCTCCACGTGCGGACGCACCTCGGCCAGCTCGTGATGCCCCTCGGGCAGCATGAGGCCGAAGTCGTACAGGTAGACCCGACCGTCGATGCGGTCCACCTCGTACGGGTGCTCGTCGACCACCCGTACGCCGAGCGAGTGCAGCACCGGCAGCACTGCGGAGAGCATCATCGGCTCGCCGTACCGGTAGACCTTGAACCGGACGTCCATCGCCTCGGCCAGGTCGGCTCCCGGCACCCGGGTGCCCGGCCGAGGTGCCAACTGCTTGCGGAACAGGTGCATCTCCAGCTGGCCGGGCTCCTCCAGCAGCTCCAGCTTCGCCAGGTCCTTCATCGCCTCGTACGGCGTGTGCCCGTCCTTGTAGCCCTCCGGGAACGCGTCGGCGTACCGGGTGAACAGGTGCTTGGCCTGCTCGTCGCCGAGCTTGCGCTCCAGCACCAACCGGTAGTCGTCGTCCCAGAGCCGGGTCGCGTCGGCCAACTCCTCGGCGAGCAGGTCGGCATCGATGTCGCCGGGTGGCCGCGTCGGGTCGGTACGAACGATGAAGTGCACCCGAGCCAGCATCGACTCGGTGACCCGGGTGGTGTAGTCCACCCCGACACCGTTCAGCTCACGCAGCAGGATGTCCTGCATGCGCAGCCGGTTCTGAGTGGTGAACCGGTCCCGGGGCAGGTAGATCAGGCAGGAGATGAACCGCCCGTACGCGTCCCGGCGCAGGAACACCCGGAGCTGCCGCCGGCCGGCCATCCGCAGCACGCCGACCACCGCGTGGTACAGGTCGTCGGTCTTGATCTGGAACAGCTCGTCGCGCGGGTAGGTCTCCAGGATCTGGATCAGATCCTTGCCCGAGTGGCTGCGCTGGCTCAGGCCGGAGCGGTCCAGCACCTCGGCCACCTTGCGGCGTACCACCGGCAGCTCGCGAACGCTGGTCCGGTAGGCGGCCGTCGAGAACAGGCCCAGGAAGCGCCGCTCACCGATCACGTCACCGGCGGAGTTGAAGATCTTGAAGCCGATGTAGTCCAGGTACGCCGAGCGGTGCACCGTCGCCCGGGAGTTGGCCTTGGTGATGATCAAAAGGCGCTTCTCCAGCACCTTCTCGTGCGCCTCGGGCGTCATCGAGGACAGCGACCGCGCATCCGGCGAATCGGAGCGCAGGATGCCCAGGCCGGTGCCGAGCACCGCCTCCAACGCCTTGCCGTCGACCGGGTCGGCGGCGTCGCCGCCGTCCGCGTCCACCAACCGGTACTCGCGGTAACCGAGGAAGGTGAAGTGGTCCTGGGCGAGCCACCGCAGCAGCTCCACCGAGTCGGTGATGTCCTTTTCCGGCACCGGTGGGCGGTTGTCGGAGGTACGGGCGGACGCCAGCTCGTCGGCGAGCGCGAGGGCACGCTGACGCATCTTCGGCCAGTCCTCCACCGCCTCCCGCACGTCGGTGAGCACCCGCTGCAACTCTCGACGCAACCGGTCCCGTTCGGCAGCGTCCCGGACCGGGTCGATCTCGATCCGCATCCAGCTCTCGATGATGTCGCCGGCGATCGCGTCATCCGGTTCCACATCCGCGGAGACCTCGGTGAGCCGGCCCAGCGGCTCCCGCCGCACCACCACCAGCGGGTGCACCAGCAGATGCACGTCGAGGTGGTACGAGTTGAGCAGCGCCGTCACCGAGTCGACCAGGAACGGCATGTCGTCGGTGACGATCTCGACGACCGTGTGGTGCTGGTCGGCGTGCGGTTCGTGGATCCGCAGCTTCAACTCGCCCGGCACCCGCTGTTGGGCGAGATCCCGGTGCGCCCGGGCCGCGTCGAGCATCTCTTCCGCCGTGAAGCCGACCAGCTCCTCGTCCGGGGCGAACCGCCAGAAACGGCCGACAAGTGTCGCCGCGTCGTGGTCGTCCCCGGCGAGCGCGACGGCCTGGGCCACCAGGCGCTCCGCGTTGGGGACTGGTTCGTCGAGCTCGGCGTCCTCCACGTCGTCGGCCAGCGCCTCGGCTGGCAGACCCAGATCGTAGATGGTGTCGATGCTCGACCCGGTCAGCCCGGTGACTCCCGTGTCGAGTCGGCCGTAGCCGTCCCCGTCGGTCGCCGAATCGAAGCTGTCATCGTCCCGGCCGGAGTCATCCTGCCGGAGGTCGGGTTCCGGTTTGATCGCCGGACGCCGGTCCATCGGTGCCACTCCCCTCGACCCACCGCGTTGTGGGTCACTCTGCCGCCCAGCCTAGGCCCTGCCGTTGTGCGCCTTCGTCGGCGGACCACTGGCCAGACGTCCGGATCGGGACTTTGTCCTTTCACCCGTTGCGGGTCCGAGGTTGGCCGGCTGCGGGATACCCCGCCACGCGATGTTCATCACACGGGCGCGGCCCGTCTTTGAGCGCGGCCGAGCGCCTGGGGGACGTTGGGGACGGCGTTCCCGTACTACCGTGCGAGGGCAGTCCGAGATCGGAAGGACCAGCTTCATGCCCTTGTCGTACCCCCGGCCCCACCGGCCGAACCCCGCCCGCCGGCTCGCCGCCGCCGTCACCACGGCGCTGCTCGCTGCGGGTGTCCTGGTCGGTTGTTCCGGTGACGACGGGCCGCAGCGCGCCGTCGACGCCTTCCTGGCGGGCTGGCGCAGCGGTGACCTCCAGGCGGTCGGTCTGATCGACCCACTCGGCTCGAAACTGCCGTCGGCCGACGTGGCGCGCGAGATCAAGGACCTCTCCGGTGAGCTGGCGGCCACCCCGCCCACGCTGACGCGTCGCGGCGAGCCGAAGATCACGAAGGACATCGCCACCACGACAGTCCAGGTGGAGTGGGCCCTGCCCGGTCAGACCCGCTGGGCGTACGACCGGGAGGTGCGGCTCGCCCACGGCGACGACGACCAGTGGCAGGTGATCTGGGAGCCGACTGTGGTGCACGAGCAGCTCACCAAGGGCGACAGGTTGGCGCTGCGGCGCGACCCCGGTGCCCGCGCCGCGGTGCTGGACAACGCCGGAAAGCCGCTGGTGACCCCGCGCCCGGTGGTCCGGGTGGGTGTGCAGCCCAACGGGGTCACCGACATCAAGAAGCTCGTCAAGGACCTCGACGCGGCGTTCAAGGCCATCCGCCCGGCGCTGGTCCCCGGCGTCGACCTGGCCGACCTGCCCGACCGGGTGGCAAAGGCCGAGCCGGGCGCATTCGTCGAGGTGGTGTCGCTCCGCGAGGAGGCGTACCGGCAGATCAAGCCCCGGATCTACGACCTGCCCGGCACCAAGTTCGTCTCCGACAAGATCGACCTGGCGCCCACCCGCGAGTTCGCCCGTGCCCTGCTCGGCTCAGTCGACCCGGCGCAGGCCGACGACCTCGCCGCACACCCCGACCGGTACGTCGTCGGTGATCTGGTCGGGCACGGCGGGCTACAGGGCCGCTACGACGAACGACTGCGCGGCGGCCCCGGGCTGACAGTGGTGGTCGAGCGCCCGGCGGAGGGTGGCAAACTCGAACCCACCGGCACCGAACTGTTCCGCCGGGAGCCGCAGCCCGGGCAGGCGCTGAAGACCACGCTGGACGTCGCCGTGCAGAACGCGGCCGACGGGGCACTGCGCGCCGAGTCGCGCCGATCCGCCCTGGTGGCGGTCCGGATCAGCGACGGCGCCGTGCTCGCCGCCGCGAACGGCCCCGGTCCGGCCGGGCAGAATCTGGCCTTCGACGCCCAGGTTCCTCCGGGCTCCACCTTCAAGATGGTCAGCACGCTGGGCCTACTGGACCGGGGCGCGGTCACGCTGGACGGGCCGGTGGACTGCAAGAAGACCTTCACGGTGGACGGCCGGTCCTTCAAGAACTCGGACAACTTCGAGCTCGGCTCGGTGCCGTTCCGCACCGACTTCGCCAAGTCCTGCAACACGGCGTTCGCCGCGCTGGCCCCGAAGCTCGGCGGCGACGGGCTGGCCGCCGCCGGTCGCTCGCTGGGCCTGGAGGGTCAGTGGGACCTCGGCACGGAGGCCTTCACCGGCAAGGTCTCGACGGGCGGCAGCCTGGCTGAGCAGGCCGCCGCGTCGTTCGGGCAGGGCACCACGCTGGTCAGCCCGCTCGCCATGGCAGGGGCCACCGCCGCCGTCGCCCGCGGCCGCTTCGAGCAGCCGAAGCTGCTGATCGACCCGGCGCCGGCCAAGCCGGCCCCGGCCGGCGAGCAGCTCAAGCCGGAGTCCGTCGCGGCGCTGCGCACGATGATGCGCGAGGTGGTCACCGCCGGCACCGGCAGCGCGCTCAAGGATGTGCCGGGCGAGGTGTACGGCAAGACCGGCACCGCCGAGTACGACGACAACCCGGCGCACACCCACGCCTGGTTCGTCGGCTGGCGGGGCGACGTGGCGTTCGCCGTCTTCGTGGAGAAGGGCGGGGCCAGCACCGCCTCGGCCGTTCCGATGGCGGAGCGCTTCCTCCGCGCCCTCCCAACCCCCTGACCCCACCCGGGGCCCCGGTGTCCGGCCACTCCCCCGGGGGCAACGCCCGACGCCGGGGCCGAGGGACTGGTCAGGCGCTGTCGGCTTCGTGCCTCTCGGGCGGGTTCTGCGTCGACGGGGCGGTGCGTCGGAGCAGACCCGGGCCGGCCGACGCCGGCGGGCCGACCGGCTCGCGCTCGACCAGGGGCGCGACACTGGTCGCGACGCCCGATGGCTCGGAGTGGGCCCGGCCGCCAGTGCCTGGTGACTCCCCCTCGGCCGGGGCGTCGTATGGCACCGCGCTCACCGACGGACCGACGCCCGGAACACCGACGCCGGTAGGCCCGCCATCGGCAGACCCGAGCGCAGCAGGGCCGACATCGGCGGGGTCGATGTCAGCAGGGGCGATGCCAGCGGGGGCGATGCCAGCGGGGAAATCACGCCGCGCAACCCGCTCAGCGCGGTCGAGCCCGTCAAGCCCAGCAAGACCGTCGAGCCGCCCGGCACGGTCGGGATGCTCGGCACGGTCGAGCCGCTCGGTGGCGGTCGCGGCCCGGCCGTTGCCGCGCCGCGGGGAGGGCGTGGGCCGGGCCGACAGCAGTCGGGGCGGCACCGCTTCCGGGGCGGTCACCGGTGCCAGCCCGGCGACCACCGTGTTGACGATCTCGGCCGCGTAGGAGCCGTCCGGGTCGTAGTCGGGGTCGAAGACGGTCAGCTCCACGCCGAGGCAGTGCGGGGTGTCGACCAGGCCGGCGAGCAGGATCTCCAGCTCGGCGAAGGCGATCCCACCCGGGTCGGGGGCGTCCACGGCGGGCATCACCGCCGGGTCGAGCACGTCCACGTCGATGTGCACCCAGTAGCCCGCGCAGTCGGCGAGTTGCTCGTGCGCCCACTGGGCGGTCCGGGCTGCGCCTTCGGCACGCAGCGCCGGCACCGGTCGGGTGGTGATCCCGGCTGCCTGGAGGTCGAGCCGGTATTCGTCCTGGGCGCGGATGCCGAGCACCACCACGTCGATGTCGCGGAAGTAGGGCCGGCGGCCCTCCAGCGCGGCCAGGTCGGCCTGCCCTCGCCCGGTGACCAGGGCCAGGTCCTCACCGGCCGCGGCGCCGACGTAGGAGGCGTTGCCGGGGTGCCGGAAGTCGGAGTGCCCGTCGACGAAGACCAGCCCGATCCGCCCGCCGACGGCCTCGCCGAGTCGGTGCATGGCCAGGGCCGAGCCGAGGAGCACTGAGCAGTCGCCGCCGAGCACCACCGGGAACTCGCCCCGGTCGATGATCGAGCCGATGCGTTCGGCGAGGGCCAACGAGTAGTCGGCGATCTCCCGGGCGTGGCACACCCCGTCGCCCGGTCGCCAGTCGCCCGGGTCGTACCGGGCGGGGGTCACGCAGCCGGCGTCGCGGGCGCGGAGCCGGGCCAGCAGGTCGTGGTCGCGCAGCGCCCCGGGTGCCTTGGCACAACCCGGGACCGACGTGGGTGTCGGCGGCCGTAGACCGAGATTTGTCGGCGCGTCGAGGACGGCGATCCGGCGCATCGTGAGCTCCCGTCCTCGGTGGTCGGGCGGGCCGGCCGGAACGCCGGCCCGCGCTGGCGTGCTACGAACTCAGAACAGGGCGCTGGCCAGGGCCCGACGCGCCGAGGCGACCGCCGGATCGTCCGGGCCGGCAATGGAGAAGAGCGAAACCAGGTGCTGGCGGACCGTCTCACGGTCCTCACCGGCGGTGCGCCGGACCAGACCGACGAGCCGCGCGTACGCCTGCTCGGCCAGGCCGCTGAGCACCTCGATGTCGGCCGCCAGCAGTTGGGCGGCGACGTCGTCGGGGGCGCTCTCGGCGGCGGCCAGCGCGGTGGACGGGTCGGCGCCGGCCACCCGGCGGGCGACCCCGACCTGGGCCAGCCCCGCCGTGGCTGCGGCGTCCGCCGGGGCGTCGGCGAGGATCTTCCGGTACGCCTGCTCGGCGGCATCCAGATCGCCGCTCATCAGCGCGTCGTCCGCCTCGTCGAGCCGGGGGTCCTCCGGCTCGGCGACGGTCACGCCACCGGCCTTGAGGACGGCCTGGATCCACTGCCGCAGCTGAGCCTCGGGAACCACCCCGGAGAAGGCGTCGACCGGCTGGCCGCCGACGACCGCGTAGACCATGGGGACGCCCTGCACCCGGAACATCTGGGCGATTCGGGGATTTTCCTGCACGTCGACCCGGGCCAACACCCAGGTGCCGCCGCCCTCGGCGTTCAGCCGCTCCAGGACCGGGGCGAACTCGTCGCTCTCCGGGAAGCCGGCCGCACCGAAGAACACGACGACGGGCGTGGCCATCGAGCGTTCGAGCACGTCGGACTGGATGGTCGCCTCGGTGACGTCCACGATGGCGGTGTCACCGCCGGCGGTGGGCGCGCCGGGGGCGCCGTTGGTCGGGCCGCCCTGCGGGGGCGTGCCGGGGCGGGTACTTGCTGGTGCGGGGCCACGCAGCGTGCTGAGGTCGACCGCGCCGCGGGTGAAGATCGACGAGGTGATCCGTGGGTCGCTCATGGTTACCTAGTCTCGCACGTGAGCCCCCGATCTCAGCTCACCCGCAACCCCGACGTTGCAACTCTCACGCCCCCGTCCCCACCCCCGCGATCTTGCACATCCTGTCGCCGGTACGCCACATTTATGCCTTATGTCGGCGCAGAAACTGCAAGATCGGCGGGGTGGGGGTTGCGGGCAGGGGTTAGAAGCGGGCTGGCTCCCGGTAGGTGCCCCACTCGGCGCGCAGGGCGTCGCAGATCTCGCCCAGGGTCGCCTCAGCGCGGACCGCGTCGAGCATGGCGGGGACCATGTTCTCGTCGGTACGGCTCGCCTCGATCATCCGGGTCACCGCGGCGCGGACCGCCGACTCGTCCCGCGCGCCCTTGCGCTCCGCGAGCACTCGGCGCTGCTCCAACTCCACCTCGTGCGAGATGCGCAGGATCTCCAGTTCCTTGGCGACGGTGCCGGTGTGGCAGTTGACCCCGACGATCTTCTTGTCGCCCTTCTCGAGGGCCTGCTGGTACACGAAGGCCGACTCGGCGATGTGCCCGGTGAACCAGCCGTCCTCGATGCCGCGCAGGATGCCCGAGGTCATCGGGCCGATCTGGTGTGGCCCGTCCCCGCCGAGCTGCCGGATCCGGGCGAAGATCTCCTCCGCCTCGGCCTCGATCTTGTCGGTCAACGCCTCCACGTACCAGGAGCCGCCGAGCGGGTCGGCCACGTTGACCACACCGGTCTCCTCCATCAACACCTGCTGGGTACGCAGGGCGATCTCGGCCGACTCGTCGGTGGGCAGCGCCAGGGTCTCGTCCAGCGCGTTGGTGTGCAGCGAGTTCGTGCCGCCGAGCACCGCCGCGAGAGCCTCGACGGCGGTCCGTACGACGTTGTTTACCGGCTGCTGCGCGGTCAACGACACCCCGGCGGTCTGCGTGTGGAACCGCAGCCACAGGGCCTTCTCGCTGGTCGCGCCATAGACGTCGCGCAGCCAGCGGGCCCAGATCCGGCGGGCAGCACGGAACTTGGCGATCTCCTCGAAGAAGTCGAGGTGCGAGTCGAAGAAGAAGCTCAGCCCCGGCGCGAAGACGTTCACGTCGAGCCCACGCGAGAGACCCAGCTCGACGTAGCCGAAGCCGTCCGCCAGGGTGTACGCCAACTCCTGCGCGGCCGTCGAGCCGGCCTCACGGATGTGGTAGCCGGAGACCGACAGCGGCTTGTAGCGCGGGATCTCCCGGGCGCAGTACTCCATCAGGTCGCCGATCAGGCGCAGGTGCGGCTCCGGGTCGAAGAGCCACTCCTTCTGCGCGATGTACTCCTTGAAGATGTCGGTCTGCAGGGTGCCGTCCAGCTTGGACAGGTCGGCGCCCTGCCGCTCGGCGGCGACCAGGTACATGCAGAACACCGGCACGGCCGGACCGGAGATGGTCATCGAGGTGGTCACGCCGGCCAGGTCGATGCCGTCGAAGAGCGCCTGCATGTCGGTGGCGGTGTCGATGGCCACGCCGCAGTGGCCGACCTCGCCGAGCGCCTGCGGGTCGTCCGAGTCGCGGCCCATCAGCGTCGGCATGTCGAACGCCACCGAGAGCCCGCCGCCGCCGGCGCCGAGGATCATCTTGTAGCGCTCGTTGGTCTGCTGGGCGTTGCCGAAGCCGGCGAACTGCCGGATCGTCCAGGTCCGCCCGCGGTAGCCGGTCGGATACAAACCCCTGGTGTACGGATACTCACCCGGCCATCCGATCCGTTCGAAGCCCGGATAGGTGGCGCCCTCCGGCGGCCCGTACACCGGCTCCACCGGCATTCCGGAGAGCGTGGTGAAGTCCGCGTCCCGCTTGCGGGCGGCGTCGTACCGGGCCTGCCAGCGCGCCCGTCCGGCGTCGATCTCGTCGGCGTCCATGAGCAGGGCTCCTCCTCGGGTCCTCGACTGCACGTCGAGTGTAAGGCCCCTACCTGAACGATCGCTAAGTCAGGCCCGTACCGACGAGTAACGGCGAGCGCCCGCGTCGACCCTGGAGTTGTGGTGGTGCACAAATCCCTGCCGTCGCCACAGGATGGCCACCACGACTACATGATCGACGTGAAAATCGGGTCAGATCGCGCCGCGCACCGTTCAGGCTGGGGGCGTGGTGGGGGTTTCGCTGATCGCCAGGTCGTCGACCCGGATGTTGACCTCATCGACCCGCAGCCCGAAGGTCTCGACCGCCTCGGTCACTCGAGCGCGCACCTGACCGCTGACCTCTGCCACCTGTCGACCGGCCTGGATCACCAACACCAGGTTGACCACTGCGGCGTCACCTGTCACGTGGGCAGAGCAACCCCGTCGGGCGTCACCCACCTGGTCCAGCCCGACCCGGTCGAGAACCGCGTTGAAGAACCGGGCGACGTCCCCGCCCAGGTCGGCCACGCCGGGCACCGCACGGGCCGCCGCGACGGCGATCTTCTCGATCACCTCGTCGGCGACCTGCGTCGTCCCGCCAGCCGGCACCGACGCCCTGGTCAGCTCCCGCGTTGCTTCCAGGTCCACAGTCGCTCCTGCTCCTCACACCACCGAGTCAGCCGTCAGGTTGTTGGGCAGCTACGCCTCAGGCTCCGGCTGCCGCCCCCGGCTGGTTCAGCTCGATGTCGTCCACAGTGACGTTGACCTGGGTGACAGTCAGGCCGTACTTCTCCACGGCGTCGATCACCGCGGCCCGCACCGCCTCGGTCACGTCGGCCACGACGTGCCCGGCGTCGATCACCAGGACCACGTTGATGATGGCCGAGCTGCCCTTCACGTCGGCCGAGACGCCCCGCCGAGCGTCGCCCACCTCGTCCAGGCCGATCTTGTCCAGCACGCTGTTGAAGAAGCGCGACACGTCACCGCCGAGATCGGCGACACCGGGCACCGCGCGAGCGGCCGCCCCGGCGATCTTCTCCACGACCTCGTCGGAAACCGACGTGACACCCCGGGCCGCACCCGTCGCGGGCTGCACTGCGCCGGCGTTCTCCACCGCGTCCGTCATGATCACATCTCCCCTGGTCCCGGGTGCACTGTGGACCGATCGGCTCGTCAGCCCGCTTCGCGGAAGCCCCGCTCGCGGCCACGCGCGGCGAGCCTACTAAAACCGGAGCGACCTTCGCTTGCGGGCGTGCGGCGCACGGACGACGGCGTCGGTCCGCACCGGACGGTGCCGATCGGGTTCCTCCAGGTGGACGCGCCGGCCGGCGGGTCGCGGGGTCAGCGCGCGAGCTGGGCGAGCAACTCGTCAGCCGCCGTGTACGGGTCGGTAGCGCCCTCGGCAACCTTTGTGGCGAGCGTGGCCAACTCCGTACCGTCGCGCAGCGAGCCGATCCGGGAGCGGAGGGTGCCGAGCGCGATCGCCTCGATCTCGGCGGCGGCCCGCGCCTCCTGGCGGCGGCGCAGCTCGCCGTGCTCGACCAGCCATCCCCGGTGCTTGTCGATGGCGGCGGCGATGTCGTCGATGCCCTCGCCCCGCGCGGCGACCGACCGGACCACCTGGGGCCGCCACTGCCCCGGCCCGCGCTCACCGAGCGCGATCATGCCCTGGATGTCACGGACGGTGGCGTCGACGCCGTCCCGGTCCGCCTTGTTGACCACGAACACGTCGGCGATCTCCAGGATGCCGGCCTTCACCGCCTGGATCGCGTCGCCCATCCCGGGTGCGAGCAGCACCAGCGTCGTGTCGGCGAGCGAGGCGACCTCCACCTCGGCCTGCCCGACGCCGACCGTCTCCACCAGCACCACGTCGCAGCCGGCGCCCTCCAGCACCCGAACCGCCTGAGGCGTGGCCGCGGCCAGCCCACCGAGGTGCCCCCGGCTGGACATCGACCGGATGTAGACGCCCGGATCGGTGGCGTGGTCCTGCATCCGCACCCGGTCACCGAGGATCGCTCCGCCGGTGAACGGGCTGGACGGGTCGACCGCCAGCACACCCACCCGGTGCCCACGCGCCCGCAGCGCGCGGACCAGCTCGTTCGTGGTGGTCGACTTGCCCACCCCGGGTGAACCGGTCAGCCCGACCACCTGGGCCTGCCCGGCGTACGGTGCCAGCGCCGCGGCGATCTCCGGCAACAGCGCGTCACCGTTCTCCACCAACGTGATCAGGCGAGCCACCGCGCGGGGGTCGCCGGTGCGGGCCCGCTCGACCAGCAGCGGTACGTCCCGGCTGCGGCGCACCGACGTGGTGCCCGCTGCCGGGACGTGCTCAGCCTCGCTCACTGCGCCATCCCCGTTCGCGACCGCGGGGCTCGCAGGACCGGCTCACTCCTCGCGCTCACTGGCTGGTCTCGGCCTTGCCCGGCACGTGGATGATCAGCGCGTCGCCCTGGCCACCGCCGCCACACAGCGCGGCAGCGCCGGTGCCACCGCCGCGCCGCTTCAGCTCCAGGGCGAGGGTGAGGACGAGACGCGCGCCGGACATGCCGATCGGGTGCCCCAGCGCGATCGCGCCGCCGTTGACGTTGACCTTCTCCGGGCTGATCCCGAGGTCCCGGGTGGACTGGACGCCGACCTGCGCGAACGCCTCGTTGATCTCGATGAGATCCAGGTCAGCGACGCTCAGGCCACCCTTCTTCAGGGCGTGGTTGATCGCGTTGGACGGCTGCGAGTGCAGGGAGTTGTCCGGGCCCGCAACGTTGCCGTGCGCGCCGATCTCGGCCAGCCAGGTCAGCCCCAGTTCCTTCGCCTTGGCCTTGCTCATCACGAGCACCGCGGCGGCGCCGTCGGAGATCGGCGACGAACTGCCGGCGGTGATGGTGCCGTCCTTGGCGAAGGCGGGGCGCAGCTTGGCCAGCGACTGGACTGTGGTGTCCGGACGGATGCCCTCGTCCTCGGTGATCACCAGCGGGTCACCCTTGCGCTGCGGGATGACCACCGGGGCGATTTCGTCGGCGAAGTGGCCGTTCTTCTGCGCGGCGGCGGCCCGCTGGTGGCTGGCGGCGGCGAAGGCGTCCTGCTCCTCGCGGGAGATGCCGTGCTTGGCACCGAGCCGCTCGGTCGACTCGCCCATCGAGCAGCAGTCCCAGGCGTCGCTGAGCCCGTCGTGCGCCATGTGGTCCTTGACCACCACGTCGCCGTACTTGTAGCCGGTGCGCTGGCCCATCAGCAGGTGCGGGGCGTTGGTCATCGACTCCATGCCGCCGGCCACCACGATGTCGAACTCGCCGGCGCGGATCAGCTGGTCGGCCAGGGCGATCGCGTCCAGGCCAGAGAGGCAGACCTTGTTGATGGTCAGCGCCGGCACGGACATCGGCACGCCGGCCTCGACCGCCGCCTGCCGAGCCGGGATCTGACCGGTGCCGGCCTGCAACACCTGCCCCATGATCACGTACTGGACCTGGTCCGGGCTGACGCCGGCACGCTCCAGCGCCGCCTTGATGGCGATCCCGCCGAGCTTCGTGGCCGGGAGGTCCTTGAGGTTGCCCAGCAGCCGGCCCATCGGGGTCCGCGCGCCGCTGACGATCACCGAAGCCATGCCTGCCTCCGAAGGGGGTGCCGAGCTGTACGCCTTAACGATTGTTCGGCCAGACTAGCGCCATGGCAGAGAACTCCCCCGTCGAGCCCGGTGCGGACTACGTCACAGACATCGGACTTCGCAAGATTGACCACGTCGGGATCGCCGTGGCCGACCTGGACGCCGCTATCGACTTCTACCAGCGGACGTTCGGGATGCGCTGCGTACACGTGGAGACCAACACCGAGCAGGGCGTCCGGGAAGCGATGCTTGCCGTCGGGCCGACCACCGAGGGTGGCTGCGTGCAGTTGCTCGCCCCGCTCACCCCGAAGTCGACGATCGCGAAGTTCCTGGACCGCAACGGGCCGGGCGTGCAGCAGGTCGCGTACACGGTGGTGGACATCGACGCGGCCTGCGCGGCGCTCCGCGAGCGCGGCATGCGCCTTCTCTACGACGCTCCGAGGCGTGGCACCGCGGACAGCCGGATCAACTTCGTCCACCCCAAGGACGCCGGTGGCGTCCTCGTCGAACTGGTCCAACCCGCCGCCACCCCCCACTGACCCACCCACCCCTGCCCCGCCCTGCCCCCTGCCACCCCCTGCCACCCCCTGGTTGATCAAGAGGTTTGCGTCATCCTGCGCCGCCCAGATGACCGAAACCTCTTGATCAACCAGGGTGGTGGTCGCCGGGGCCCGGTGCGCGCACGTCAGTGCGCGGTTGACGGGGTGGCTGGACACCTTCACGCATCGGCGGATGCAGTTTTTCACAGAGGACTTCCCGGCCTAGCTACCGTTCAGTAACGTCCGGCCCCACAGGAGCGCGACCGGTGCCGGATGTGTCGAATGCCGACATGGCGGTCGTGCCCACCGGCGCCGACGATGGCAGCACCCGGGCCCGTGCGGGTGCGGATGAACCGGAGGTCACCGTGCAGGACATCCTCGAAGCGATCATGGCGGCGGAGGAATCGAACGATCCGGACCGCGAACTCGCCGGCCTCGCCGGGCTGCCCGTACCGGAGAGCTACCGGGGCGTGGTGGTCCGCGCCGAGGAAGCCCGGATGTTCGACGGCATGGCCACCCGGGACAAGGACCCCCGCAAGGCCCTGCACGTGCAGGAGGTGCCGACGCCGGAGCTGGCGCCGGGCGAGGCGCTGATCGCGGTGATGGCCAGCGCGATCAACTACAACACGGTGTGGACCAGCATCTTCGAGCCGCTGCCCACCTTCAAGTTCCTGGAGCGCTACGGCCGGGTCTCCGAGCTGACCCGCCGGCACGACCTGCCGTACCACGTGGTCGGCTCGGACGCGGCGGGCGTGGTGCTGCGCACCGGCCCCGGGGTGACCCGCTGGGCCCCCGGCGACGAGGTGGTCGCGCACTGCCTCTCCGTCGAGTTGGAGGACGCGGCCGGGCACGACGACACGATGCTCGACCCGCAACAGCGGATCTGGGGCTTCGAGACCAACTTCGGCGGGCTGGCCGAGCTGGCGGTGGTCAAGGCCAACCAGCTGATGCCCAAGCCGCGGCACCTGAGCTGGGAGGAGGCGGCCAGTCCCGGGCTGGTCAACTCCACCGCGTACCGGCAGCTCGTCTCGCACCACGGCGCCAACATGAAGCAGGGCGACGTCGTGCTGATCTGGGGCGCCTCCGGCGGCCTCGGTGGGTACGCCACCCAGATGGCACTCAACGGCGGCGCGATCCCGGTCTGCGTGGTGTCCTCGCCGGAGAAGGCCGAGCTGTGCCGCCGGATGGGCGCGGAGCTGGTCATCGACCGGGCCGCGGAGGGCTTCCGATTCTGGAAGGACGAGGAGACGCAGGACCCGGACGAGTGGCGGCGCTTCGGCGAACGGATTCGCGAGCTGACCAGCGGCGAGGACCCGGACATCGTGTTCGAGCACCCGGGCCGGGAGACGTTCGGCGCCAGCGTCTACGTTGCCCGGCGCGGTGGGACCATCGTCACCTGCGCCTCCACGAGCGGCTTCCTGCACCAGTACGACAACCGCTACCTGTGGATGCACCTCAAGCGGATCGTGGGCAGCCACTTCGCCAACTACCACGAGGCGTGGCAGGCCAACCGGCTGGTCGCGCTCGGCAAGGTGCACCCGACGGTGTCCCGCACCTACCCGCTGGAGCAGACCGGCCAGGCCGCGTACGAGGTGCACCGCAACGCCCACCAGGGCAAGGTCGGCGTGCGCTGCCTCGCACCCACCGACGGGCTGGGCGTACGCGACGGGGAGTTGCGGGCCCGACACGAGGACGCGATCAACCGGTTCCGGGGTCACTGACCGGCACCACCGGCCCGCGGTCACCGACCGGCACCGCCGGCCCGGGGTCACCGACCGGCGTCCGGAGCGCCGAGGCGGGTCCCGGCCGGACGGTGGAACGCCGCATGACCATTGCGCTGATCGCTCATTGTTCTTCCGCCCCCATTAGCGGATAAGCCACCCGGATCGAACAAAGGGCCTCGGGGTAACCCCGGGGCCCTTTTCCGCGTCACGCTGCGTGGCGTCCGACCCGCCGGGACCTGCCAAGATCGCCGATTGGTCCAACCTCGCCGATCGCGGGAGTTGACCATGTAAAGAGGGCACGAAAGCTTCGCACCGCTCTTGCGAAGCACCCTGGGGCGTCTGCCAGTATGTCCCAATGCCCCAGCAGCAGTCCTCCCCTCTCGCGTTCTTCGATAACGCGAACTCGCAGCCAGATTTCACCGTTGGCCTGCGCGGATACAACACCCATCAGGTCGACGACTTCCTCGGCCGGATGACCGCCGCGCTGACCCAGTCCGAGCAGGCCCGTGCCGAGGCCGAGCAGCGGATGAACGACGCCCAGCGTCGGCTCCGCCAGGCCGAGCAGCGCATGAGTGCGCTGGAGCAGAAGCTCACCGAGACGAACAAGCAGCTCGAAGAGAACAGCCGACCCACCCTCTCCGGGCTCGGCACGCGCGTCGAGCAGATCCTCCGGCTCGCCGAGGAGCAGGCCAACGACCACCGCAACGAGGCCAAGCGCGAGTCGGAGGGCATCCTCTCCGCCGCCCGCCTCGAGGCCCGCGAGATCACCGACAAGGCCCGCGCCGAGGCCGCCGCCATGAAGGCGAGCGCCGAGCGCGAGGCGGGCAACCTGCGTACGGCCGCCGAGCGCGAGGCCGCCGAGGTCCGGGTGCAGGCTCGCCGCGAGGCCGACACGCTGCGCGCCGACGCCGACCGGGAGACCAAGCAGCTGCGTACGGTCACCGCGCACGAGGTGGCCGAGCTGAAGTCGACAGTCGAGCGGGAGGTCGCCACCCTGCGGGCCACCGCCGAGCGGGAGATCACCCAGCAGCGGGCGAAGGCCGCCCGCGAGGCTGAGGAGAAGCGCGCCGAGGCGACCAAGCTGCTCACCGACGCGCGGGACAAGCGCGACAAGGACCTGCAGGCCCTGGAGCTCCAGTTGGCCGAGCGGCGGGAGAAGGCCGAGCGCGAGGAGTCCGAGCGGCACGCCGCCCAGGTCGCCCAGACCCAGAAGATGGTCAGCGAGGCCGAGCAGCGTGCCCGGGCCGCGCAGGAGCGGGCCAAGGAGATCGAGCAGCGCGCCGAGGCGCGGCGGGTCGAGTCGGAGCGCAACGCCGCCGAGACGGTCGACAAGGCCAAGGCCCACTCGGAGAAGACCCTCAACGAGGCGAAGGCCGAGTCGCAGCGCCTGCTCACCGAGGCCCGCACCGAGGCGGAGCTGACCACGCAGGCCGCCCGCCGCGAGGTCGAGGATCTCACCCGGCAGAAGGACGCTGTCACGTCGCAGCTGGGTCAGATGCTCTCCGGCCTCGCCGGCATCGTTCCGGGAATGCCGGCGCAGGCCGCTCCGGCTGCCAAGCCGGAAGCAGCAAAGAAGACCGATGGCGGTCAGGAGCGGGTCCCCGCGGAGACCGCCGGCTGACGCGAGGCGTCAGGTCGGGGCATCGACGGCGCGAGGTGACACCGGGTAACCGGTGCCACCTCGCGCCGTATGCGTTTCCTAACCCCTGGTATTCGCTGACCGCAACGGAGTGAAGTAGGTCCCACAAGGCCCGTCCGTATCGCCCCAGCAGGGCCCGTTGCGTGTGAGGATGGGGGCATGTCGCACGGCGAGGAACTGTTCGCTCTCGGCGGGGACGTGACGACGGAGCCCAGCTTCGAGTCCGCTCTGCGGGGGTACGAGAAGAAACAGGTCGACCGTTATGTCGCACGTGCTGAGCACGAGATCGCGACCCTCGCCTCCGAACGGGAACAGGCGTATACACAGATCCACAAGCTCGCCGGCCAGGTCGAGGTTCTCCAGCGCGACCTGACCCAGGTGCGCAAGCAGATGAACGTGGTCGACCGGGCGTCGTTCCGGCATCTCGGCCCGCGGGTCGAGTCGATCCTCACTCTCGCCGAGGAGCAGGCGGAGCAGATCCTCGGCGACGCGAACGGGGAGATCGAGGCCCGTCGTGCCGCGGCCGAGAACATCGTCGAGGAGGCCCGCGAGCAGGCCGCGCGGGCTCTGAAGGACTTCGAGATCGCCCTCGCCGCCCGACGCGCGGAGGAGGAGCGGCACAGCGCCGCGCAGCGGGCCGAGGCGGACGCGGCCCTGCGGTCGGCAAAGGACGAGTCGGCGCAGTTGCGCAAGGCCGCGCAGGACGCTCTGGCGAAGGCCCAGCAGGAGGCCACCCAGCTGCGGGATTCCGCCAAGGAGATCCACACCCGGGCTCAGCAGGAGGCCACCAAGCTGCGCGAGACGGCCCGCGAGACGCTGGCCAACGCCCGGCAGGAGGCCAGCGATCTGCGCGATGCCGCCAAGGAGGTGCATGCCAAGGCTCTCCAGGAGGCCAAGCGGCTCACCGACACGGCGACCGAAGCCGGGCGGGCCACCCATGCCAAGGCGCAGCAGGAGGCCAAGCAGATCATCGACGACGCGTCGATGGCCGGTCGGGCCACCCGCGCCAAGGCGCAGCAGGAGGCCGAGCGGCTGACGACGCAGGCCACCGAGTCGGCGAAGCGCAGCCGGGCCGAGACCGAGGCGTACGTGCAGCGAATGCGCACCGAGACCGAGGCGTACGTGCAGCACACCCGGGCGCAGACCCAGCAGGAGCTGGGCGCGTGGCGGGCCGGGGTGGAGCAGGAGGTCAACTCCCGTCGGGAGGCGGCCGACCGGGAGTTGGCGCAGCGACGGTCCGCGGCCGAGCAGGAGTTCGCCAAGCGCCGCGACGAGCTGGACAAGCAGCACGCGGCGCGCCAGCAGGAGCTGGAGGCCGGGCTCGTCAGCCGTCAGCAGGAGCTGGAGAGCGGGTTCACCACCCGTCGGGACGAGCTGGAAACCGAATACTCCGGTCGCAAGAACGAGCTGGAGACCGAGTACACGGCTCGCAAGAACGAGATCGAGCAGGGCGCGGCCGGCGTCCGGCAGGCGGCCGAGCAGGACGCGGCGGCGCTGCGCCAGCGGTCCGAGGCGGAGGCTGCCGAGCTGCTGAGCCAGGCCGAGGCCGAGGCCAGCGACAAGCGCCGCAAGGCCGACGAGCATGTCGCGGCGTCCCGGCGGCAGTTCGAGGAGTACGCGGCCACCACGCAGCAGCACCTGGCCACCACTCAGCAACACCTGGCGGCGACCCAGCAGGAGTCGGCGGCTGGCCGTCAGCAGTTGGCCCAGGTGATGTTGGAGATCGCCCAGGCCCAGCAGCAGTTGGCGGATCTGCGGCAGGAGACCTGGAAGGCCCGGCAGGAGTCCGACGAGTTCCAGCGTCAGATGTCGGAGCTGCGGTTGCAGAGTGTGGCCGGTCCGATCGACGGCCCGACCGCGCCGGCCGGCGACGCCAGCGCGAGCGAGGGCGTGCCCGGTGGTGGGGACGACGGCGTGAACGTTGCCGCCGGCGCGGCCTCCGGGCCGGGTACGGGCACCGGGCTGAAGACGGAGCCCGCCGACACCAGGCAGCCGGTGAACGCCGGTGCGGACGAGTCCGGCCAGTCCACGAGCCGGCCGGTAGCCGAGCCGGTGACCACAGTGGACGGCGGCACGGCGAGCGCCGGGGTGGACGGGGAGCCGACAGTGGCCGCCGTTCCGGGCGAGGGTGGCCGGGGCGCCAAGCCCACCAAGATCACTAGCACCGGTGAGAACGGCAAGCGACCCACCAAGCCGACCACCGACGAGCGCAGCGCCAAGCCCAGCAAGGTCACCATCGAGAAGGAGTGACGGGCACCCGCCCGTCGAAGCTTCGAAATCTTGGACACTTTCCGTCATCGGCTGACGGAAAGTGTCCAAGATTCATTTCTGCGTCGGGTGGCGCAGGGGCGCGGTGGGGGTCCAGCCGGCCGCGATGAGGGCGCGGCGGACGGTGTCGGCGACCTCGTCCGGGCGGGCGCGGACCAGCCAGGCCGGGAAACGCAGAATCCGGTCGCCGTCGGTCCACACGTCGTTCTGCCGACGCATGTCGGCCGCCCATTGCTTGGCGTCCATGTGGTGTGCGCCGTCGATCTCCACCTGCACCCGCCACTCCCGCCAGTACGCGTCCAGCCAGCGGTTCCGGCCGGTTGCGTCGACCCGGTGTTCCTGCAGGTCCGGAGCGGGCAGCCGGTGCCTGCGGCACAGCCGCAGGAAGTCAATCTCCGAGAGCGCCTGTGCGCCGCCCGCGATGTCGCTGATGGTCTGCGCGATCAGCCGCCGACGCGGGGCCCGAGGGAGGACGTCGAGCACCGCCTGCAACTCCGCGGGCAGCACCCGGCGTTGCTGGCAACCGGCGGCCAGCACCGACTGTGCCTCGTCCACGCCGGTCGCCCAGCCCGCCGCGTCCACCAGGGCCCGCGCCGTCGTGGTACGCGGTGGGCGGGCACGTTGGAGATGGGCCTCGGGGAGGACCGTCGTGCGGTGGACCAGGACGGCGGGCATGTCGATCGGAAGTCGACGCAGGGTGGTCCGCGCGGCACGGCGGGCTGCCGGCACCAGCACGTGCAGCGGCTCGCGTCGCAGTCCCCGTACCCCGGCTTCGGCAGCGGCGGACACCCCGGCGAGCACCGCCCCCGGCCCGGCCGCCAGCACCGCCACCCAGAGTTGTTGGTCGCGGGTGAGCCGACCGTTGCCGGCCAGCAGGATCCCGCGGCAGACCGACCGCCACCGACCGGAGCGAATCCGGCCCCGCACCCGCCCCTCGCTGAGCAACCCGGCGACCTGCGCGGTCGTCAGCACGCCCGCCTGCTCGAAGGCGAGCCAGTCGAGTGCGTCGGCGTCGTCGGCGGGCAGCATCCGGACAGCTTTCGCCCTTGAGCGCCGCCCCACCACCAGATCTTGGACAGTTTCCGTCAGGCCGTGACGGAAACTGTCCAAGATCTGCACGGATTCGGCGGGGCCCGGACGTCGTCCGGGGTGGGTGGGGTCCGCGTCGAACTCCGCCTCGCAGCAGCCGGGCGTCCGCGCAGGGCCACGGCCGGCCGTCGGTCCGGCAGCACCACGCGGGTCGCAGCGGGATGGGCGGCGTCCGCGCGCCGCAGGGTCGGACAACCACGGGGTACGACCCGAGCCACTGGGGCCGTGGGTCCCGCTTTCCGGGCCGTTCAATCTGGCCCGGGGCGCCGACGGTGGTTGGGTGGGGCACATGGAGCATCAGATTGACGGTCTCGTAGTCGATGGCGACCATGAGGTGGCTACGCTGCTGGCGCGTCGGGAGATGATCAGAAACGGTGCGTTGTCTCGCCGCCAGTCGATCGAGCTGATGAAGGAAGTTGTGACCTCATGGACCTGACCGGCGCGCTCTGGCGCACCTCCACTCGCAGCGGCAACAGTGAGTGCGTCGAGGTGGCGGACAATCTGCCCGAGGTCGTGGGAGTGCGGGACAGTAAGGACCCGGCCGGTCCGGTGCTGGTGTTCGCGCCTGCCGCGTGGCGGGCGTTCGTGGCCGTCGCCCGTCGTCCGACGGCCTGAGCCGGGAGGTCCCTGGTGCCACAGCACGACCCGTCCGGCGATGAGCCGAACGTGACCCCCGGTCCCCCGCCAGCCGAAACCCCACAGCCGGCGGAGACGCCACCGTCGGCGGAAGCGCAGCCGACGCAGGCGCGGACGGCATCGTCGCCGGCAACGCCACCGCCGGTGCCGGTCCCCGTTCCGGGGGTCGACCCGGAGGAGCCGCCGGCGGTCCCGTCCGGAAAGTTCGGCACACCGGGGCGGCCACTGCGCCGCAGCAGCTTCCTGCTCGGCTTCACCGGTGCGCTGGGCGTGCTGCTGGCGTACACCCTCTATCTGGGGATTCGCAATGCCGGCGGCATCCTCGTGCTGGTGGTGATCGCGCTCTTCCTCGCGGTCGGCCTCAACCCGGCGGTGGTCCGACTGGGCCGCTGGGGTGTGCCGCACGGCCTGGCGGTGGCGGGGGTCGCCCTGACGGTGGTGCTGCTGCTCTGCGGCGGCGTGGTGGCGTTGGTCCCGCCGATCGTCACCCAGTCGGGGCAGTTCATCGACCAGATCCCGAGCCTGCTCGACGAGTTGCGCCGCAACCCGACGGTCAATGACCTGGTGGAGCGGTACGACGTGGTGGAGCGGGTGCAGGGCGCGGCCAACGCGGAGACTGTCGGACGGGCGCTCGGCGGGGTGCTGGGCGGCGCACAACTGATCTTCGGCACGGTGTTCCGGACGCTGACCGTGCTGGTGCTGACCATCTACTTCCTGGCGTACTTCGACAAGCTGCGTTCGCTGGGCTACTCGTTGGTGCCCCGGTCGCGGCGGCAGCGGGTGCAGCTGATCGGCGACGAGATCCTGGCCAAGGTGGGCTCGTACATGGTCGGCGCGCTGAGCATCGCGGTGCTGGCCGGCGCGACCACCTTCGTCTTCGCGCTGATCGTCGACCTGCCGTACCCGTTCGCGTTGGCAGTGGTGGTCGCGGTGACCGACCTGATCCCGCAGATCGGCGCAACCCTGGGCGCGGTGATAGTGAGTCTGGTCGGCTTCGCCGCCGACCTGCCCACCGGCATCGCCTGCGCGGTCTTCTTCCTGATCTACCAGCAGGTGGAGAACTACCTCATCTACCCGAAGGTGATGCGGCGTTCGGTGGAGGTCAACGAGGTGGCCGCCCTGCTGGCCGCGCTGCTCGGGGTGGCGCTGCTGGGTGTGGTGGGCGCGCTGATCGCCATCCCCACCGTGGCCGCGCTGCAACTGATCCTGCGCGAGGTGGTGCTGCCCCGCCAGGAGCGCCGCTGAGCGGCGGCCGGGCCGGAAACGGGCGGGTCAGTCCGCCTTGGTGGCGGCCGGGCCGGGGACGGGGGTGTCGGCGAAGGCGGCCACGGTGCGGTCGGCGTACGCGCTGACGTCGCCGGCCTCCGTCGGGCCGTCCCAGGTCGTCGGAAGCGGCACCTCGACGGCTGGGTTGACCCGCCGGACGATCTCGTCGAGCACCGTCTCCGCGTCGCCCACCCACAGGTGCTTGGCGCCCGGCACCCCGACCACCTCGGCCTGTGGCACGGCGGCGAACCGCTCCCGCGCCTCGGTGGGGCGCAGGTAGTCGTCGAACTCCGGCACCAGCGCCACCAGCGGCCGACCCGAGTTGGCCCAGGTGGCCAGGTCCTCGGGGGCGGAGAAGCGCAGCGGCGGGGAGAGCAGGATCGCCCCGGCGATCGTCGGGTCGCAGCCGTACTTCAGCGCCAGGTCGGTGCCGAACGACCAGCCGACGAGCCAGATGTTGGGCAGCTCGGCGAACTCCGCGTACTCGATGGCGGCGGCCACGTCGTACCGCTCGCCCACCGCGCCGTCGAAGGCTCCCTCGCTGGTGCCGCGCACGCTGCTGGTGCCCCGGGTGTTGAACCGCAGCACCGCCAGGTCGGCCAGCGCGGGCAGCCGCCAGGCCGCCTTGCGGAACACGTGGCTGTCCATCATTCCGCCGTGGGTGGGCAGCGGGTGCAGGCAGACCAGGGTGGCCACCGGCGGCCGGTCGGCCGGCAGGGCCAGCTCACCGACCAGCCGCAGACCGTCGGCGGTGTGCAGCTCGATGTCCTCCCGGCGGCCGGGCAGGATCGACGACGCGCGGATCGCTGTGCTCACCGCCCAAGTCTGTCGCGAAGTCGCCGCCGCCGCCCGCCCAGGCACGAACAGGGTGACCCAGGTCGCTCAGTAGCGCGGGGAGCCCCGGCCACGCTGCACCGCCGGGCCGCGCCGTTCCCGGGCCCGCCAGCAGCCGCTGTGCCAGTGCCGCCGGTCGGTCAGGTCACCCAGGCCGTCCGCCGGCCAGGCCACCAGGTGCGCCACCCCGGGCCGGATCTCCTGGTTACAGCCGGGGCAGCGGTACGTCTTGACCGACGCGCCAGCGCCGATGCCGCGTACCTGCCAGGCGCCGTCGGTCCACTGCTGCACCGAGGCGACGCCCTGGCGGACCCGGTCGGCGTCCAGGTTGGCGTTCTCGTCCCGGCGAGGGCGGTTGCGACGGGGGCTCACAGTCACCAAGGTTACGGTCACTCCCAGCTGGCCGGCTCGCCACGGTCGTCGGCGACCCGGAGCCCCGCCGAAACCGTGCTGACCTCCGCGTCGTGGGCGACCGGTCAGCGGTGCGAGTGGTCGCGGAAGCCGCGGCGGGTCTTGCGGCCCAGGTAGCCGGCGGTGACCAGGTGCTCCAGCAGCGGCGCTGGCGCGAAGCCCGGCTCGCGCAGTTCCAGGTACAGCTCACGCTGGATGGCCAGGGAGACGTCCAACCCGACCACGTCGAGCAGCTCGAACGGGCCCATCGGGTAGCCGCAGCCCAACTTCATGGCGTGGTCGATGTCGTCGGCCGTCGAGTAGCTGGCCTCCAGCATCTTCACCGCGTCGTTCAGGTACGGGAAGAGCAGCGCGTTGACGATGAAACCGGACCGGTCGCCGCAGACCACGCCGGTCTTGCCGAGCGCGGCGCAGACGGCGCGGGCGGTGGCGGTGGCCTCCGGGGAGGTGCGGATGGTGCGGACGACCTCGACCAAGGGCATGACCGGGGCCGGGTTGAAGAAGTGCAGCCCCACCACGTCGGCCGGCCGCTGGGTGGCCATCGCCACGTCGATCACCGGCAGCGACGAGGTGGTGGTGGCCAACACCACACCCGGCTTGCAGATCTCGTCGAGGCTGGCGAAGAGGGCCTTCTTGACGCTCAACTCCTCGACGACCGCCTCGACCACCAGGTCGACGTCGGCGAGATGGTCGAGCGTGGCGGACCAGCTGATCCGGCCCAGGGCGGCGTCCCGGTCGGCCTCGGCGAGCTTGCCCCGCACGACGCCCTTGTTCAGCGAGGTCTTGACCGCCTCGCAGACCTTCGCGGACTTCTCCATGCCACGGGTCACCGAGACGACCTCGTAGCCGGCCTTCGCGAAGACCTCGATGATCCCGGTGGCCATCGTTCCGGAGCCGACCACGCCGACCTTCGCGATGGCGCGCGCGCCGTCGGCGAGCGCGGCGTCAGTGGCCAACGGCGTCGCCTCGTCCGGTACGACAACCGGGGAGCCGGGCCGCTCGTAGGTGTAGAAGCCCCGGCCCGACTTCCGGCCGAGCAGCCCCGCCGTCACCATCTGCTTGAGCAGCGGCACCGGGGCGTGCCGGCGGTCCCGCCCGCCGCGCCGGTACATGGTGTCCAGGATCTCGTACGCGGTGTCCAGACCGATCAGGTCCATCAACGCCAGCGGGCCCATCGGCAGGCCGCAGCCGAGCTTCATGGCGGCGTCGATGTCCTCCCGGGTCGCGTAGTGCGACTCGAACATGGCGACCGCGTGGTTCAGGTAGCCGAAGAGCAGCGCGTTGGCGATGAAGCCGGCCCGGTCGTTGATGGTGACGTCGACCTTGCCGAGCCGGGCGCAGAGCGCCTCAACGTCGGCGACCACCTCGGGTGCGGTGACGACAGTGCGGACCACCTCGACCAGCTTCATCACCGGGGCCGGGTTGAAGAAGTGGATGCCGATCACCTGGTTGGGTCGGCTGGTGGCGACCGAGATCTCGGTGACGCTCAACGACGAGGTGTTGGTGGCGAGGACCGTCTCCGGTCGGCAGACCCGGTCCAGCTCGGCGAAGATCCGCTGCTTGAGGTCCAGGTGCTCGGGCACCGCCTCGATGACCAGGTCGACGGAGTGCAGCGCGTCCAGCCCGACAGCGAAGTGCACCCGCTCGTGCAGGGCGTCGCGGTCCGCCTCGGCGAGCTTGCCCTTGGCGACCGCCCGGTCGGTGGAGCCCTTCAGTGTGGCCCGGCCGCGCTCCAGCGCCGGCGCGGAGATTTCCACTGCCACCACGTCGATGCCGTTGCGGGCGAAGACCTCGACGATGCCGGCACCCATGGTGCCCAGCCCCACCACACCAACGGTGCTGAACTCGCGCGCCACGACCGGCCTCCCCAGAGACTCCGCACGGCCACTGAACGGCCGCTAAGGTTATGCGCGCGAGTCTGCCACGTGACGGTGAGTTGTCGAGACGCCGTGGCATATTTCACCCACGGCTCAGCGGCACCCGCTACCCGGCCGCCACGCTGGTCAGGGCCAACAACTCCGCGACGAACTCCGCGGGGCGCTCCAGGTGCGGGCTGTGCCCGCAACCGGGCAGCACCACCTCGTGGTACGCGCCGCCGGCAGCCGCGTACCGGTCGAGCACCGCCCGGGTCTGCCCGACCATCGGCTGCGGTGGGCAGGCGTCCGCGCCGGGCCAGCCGGGCACGAGATCCAGCGAACCCAGGTACGCCAGGTCGAAGAGCGAGGTGTCCGAGACGATGACGTCGACGTCTCCGCGTACCCAGGTGACCGGCGGTTTCTCGGCGACGGCCACCAGCTCGTCGGCGAGCCGGAACCAGGTCGGCGACAGCGCGTTGAGCACCCCGCGCTCCCCCGGCGCGGTGCCCGGCCAGTTCTCCGACGGCACAGCGGTGCCCGGGTAGTTGTCGTCCCCGGTGGCGGTGGACAGCACGGTGTCGAGCAGCAGTTCCTCGTCAGTGCCCAGCGAGGCGGGATCGGCCACATAGGTGGCTCGCAGCACGGCGCGCGGGCTGGCCGGCGCGTCAGTGCTTCGGTCACCGGCCGCGAGGCGGGCGACGAAGTCCGGGTTCGCCGTGCCGGCGCCGGTGCCGGCGAAGTCGGCCGTGGTCGGCGTGCCGGTCAGGTCGCGGGTGCCGCCGAAGCCGTACGGGGAGACCGGTGCGGCGAGCAGCAACCCGCCCACCCGGTGCGGATGGTCGACCAGCAGGCGCATCGCCACCCCGCCGCCGAGGGAGTGCCCGACCACCACCGGGCGCGCGTCGGCGGCGAAGAGCGTCGGGTCGTCCAGCAGTGCGGCCACGTCGTCGGCGAAGTCCCGCAGGCCCCGGGTGGCGTCCACCGGGGCGGTCGCGGAGTCGCCGTACCCCCGCAGGTCGGGGGCGACCACCCGCAGCGTCGGTGGCAGACGGCGGACCAGCGGCTCCCAGAACATCGCGGACGAGCAGTTGCCGTGGATCAGCAGCACCGGTGTGCCGTCCGGCGGGCCGGCCACCCGTACCGCCTGGGTGATGCCGTTCGCCGTCACGATGCGCTGCTCGGTCTCCATCCGCGGCATGGTGCCACGGGTGTCCCCGCCGGTCCAGGTGTCGGACCGCCACCCAACGGAGCCACCCGGTGTGGCAGGCCGCCAGGCGATCAGCGACGCGAGCCCGGTGGCGCGGCCAGCGGCAGCGGCAGCGTCGGTCGGACGTCGCGCCGGGACGGGCCGAAGCTGAGCCCCACCGGGTCGGTGAGCGCCACCCCGGGGTCGAACAGGCGCAGTTCGGTACGACCCAGCCGGATCACGTCGCCGTCGGAGAGGCGTTCCACCTCGCTGATCCGCCGGTCGTTGAGCCAGGTGCCGTTGGTGGAGCCCAGGTCCCGCAGGGACGGGCCCTCCGGCGCCAACCACACCTCGGCGTGGCGACGGCTCAGGTGTGGGTCGTTGATGACCACCTGACCGCTCGGCGCTCGGCCGATCACCTGTATCTCGGCTCGCATACGAAAGCTCGCGCCGCGCATCGGTCCACCCGCGACCGTCAACAGCGGCATCAGTTCCGGATGTTCCTCCATGGACAGTCAGCCCTCCACCCCGCACCGTCACTCCGCGCGTCAGCTTGCCATCAGACGGTAGTCGTCAATACCGACCGGCCGGTCAGCCTCTCGTCACCTCCCGGCCATCTGCCGTTCGACGATTCGGGCGGGCCGTATCCGTCACCAACGCCCTGACCTGCACTGATCAACGATCGGCCGGGTTGGTGCGACGCCGCTCCCCCGGCCCCGAATCGGGGACCCTACCGGCGAGTAATCCTCGGGTCTAGACTTCCGCCATGACGGCAGTGCATATCCCGGGCGTTCCGGTCATCGACGCGGGCCAGTTGGTTTCCACCAGCCCGGCGACTGGCGCTGAGGCCGGTCGCCTCCCGGTCGCCACCGACGCCGACGTGCGGCAGGCCGTCGACAGCGCCCGCGCCGCCGGCGAGTGGTGGGCGGGTCTCGGCTTCACCGGCCGCCGCCAGCGGATGCTGCGGTGGCGTGCCCTGCTCGCCAAGCGCATCGAGCAGTTGGCCGAGTTGGTGCACGTCGAGGGCGGGAAGCCGATCGCCGACGCCATCGTCGAGATCGTCACCGCGATCGAGCACATCGACTGGGCCGCCCGCAACGCCGGCCGCGTGCTCGGTCCACGCCGGGTGCGGTCCCGACTCATCCTCGCCGAGTTCTCCGGGCACCTCGAATACCAGCCGTACGGGGTGGTCGGCGTGATCGGGCCATGGAACTATCCCGTCTTCACGCCGATCGGCTCCGCCGCGTACGCCCTCGCCGCCGGCAACGCCGTGGTGCTCAAGCCGAGCGAGTACACGCCCGCGGTCGGCCAGTGGCTGGTGGACAGCTTCGCCGAGGTGGTGCCCGAGCAGCCGGTGTTCACCGCCGTGCACGGGCTGGGCGACGTGGGCGCGGCGCTGTGCCGCTCCGGCGTCAACAAGCTGGCCTTCACCGGCTCCACCGCCACCGCCCGAAAGGTGATGGCCGCCTGCGCCGAGACGCTGACCCCGGTGCTCATCGAGGGCGGCGGCAAGGACGCCATGATCGTGGACAGCGACGCCGACCTGGACGCGGCCGCCGAGGCGTGTGTCTGGGGCGGCATGACCAACGCCGGCCAGACCTGCATCGGCATCGAGCGGGTGTACGCGGTCGACGCCGTCTTCGACGCCTTCGTCGACAAGGTGGTGACCCGTGCCGGTCGGCTGACTGTCGGGCCGGAGGGCACCGACATCGGCCCGATCACCATGCCCAAGCAGATCGACGTGATCCGCCGGCACATCGACGCCGCCATCACGTCCGGCGGGCGCGCCGTGCTCGGCGGCCCGAGCGCCGTGCAACCGCCGTACGTCCACCCCACGGTGCTGGTGGACGTGCCGGAGGAGTCGGCCGCCGTCCGCGAGGAGACCTTCGGCCCCACGCTGACCATCAGCCGGGTCCGCGACGCCGACGAGGCCGTCACCCGCGCCAACGCCCTGTCGTACGGCCTCGGGGGTTCGGTCTTCGGCCGGCGGCGCGCGGTGGCCACCGCCCGGCGGCTGCGCTCCGGGATGGCGTCGATCAACTCCACGCTGACCTTCGCCGGCATGTCCACCCTGCCGTTCGGCGGTGTCGGCGACTCCGGCTTCGGGCGGATCCACGGGGAGGACGGCCTGCGTGAGTTCGGTCGGTCCAAGGCGATCACCCGACGTCGTGCCCGGTCACTGCTGCCGTCGATGACCTTCGAGCGCACCCCCGCCGACGTGGCCCGACTCGTCAAGGCCATCAAGGTCATGTACGGGAGGTAAGTGTCGGATAACCGATCATCAACAAGGATCGGCGTATCCACATGTTTATACGCCGTGGTCACGGCGGTACATTGCGTTAAATGGGCCCCAATCGATTGCGCTACCGCCTTGTCGACAGTGACCAGTCGTGGAGCGCCCGACGGCGTCGGCACCGCTCGGACTGGCTGGCGCGCACCTTTCCCGACATCGGCGATATGCACGTGGTCGACCTCGGCGGTCGGCTCGGCACCTGGCACCGCGCCACCGTCCGACCGGCCCGGGTGACAGTCGTCAACCTGGAGCAGCCGCCCGCCGTCGTCCCGGATTGGGCCCACGTCGAGCAGGCCGACGCCTGCGACCTGCCCCCGCACCTCAGCAAGGGCAGCTTCGACCTGGTCTTCTCGAACTCGGTGCTGGAGCATGTGGGCGGGCACGAACGCCGGATTCGCTTCGCCGCCGCCGTCCGCTCACTCGCCGACCGGCACTGGGTGCAGACGCCCTACCGCTACTTCCCCATCGAGCCGCACTGGATCGCGCCCGGCATGCAGTTCCTGCCGGTACGACTGCGCACCGCGTTCGCCCAACGTTGGCCGTTGGGCCACAAACCGACCCGCAGCCACGAAGCCGCCATCCACCAGGTGCTCTGGACCGAGCTGTTGGACCGCTCGCAGATGCGTCACTACTTCCCCGACTCGACGATGCTGGTGGAGCGGGTGTTCGGTCTGCCGAAGTCACTGATCGCGGTGCGCACCGGGTAGTGCGCCGGTCAGAAGAGGGTCAGCTCGTCCTTCACGATGCCGCGCAGCTTGTCGTAGTCCACTACCACACACCGGATGCCCCGGTCGGTGGCGAGCACCCGGGCCTGCGGCTTGATCTCCTGGGCGGCGAAGACCCCGACGACCGGGCTGAGCAGCGGGTCACGGTTCATCAGCTCGAGATAGCGGGTCAACTGCTCCACCCCGTCGATGTCGCCACGCCGCTTGACCTCGACGGCGACCGAGCCCGAGTTGGCATCCCGGCATAGCAGGTCGACCGGGCCGATCGCCGTCATGTACTCGCGGCGGACCAGCGTGAACCCCTCACCCAGGGCACCCGGGTTGGCGGCCAGCAGCTCCTGGAGGTGCGCCTCCACCCCGTCCTTGCGCAGGCCCGGATCCACACCCAGCTCGTACGAGGTGTCCTGGAAGATCTCCTCCAGGGTGATCCGCAGCTCCTCGCCAGCCTTGTTGACGACCCGCCACACACCGGGGGCCTCCTCCAACCGACACGGCGGGCTCATCCAGTTCAACGGCTTGTACGCCCGGTCGTCGGCGTGAATAGACACCGACCCGTCCGCCTTCACCATCAGCAACCGGGTGGCCAGCGGCAGGTGAGCCGAGAGCCGTCCGACATAGTCCACCGAGCACTTCGCAATGACCAACCGCACCCGACGAGGGTAGCCGAGCACCCACCGGCCGCCAGCGAGCGGCACTGGCGCGTCGATGCGATGCTGAGATCGTGTTCGAAGTCCTCACCGGCACCGGTCTCGCCGCCTCGGCGGGGCTGAACGCCTACATACCCCTGCTCATCCTCGGCCTGCTCGGCCGTTACACCGACCTGATCGACCTGCCCAGCGGCTGGACCTGGCTCGGCAACGGCTGGGTCATCGCCATCATGGCCGTGCTGCTCGCCGTGGAGATGGTGGCGGACAAGGTGCCAGTGGTCGACCACATCAACGACGTGGTGCAGACAGTGGTCCGACCCACCGCCGGTGGCCTTGCCTTCGGCGCCGGCTCCTCGTCGGAGACGGTGACGGTCAGCGACCCGGGGAGCTTCTTCTCGTCCCACCAGTGGGTGCCGGTCGTCACCGGCGTACTGCTGGCGTTGGGCGTGCACCTGCTCAAGTCCGCGGCCCGCCCCGTGATCAACGCGACCACCGCCGGCATCGGCGCCCCGGTCGCCAGCACCGCCGAGGACGCCACCAGCGTGGTGGTCTCCCTGGTGGCGATCATCCTGCCGGTGCTGGTGCTCGTCGCCCTGGTCGGGCTGGCGTTCTTCACCTTCTGGTTCTTCCGTCGTCGATCCGAACGACGCCGCGAACGAGAGGCCGCGCGCGCCGCCGGCTTCCGCGTCTGATGCGGCGGATCGGCGGCCCGCCATACCGGGGTTCCACTGGTCGACAAAAGCCTAGGATCGGGGCAAGAGCCTAGAGGAGGTCGGCATGACCGCAGCGTTGGAGATGCCCCGAGTCCAGGAATGCGTGGTCGCCGCGTGCGCGTACAACCAGTCGGGTGACTGCCACGCGTTCGCGATCACCATCGGCAGCATGGATCACGCCCACTGCCACACCTTCGTCGAGTCGCCCATCCGGGGTGGCGTGGAGAGCCTGATCGCGCAGGTGGGCGCCTGCCAGCGCGCCGACTGCCGGCACAACGAGCAGTTGGAGTGCCACGCGGCGTCGATCAGGGTGGGCCCGGACAACGACATGGCCGACTGCATGACCTACGCCGGCCGCTGACCCCCGCCGGTCGGCGACCCACGCCGGCCGACGACCTGTCGGGGCAGCTCTCGGTCAGGGCAGGTCGTTGGCGCGACGGATGACAGTCACCAGGTCGTCGATGATGCCGGTGAGGGCGAAGTCCTTCGGGGTGAAGACCCGGGCGACACCGGCCGCCCGGAGAGTGTCCGCGTCACTGGCCGGGATGATGCCGCCCACCACCACCGGCAGGTCCGCCCGGCCGGCGGCGCGCAGCCCGTCGAGCACCGCGGGCACGGCGGCCAGGTGCGACCCGGAGAGCACGGAGAGCCCGACCAGGTCGACGTCCTCCTCGACAGCGGCGGCGACGATCTGCCCCGCGGTCAACCGGATGCCCTGGTAGACGACCTCGAAGCCGGCGTCGCGGGCGCGTACCGCGATCTGCTCCGCGCCGTTGGAGTGCCCGTCCAGGCCCGGCTTGCCGACCAGCAGCCGCAGCCGGCCGCTGCCCAGCTCCCGTGCGGTGGCGGTGACCCGCTCGCGGACCGCCACGAGGCCCGGCTCCCCACCGCCGCCGGTGGCGCCGGCCAGGCCGGTCGGCGCCCGGTACTCGCCGAAGACCTGGCGCAGCGCGCCGGCCCACTCGCCGGTGGTCACCCCGGCCCGCACACACTCCAGTGTGGCCGGCATCAGGTTGGTGGTGGTCGCGGCGTCCGCGCGCAGCCGGGCCAGCGCCGCGTCGACGACGGCCGGGTCCCGGTCGGCCCGCCACCGGTGTACGCCGTCCACGGCGGCCGCCTCGACCGCTGGATCGACCTGCTCGACGGCGTCCGCGCCGGCGGCGGTCAGCGGGGAGGGTTCGGTCTCGGTGTACCGGTTGACCCCGACCACCACGTCGGCACCGGACTCCATCCGCCGACGGCGCTCGGCCAGCGACGCGACAAGCGCGCTCTTGAGGTAGCCGGTCTCCACGGCGGCGACGACGCCGCCCAGCTCCAGCACCTTGTCCAGCTCGACCCGCGCCCCGGTGACGACCTCGTCGACGAGCGCGGTCATCACGTGCGAGCCGGCGAAGAGGTCGGGATATTCGAGCAGATCCGACTCGTACGCCAGGACCTGCTGCATCCGCAGCGACCACTGCTGGTCCCACGGTCGGGGTAGGCCGAGCGCCTCGTTCCACGCGGGCAGTTGGACCGCGCGGGCCCGGGCGTCACGGGACATCGTCACGCCGAGCATCTCCAGCACGATGCGCTGGATGTTGTTCTCCGGCTGCGCCTCGGTGAGGCCGAGCGAGTTGACCTGCACGCCGTAGCGGAACCGCCGTTGTCTGGCGTCGGTGACCCCGTACCGGTCCCGGGTGATCTCGTCCCAGAGCACACCGAACGCGCGCATCTTGGCGATCTCCTCGACGAAGCGCACCCCGGCGTTGACGAAGAACGAGATCCGCTGGACCACGTCGCCCATCCGCTCGGCCGGGACCTGGCCGGAGTCTCGGACCGCGTCGAGCACGGCGACCGCTGTGGCCAGCGCGAAGCCAACCTCCTGCACGGGCGTGGCGCCGGCTTCCTGGAGGTGGTACGAGCAGATGTTGACCGGGTTCCACCGCGGCATCTCGCGCAGCGTGTACGCCACCACGTCGGCGGTGAGCCGCAGCGACGCCGCCGGCGGAAAGATGTAGGTGCCCCGGGACAGGTACTCCTTGATGATGTCGTTCTGGGTGGTGCCGGCGCAGCGGGCCAGGTCGGCGCCCTGCTCCAGCCCGACGGTGCCGTACAGGGCGAGCAGCCACATCGCCGGGGCGTTGATGGTCATCGAGGTGTTCGTGTCGGCGAGCGGGAGACCGTCGAAGAGCGCCCGCATGTCACCGAGGTGGGCCACCGGCACTCCGACCCGTCCGACCTCGCCGGCGGCGAGTTCGTGGTCCGGGTCGTACCCGGTCTGGGTGGGCAGGTCGAAGGCGACCGACAGGCCGGTCTGCCCCTTCGCCAGGTTGCGGCGGAAGAGGGCGTTGGTCGCCGCGGCCGACGAGTGGCCGGCGTAGGTGCGCATCACCCACGGGCGGTCCCGCTCGGGCAGCCGCCCCGGGAATGCCGTCTCATCCATGGCCGGAGTCTAAGTTACCGTTCAGTAAAAGGAGCTGTGGAAAACCACACAGGTCCATGTCGGGGACGTCCGGGTGGCAAGCGCCCGCAGTGGCGTGGACCGCCACACCCCGGGCACCACCCGGCCCAGGCCAGGACGCACACTGGACGGCATGGATGACGAGCTGGCCATCTCCGTCCGGGGGCTGCGCAAGGCGTACGGCGACAACGTGGCGGTGGCGGGCGTGGATCTCGACGTGCACCGGGGCGAGGTGTTCGCGTTGCTCGGCCCGAACGGCGCCGGCAAGACCACGACGGTGGAGATCCTGGAGGGTTACCGCCGCCGGGACGCCGGCGAGGTCACCGTCCTCGGCGCCGATCCGGCCAGACCGGATGCCGACTGGCGTTCCCGGGTCGGCATCGTGCTCCAGGGCACCGGCGAGTTCGACGAGCTGACAGTGGCCGAGGTGATCCGGCACTTCTCCGGCTTCTACCCCGACGCGGACGACCCGGAGAAGGTGATCGAGCGGGTCGGGCTGGCCGACAAGGCGAAGGCCCGGACGCACACCCTCTCCGGCGGGCAGAAGCGCCGCCTGGACGTGGCCCTGGGCATCATCGGCCGTCCCGAGCTGCTCTTCCTCGACGAGCCGACCACCGGTTTCGACCCGGAGGCCCGCCGCGAGTTCTGGGAGCTGATCCGCGACCTCGCCGCGGCCGGCACCACGATCGTGCTCACCACCCACTACCTGGACGAGGCCGAGGCCCTCGCCGACCGGGTCGGCGTGATCGCCGGCGGCCGGCTGGTCGAGGTCGCCGCCCCCAACCGGCTGGGCAATCGGCAGGAGGCCCTCGCGACGGTCTCCTGGCGTACCCCGGAAGGCACGGTGGACAGCGCGCAGAGCGCGACGCCGACGGCCTTCGTGGCCGACCTCGCCGCGCGCTACGGCGGCGAGGTCCCCGGGCTCACGGTGACCCGGCCGACCCTGGAGGACGTCTACCTCACCATGATCGGACACGCGCGATGACGACCACGACGAAGCCGGCGACGCCGGTCACCGCGACTCGCGGCCGACGGCCGGGTGCCGGCGCGCTCGCCCTGCGCCAGGGACGACTGGAGATCACCCAGTTCCTGCGCAGCCGGGAGTCGGTGGTCTTCACGATGGGCTTCCCCATCATCATGATCCTGATCTTCGCGTCGATCTTCGACGGCACGATCGGCGGCGGGGTCAAGTTCACCCAGTACTTCATCACCGGCATGATCGCGACCGGCCTGATGACTGTGAGCTTCCAGAACCTCGGCATCTGGATCCCGATCGAGCGGGACCGGGGCGTGCTCAAGCGCTACCGGGGCACGCCGATGCCGAAGTGGGTCTGGTTCGCCGGCAAAGTGATCATGGTGGTGGCGATCGGGATCGCCGAGACGGTCCTGCTGCTGGCCGTCGCGGTGGCGCTGTTCGACCTCGACCTGCCGGGCACCGCCGCGAAGTGGTTCACCTTCGGCTGGGTCGCCGTGCTCGGGGTGACCGCGTGCACCCTGTGCGGCATCGCGATCTCGTCGCTGGCCCGCACCGCCCGCAGCGGCTCCGCGGTGGTCACCCCGGTGGCTCTGGTGCTCCAGTTCATCTCCGGGGTGTTCTTCGTCTTCACCGACCTGCCCACCTGGATGCAGCAGGTGGCGGCGGTGTTCCCGCTCAAGTGGATGTGCCAGGGGCTGCGGTCGGTGTTCCTGCCGGAGAGCTTCGGCGCCCAGGAGCCGGGCGGCTCGTTCGAGCTGGGCCGGGTGGCGGTGGTGCTGGCCCTGTGGTGCGTGATCGGTGTGGTGCTCTGCCTGACCACCTTCCGCTGGACGACCAAGCGCGACGGCTGACGCCTTTCCGGGGCCCCCGATCCGCCGTGGGGCTGCCAGACTCTGACGATGGCCGCTCGACCGACCCGGCGCGGGCTCCTGCTCGCGGGGGCAGGGGCGACGGCGCTGGCGGTCGGGGTCGGCTGGACGGCCCGCGACCTGATCCGGCCGTCGCCGACGCGGCCCGTTCCCCCGGACGCGCCGGCCGGCGACGAGCGACTGGTCAGCCGCCAGTCCGCCGCACGTGACCGCTCGGTCGACTTCTACACCGCCGTCCCGGACGGGCACGGCGACGGTCAGGGGTTGCCGGTCTGCCTGGTGCTGCACGGCGCGTCCACCACCGCACGGGACTTCCCCGGGCTCGGCCTGGGGCGCTTCCTGACCGACGCGGTACGTCGGGGTGCGCCGCCGTTCGTGCTCGCCGGAGCGACCGGCGACCGCCTCTCCTGGCGCCCCGCCGGCCGGGACGACCCGCAGCGGATGGTGCGTGAGGAGGTGCCGGCCTGGTGCGCCGAGCGGGGCTTCGACGCCACCCGGCTGGCGGCCTGGGGCTGGTCCATGGGGGGCTTCGGCTCGCTGTTGCTCGCCGCCACCTGGCCGGGGTCACTCCGGGCGGTGGCGGCCTTCTCCCCCGCCGTCGCGCCCGGTGATGCCGTCTTCGCCGGTGTCGACCGGCTACGCGGCACTCCGCTGGGCCTCTGGTGCGGTCGCCAGGACGACCTCCTCGCCGACGTGCAGGCGCTGGAGCGGGCCCTTCCCGAGCCGGCCGCCCGAGCCGAGTACGCCGACGGCGGGCACGACTTCCGCTACTGGGGCTCGGTCATACCCGCTGCCCTCGACTTCGTCGCGGCAGCGCTGGCCGCGCCGCCCGGCCCGAGTTGAGCTGAACCGGGGGGCCCGCGAACGGGCCCCCGCGGCTGCCGGTCTCAGTAGGTGTAGAAGCCCTTGCCGGTCTTGCGGCCCAGGTCACCGGCGGTGACCATCCGCTGGAGCAGCTCCGGCGGGAAGAACTTCTCGTCGGCGGTGTCGGTGTAGATGTTCTTCGAGGCGTGCAGCAGCACGTCCACGCCGGTCAGGTCGGTGGTGGCCAGCGGGCCCATCGCGTGCCCGAAGCCCAGCCGGCAGGCGGTGTCCAGGTCCTCCGCGGACACCACCCCGGACTCCACCAGCTTGACCGCCTCCATCACCAGGGCGGAGATCAACCGGGTGGTGACGAAGCCGGCGATGTCCCGGTTGACCACGACGACCGTCTTACCGATCTCCTCGGCGAAGGCCCGCGCGGTGTCCAGCGTGGCGTCGCTGGTCTTGTAACCGCGTACCAGCTCGCAGAGTTGCATCATCGGCACCGGGGAGAAGAAGTGGGTGCCGACCACCGTCTCGGGCCGCTCGGTCACCGCGGCGATCTGGGTGACCGGGATGGCCGAGGTGTTGGTGGCGAGCACCGCGTCCGACTTGCAGATCTTGTCCAGGGCGCGGAACACCTCGTGCTTGATCTCCAGGCGCTCGAAGACCGCCTCGACCACGATGTCCGCGTCCGCCGCCGCCTCCAGGTCGGTGGTCGGGGTGATCCGGGCCAGCGTCGCCTCGACCTCGGACGCCTCGATCTTGCCCTTCTCGGCGAACTTCTCCAGTGACTTCCGAATACCGCCCAGACCCCGGGTGGTGGCCGCGTCGTCCAGGTCGCGCAGCGTCACCTGCCAGCCCGCCTGCGCCGCCACCTGGGCGATGCCGGAACCCATCAACCCGGCTCCGACGACCGCGAGTCGACCCGCCATCTGCTTCTCCCTCGCTGCGATTGAGTGCCTGCCTGCACCCTAGTCGGCGAGCCTGAACGATGGCTAAGTGGCGGTCGGGCCGGGTCGTGGGGGCCTCAGATCTCCAGCGCCGGCTCCTCCGGCGTGGTGCCCCGCTCGACCGCCACCCCGAGCGCACGCAGGTCGGCCACGAAGTCCGGGTAGCCCCGGTCGACGTGGTGCACGTGGGAGACCTCGGTGACCCCCTCCGCGCAGAGTCCGGCGATGATCAACCCTGCGCCGGCCCGGATGTCGGTGGCCCGCACCGGGGCACCGGAGAGCCGCTCCCGACCCCGGACCACCGCGTGATGCCCGTCGGTCTTGATGTCCGCGCCGAGCCGCATCATCTCGTTGGCGAACATGAACCGGCCGTCGAAGATGTTCTCGGTGATCAGGGAGGCACCGTCGCTGACGGCCGCCAGCCCGATCGCCATCGGCAGCAGGTCGGTGGCGAAGCCGGGGTACGGCAGCGTCACCACGTCCACCGCCCGGGGCCGCTCGTCCATCCGTACGCGGAAGCCGTCTCCCCGGGTCTCCACCAGCCCGCCCGCCGCCACGACCTTGTCCAGGGCGACCTCCAGGAAGGCCGGGTCCAGCCCGGTCACCGTCACGTCGCCGCGGGTCATCGCCGCGCCGAACGCCCAGGTGCCGGCGACGATCCGGTCCCCCACCGTGGCATGGCGCACCGGACGCAGACCGGGCACACCGGTGATGCGCAACGTCGACGTGCCCGCGCCGACGATGCGCGCACCCATCTGGTTGAGCATCGTGCAGATGTCGACGATCTCCGGCTCCCGGGCCGCGTTGTCGATCATCGTGGTGCCCTGGGCCAGCACCGCCGCCATCACCAGGTTCTCGGTCGCGCCGACGCTGGGGAAATCCAGCACGATGTCCGCGCCACGCAGCCCGTGCGGGGCGGAGGCGATGACGAAACCGTGCTCACCGGAGATCTCCGCGCCCATCCGGGTCAGCCCGGAGATGTGCATGTCCAACCCCCGCGACCCGATCGCGTCGCCGCCGGGGTGGGCCACCCGCACGTACCCCCGGCGGGCCAGCAACGGGCCGAGCACGCAGATCGACGCGCGCAGCCGTCGGACCAGGTCGTAGTCGGCCTCCGCGCCCGGCTGCTCGGGTACGTCGATCGTCACCGACCGGGACCGGGCCACTCCACCACGGACGACCATCGGGTCGACCGGGTCGTCCGCGTCGAACTGGACGTCGCAGCCCAGCCGTCGCAGCACCTCCCCCATGATCGCGATGTCGGTGATCCGGGGGACGTTGGTGATCACACTGCGGCCCGGCGCGAGCAGCGCGGCGGCCATCAGCTTCAACGCCGAGTTCTTGGCACCGACCACGTGCACGGTGCCGGACAGTCGGGCGTCACCGCGTACCCGGATGACGTCGACATCGTTGACCGCCGAATCGCCGGCGTCGCCGGGACCCACCACCACCGGCCAGCCGGCGGTGCTGTCCGGCCGCGCCGGGATCGTCAGGTCGGGAATCCGTAGGCTGTGCGTCATGGCCGTCCACCTCACGCGCATCTACACCAAGGCCGGCGACGCCGGCATGACCAGGCTGAGCAACAACGAGCAGGTGCCGAAGACCGATCCACGGATCGCCGCGTACGCGGATGTCGACGAGTGCAACGCGGCGATCGGTGTCGCGCTCGCGCTGGGAAACCTCGACGAGGAGCTTCGCGGCGTGCTGGGGTCGGTGCAGAACGACCTGTTCGACGTCGGCGCCGACCTGTCCACCCCGGTCGAGCCGGAGCCGAAGTACCCGCCGCTGCGGGTCACCGAGGCGTACGTCGAGCGCCTTGAGGGCTGGTGCGACGAGTACAACGCACGCCTGAGCAAGCTCGACTCCTTCATCCTCCCCGGCGGCACCGCAGGTGCGGCACTGCTGCACGTGGCGCGGACCGTCGCCCGGCGTGCCGAACGGGCAGCGTGGGCGCTGGTCAGCCACGATCCGGAACGAACCAGCACGCTCCCGGCAAAGTATCTCAACCGGCTCTCCGATCTGCTCTTTATCCTGTCAAGAACGGCAAATCCGGCAGGAGACGTGCTATGGGTGCCGGGCGGCAAGCGCTGAACGTCGGGCGCTTCGCACCACGTCGAGGTCTGGGTTCCCACTCTGCCCGCCACCACGCGTAGCCAGGGCCGACTCCTCGGCGAGCCAAGCCGACCAGCACCTCGACCGACGCGCAAGCCGCGCAGCCCGGCGCGCATCGCAGCGCGGCGCGGCGCGCAGCGCAGCACCGAGAAGGCGGGACTCAGCCGCCCCGGTAACGGCAGGTGATCAAAGCCCGCCGGATCGACGCACAGCGGCAACGAAGGGTTTCCGGGGGAGCCCGCCCGGCGCAGGGATCAAGCCTGACCGCCCGGAGCCGGGCGGGCTCCCCCGGAAACCACAAGAGCGACCACGGAAGCCAAGAGCAACCACAGAAGAGCCGATCAGGCAGCCGGCCAGTCCTGGGAGGCCATACGCGGCGAGACCGCCCCCGGAGGGGCGGCCTCGAGCCAGGAGAGAAAACCGGTGACTGTCGATCGCGCCATGGCGATCTCCACCGGTGCGTGGTTACTCGTACAGCGGAGGATCACCCAGTCGGCCGGCATGGAGAACCGTTCCTGACCTTCGGGCAACCGGCGGCGCTCCACGGCCAGCCCCTTGCGGGAGAGCACCCGCTTGGGCCGGATCGCGAAGCTGAACATCCGGTACCAGCGCAGCTCGTCACCGGCGAACCGGCCGAAGCCGGGCGACCAGCCGCGGCCGTCGAGCATGGTGGAGACCCGCACGCTGAGCCGGATGATGCCACCGCTGCGGGTGACGAGAGCTCGCCGGACGAAGAGGGTCAGAAGCGCGCCGAGGATGACGACAACGCCGATTCCGAATCCTTCGACGATCTCCATCCCCGGTGTGGCTCAGCGGCTCTGCGCGGAGACCGGGGTTGCGCTCTCGGCCAGCACGGTGACACCGTCGGCGCTCACCGAGAGGAAGCCGCCGGCCACCTCGTAGGCGACCTGCTCGCCGCCGGCGAGCTTGATGCGTACCTGGCCGGGCTCGGCGAGTTGGCCGAGCAGCGGCGCGTGCCCCGGCAGGACACCGAGCTCGCCTTCGGTCGTCCGGGCGACGACCATCTCGGCGTCACCGGACCAGACCTTCTCCTCGACGGCGACGAGCTCGACGTGAAGCTGCTGTGCCACGCTGTCTCCTTGCTGCGGCTACGGATTGCCGAAAGTCTAGCCTGACGACGCGGCGCGCCCAACGCGGGTGGGGACAACGCCGACCTGACTACTTGGCCTTGTTGACGAATTCCGGGTGCTCCAGCAGGAACGGGTCGAGTTGCTCGTTGTGCAGGGCGGTGAAGAAGTCCGGAACACCGTCCTGGAACTGCTCGCCCAGGTACTTACTACCCTCGAAGACCCCGCCACCGGGCAGCTTGATCATCTCGATGGTGTTCGGGCGGATGTCCTTCAGGGCGAGCCCGAAGTCGACAACGCTGTTGCCCCGGCCGTTGAAGATCAACGACTGGCCGGCGGCACGGAGCACCTTGTCCAGCTTGATCGGGTTGGACACCACGTCGGCGCTGAACGCCTGACCGACCATGGCCTTGACGAACTGCTGCTGGTGGCGCTGCCGACCGTAGTCGGAATCCGGAACGCCGTTCTTCGGGTAGCGCTGCCGGACGTAGTCCAGCGCCTGCCACCCACTCAGATGCCGGTTGCCCTTCTTGTAGATCGCCTGCGGGCCGACGTAGCCCTCACCACGCGTGTTGCCCGGCCGCGGCTTGCCGTCCGGCTGCTTGTGCTCGGACTTCACGTCGCGCTCGATGTACATGTCGACACCGCCCATGGCGTCGACGATCTTCTGGAAACCGGTGAAGTTGATGATCGCGCCGGCGTCGAAGCGCTTGATGCCTGTGAGGTTCTGCACTGTCGTGGCCAGCAACTCGAAGCCCCGTGCCGCGTCCGGGTTGGCTCCCGGCACCTTGCTGCCGAACGACATCGCGGCGTTGATCTTCGTGGTCTCGCCCGGGAAGTCGGCCTTCTTGAACGCCGGGATCCGCACGTAGAGGTCACGAGGCAGCGAGAACAGGTAGGCCCGGTCCATCGAGGCCGGCACGTGCAGCACCATGATCGAGTCAGCCAACGGCGCGGCCGTCGGCGTACGCGGGTCGATGCCGACGAGCAGGATGTTCAGCGGACCCTTGATGTCGCTCTTCTTCGCCTGGGCGCCCGCCGCCTGGTCGCCGAAGAGGTCGGCCTTGCCGACGGACCCCTCGTAGCGGGCCATGAGCACCTCGGTGCCGACCAGCACGGCGCCGCTGAGCACCGTCAGCACGGTGCCGAACACCGTGCAGATCCTGGCCCACCGGGGCACACCTCGCCAGATGGACCGCTTGCGGCCACTGTTGCCGGCCTTACCCACGAGCAGCTCCGTTCGTTACGCCCACGATGAGGAAGACGGGCGCACGTCGTCGAAAGGTTGCAAAGATCAACGCTCGTTCACGTGAGCGCGGAACGAACCGTAGCTCGGGACCCTCCGGAGTGACGACCACGAGTAACGGACCGCGACGATGGTAAGACGCGAACATGAACAAAAGACTGCCCCGGCATTGCCGGGGCAGTCTTTTTGCTACGGATGAGAGCTGGGTCAGCTCTTCATCAGCTCCTCAGCCTTGCGCTCCAGGTCCTCGAGACCGCCGCACATGAAGAACGCCTGCTCGGGGAAGTGGTCGTACTCGCCCTCGCTGATCTTGCGGAACGCCTCGATGGTCTCCTTGATCGGGACCGTCGAGCCCGGCACGCCGGTGAACTGCTCCGCCGCGTAGGTGTTCTGCGAGAGGAAGCGCTCGATCCGCCGGGCGCGAGCCACGGTGATCTTGTCTTCCTCGGAGAGCTCCTCGATGCCGAGGATGGCGATGATGTCCTGCAGGTCGCGGTAGCGCTGCAGGATCCGCTTCACCTCGGTGGCAACCTGGAAGTGCTCGGCGCCGACGAACTCCGGGGCAAGGATCCGGGACGAGGACGCCAGCGGGTCCACGGCCGGGTAGATGCCCTTGTCGGAGATCGACCGCTCCAGGTTGGTGGTCGCGTCCAGGTGGGCGAACGTGGTGGCCGGGGCGGGGTCGGTGTAGTCGTCCGCCGGCACGTAGATCGCCTGCATGGAGGTGATGGCCTGGCCCCGGACGGAGGTGATCCGCTCCTGGAGTTCGCCCATCTCGTCGGCCAGGGTCGGCTGGTAACCCACGGCGCTCGGCATACGGCCGAGCAGGGTGGACACCTCCGAACCGGCCTGCGTGAAGCGGAAGATGTTGTCGATGAAGAGCAGCACCTCCTGCTTCTTCACGTCCCGGAAGTACTCCGCCATGGTCAGCGCGGAGAGCGCCACCCGCAGCCGGGTGCCCGGCGGCTCGTCCATCTGGCCGTAGACCAGCGCGGTCTTGTCGATGACGCCGGACTCGGTCATCTCGGCGATGAGGTCGTTGCCCTCACGGGTGCGCTCCCCCACGCCGGCGAACACCGAGGTGCCACCGAAGTTGCGGGCAACCCGGGTGATCATCTCCTGGATGAGCACCGTCTTGCCCACGCCCGCGCCGCCGAACAGGCCGATCTTGCCGCCCTTGACGTACGGGGCGAGCAGGTCGATGACCTTGATGCCGGTCTCCAGCATCTCGGTCTTCGGCTCAAGGTCCGCGAAGGCCGGGGCCTTGCGGTGGATGCCCCACCGGTCGTCGGCCTCGAACGTCTCGCCCTCTTTGAGGTTGAGCACCTCGCCGATCGCGTTGAACACCTTGCCCTTGACCGCGTCACCCACGGGCACCGTGATCGGCTCGCCGCGGTCGCGCACCTCGGCGCCACGGACCAGGCCGTCGGTCGGCTGCATCGAGATGGCACGGACCAGGTTGTCACCCAGGTGCTGGGCAACCTCCAGGGTCAGCGTCTTCTCACCGCCGGACAGGTTCACCTTCACGTTCAAGGCGTTGAACAGGGGCGGCATCGCGTCGCGCGGGAACTCGGCGTCGACGACCGGGCCGATGACCCGGACCACGCGACCCGTGGCCGTCTTGGTCTCTACTGGTGCAGTCATCACACTTCACTTCCCGACGCGGCCAGCGCGTTGGCGCCGCCGACGATCTCGCTGATCTCCTGGGTGATCCCGGCCTGGCGAGCCGAGTTCATCTCGCGCGTGTACTTCTCGATCATCTCTTCGGCGTTGTCGGTGGCGCTCTTCATCGCCCGCCGCCGTGCCGCCGACTCACTCGCCGCCGACTCGATCAACGCCGCGTAGATCCGCGTGTTGATGTACCTCGGCAGGAGCGCGTCGAGCAGCGCCTCCGCCTCCGGCTCGAACTCGTACGCCGGCAGCAACCCCTCGGAGCGCGGCCGGTCCTCCACCTGCATCGGACCGATGACCTTGGTGACCGGGTTCTGCGTCATGAGCGAGTGGAACTCGGTGTAGACGATGTGCAACTCGTCGACGCCGAGCACCCCGTCCGCTCCGGCCCCGCCGTCGACGTCGTCCGCGCCGGCGGTGAACGCCTTGATCAGCGTCTCACCAACGGTACGGGCGTCCTCGAACGACGGCTGCTCGCTGAAGCCGGTCCAGTTCGCCTCGATCGGCCGCTCGCGGAACCGGTAGAACCCGACGCCCTTACGCCCGATGACGTAGAGCACCGGCTCCTTGCCGTCCGCCCTGAGCCGCGCGATCAGCGACTCGGCCATCCTGATCGCGTTGGAGCTGTAACCGCCGGCCAGGCCACGGTCACTGGTGACCAACAGGACGCCGGCCCGCCGCACCCGCTCGCGCGGGGTGAGCAGCGGGTGGTCGATCCGCGCGTTGGACGCCAGCGCCGTGAGCACGCCGGTGATGGCCTGGGCGTACGGCAGGGACGCCTGCACCCGGGCCTGGGCCTTGGCGATCCGGCTCGTCGCCACGAGCTCCATCGCCTTGGTGATCTTCTTCATCGACTTCGCCGAGCGGATCCGTTGACGAAGAACGCGTACCTGGGCCGCCACGGGATCAGCTCTCGGCCGGGCGGTCGGTCGCGCCGTCGCGGAAGCGGGTCACCGTCTCGCGGTTCTCGTCGCCCTCAAGCGGCGCGGCCGGCGCGTCGTTGACCTTGCGCTCGTCCTCCTTGTTGAGGAAGACCTGCTTGAACTCGGCGATCGCGCTGTCCAGTGAGCCGATGATGTCATCGTTCCACTGGTTGTCGGCGATGCCGGCCAGCACACCCTGGTGCTTGTGCCGCAGGTACTGGAGGAACTCCGACTCGAAGCGGCGGACCTCGCCCACCGGGACGTCGTCCAGCTTGCCCTCGGTGCCGGCCCAGACCGTAACGACCTGCTCCTGCACCGGGAACGGCGAGTAGTTCGGCTGCTTGAGCAGCTCGACCAGGCGCGAACCGCGGTCCAGCTGGGCACGGGAGGCCCGGTCCAGGTCGGAGGCGAAGGCGGCGAACGCCTCCAGCTCGCGGTACTGGGCCAGGTTGAGCCGCAGCGAACCGGCGACCTTCTTCATCGGCTTCACCTGCGCGGCGCCACCGACCCGGGAGACCGAGGTACCGACGTTGATCGCCGGACGGACGCCCTGGTTGAACAGGTCGGTCTCCAGGAAGATCTGGCCGTCGGTGATCGAGATGACGTTGGTCGGGATGAAGGCCGAGATGTCGTTGGCCTTCGTCTCGATGATCGGCAGACCGGTCATCGAGCCGCCACCCAGCTCGTCGGAGAGCTTCGCGCAGCGCTCCAGCAGGCGGGAGTGCAGGTAGAAGACGTCACCCGGGTACGCCTCACGGCCCGGCGGGCGACGCAGCAGCAGCGACACGGCGCGGTACGCCTCGGCCTGCTTGCTCAGGTCGTCGAAGACGATCAGGACGTGCTTGCCGCCGTACATCCAGTGCTGCCCGATGGACGAGCCGGTGTACGGGGCGAGGTACTTGAAGCCAGCCGGGTCGGACGCCGGCGAGGCGACGATGGTGGTGTACTCCATCGCGCCCGCCTCCTCGAGCTGCCCCTTGATGGAGGCGATCGTGGAGGCCTTCTGGCCGATGGCGACGTAGATGCAGCGAACCTGCTTCTTCGGGTCGCCGGTGCGCCAGTTGTCCCGCTGGTTGAGGATGGCGTCCAGGGCGACAGTGGTCTTACCGGTCTTCCGGTCACCGATGATGAGCTGCCGCTGGCCCCGACCGATCGGGGTCATCGCGTCGATGGCCTTGATGCCGGTCTGCAGCGGCTCGTCGACGGACTGCCGGGACATCACGTTCGGAGCCTGCAGCTCCAGCTCGCGGAAGCCCTCGTTGGCGATGTCGCCGAGCGCGTCGATCGGCTCACCGAGCGCGTTGACCACGCGGCCGAGGAAGGCGTCGCCGACCGGAACGGAGAGAACCCGCTCGGTGCGCTTGACGCGCTGCCCTTCCTCCAGCTTGGCGGAGTCACCGAGAACGACGACGCCGATCTCCCGGACGTCGAGGTTCAACGCCACGCCGAGCGTGCCGTCCTCGAACTCCAGGAGCTCGTTGGTCATGGTCGAGGGCAGGCCCTCGACGTGGGCGATACCGTCGCCGGTGTCGGCGACGGTGCCGACCTCCTCGCGGGAGACGTCGGACGAGTAGGAAGAGACGTAGCGCTCCAGGGCGCCGCGGATCTCCTCCGTCGAGATGGTCAGCTCGGCCATCCTCTGCTTCCTTAAAATTCAGGGGCCCGGGATACCTAGTACCGACCGGTCCGAATGGCGTCTGTCATTCCGGGCACTGAGCGATCCAGTCACCCCGATGCTGGGCGGCGGAGCCGCTCAGCGCCGGGGCGGCGAAGCCACCACATTGCTGGGCGGCGGAGCCGCTCAGCGCTTCGCGAGCGCGTTGCGGGTCTCGTTGAGGCGGCGCAGGATGGTGCCGTCGTACAGGTCGGAGCCGACCCGCACGCTCACGCCTCCCAGGACGTGGGGGTCCACCGTCTGCTTGACGGAGACCTCTCGACCGTATATCGCGCTGAGGCTCGCACCCAGCCGGCGCTCGTCCTCGTCACTCAACGGGGCCGCGACGGTCACGTACGCCACCTGCCGGTCGCGTCGCTCGGCGGCGAGTTCCACCAGCCGGGTGAGCGCGCCGGTGAAGGAGCGCCCCCCGTACCCGCCGAGTGCGACCTCGACGAGGCGGACGGTGACCGGACGGGCCTTGTCGGCGAGCAGCTCGCGGGCCAGGGTGGCCCGCTGCTCGACCGGGGCGACCGGGTCGGCGAGCGTGTTGCTCAGCGCCGACTGACCGGCCACTACCTGACCGAAGCGGAACAGCTCGTCCTCGACCTCGCCCAGCTCGCCGGCCTTGTCGGCGCTGGCGAGCAGCGCCTCCACGCCCAGCCGCTCGGTGCCGTCGAGCAGCTCCGAGGGTGCCGACCACCGGCCGGCGACCAGCGACACGAGCAGGTCGAGCGCGTCCGCGCCGATCCGCCCGCCGAGCATGTCGCCGAGCAGAGCGCCGCGATCCTCGCCGGACCGGGACGGCTCGGAGAGCGCCCGGCGCAGCCGCGGCTCACGCCGCAGCAGGGTCGCCACGGAGAGGATGGCGTCGGCGGTGGAGGCCACCGCTGACGGCTCCGCGCCGCGGACGTACGCGTCGAGGCGCTCGGCCGCGACCTTGTACGACTCCCGGCTGGCGGCCTGCATCAGCGGGCCCCCGTGCTCTCGAGACCGCTCAGGAACCGGTCGACGGTGCCCTTACGCCGCGCCTCGTCGGCCAGCGACTCGCCAACGATCTTGCTGGCCAGGTCCACCGCGATCGTGCCGACCTCCGCGCGCAGCTCGCGCACGATGGTGGCCCGCTCGGCGGCGAGCGCGTCCTTGCCCGCCTGGATGACCCGGTCGGACTCTTCCCGCGCCTTGGCGAGGATGTCCTGGCGGATGCCCTCGGCGTCGGCCCGCGCGTCGTCACGGATCTTGGCGGCGTCGGTCCGGGCCTCAGCGAGCTGGGCACGGTACTGCTCGAGCAGCTGGTTCGCCTCGGCCTGGGCGGCCTCGGCGCGCTTGATGCCGCCCTCGATGGCGTCGACCCGAGCCTGGAACGTCTGCTCCATGCGCGGGAAGACGAACTTCATCAGGACGAAGCAGAGCACGGCGAAGGCGACCGTGCCGACCACGATCTCTTGCCAGATCGGAATGATCGGGTTGTGGTCTGACTCACCACCCTCGGCGGCGAGGAGGAACAACATGGGTGACCTCCCGGTCGGAAGGGGCGGAATCAGCCGGCCCAGATGAAGCCGAAGGCGATGCCGAACAGCGCGAGCGCCTCGATGACGGCGAAGCCGATCCAGACGTACGGCAGGGTCATGCGCGACGACTCGGGCTGCCGGGCGGTCGACTGGATGTAGGCGGCGAAGACCAGGCCAACGCCGATGCCCGGGCCGATGGCGGCGAGACCGTAGCCGATGGCAGCGGTGCTACCGGTAACCTCGGCGAGAACGCTAGCGTCCATTGGTGTGGTTCCTCCTGGTTATCACGCGTGACTCTCACGCGGGACGACAACGGTTGGTGCGTGGATCAGTGCTCTTCGGCGAGCGCGCCCTGGATGTAGCTGGCGCTCAGCACGGTGAAGACGTAGGCCTGCAGGACGATGACCAGCGCTTCGAGAAGGGTCAGCGCCACTGTCATCACCCAGGAGACCACCGAGATCGGCGCCAGCCAGGCGTTGGCGTTGAGCATCGCGAAGCCGCCGAGCGTGAAGACCAGCAGGAGCATGTGGCCGGCGAACATGTTCGCGAAGAGACGGACGGCCAGCGAGAACGGCCGGATGATGAAGGTCGAGAACGCCTCGATCGGGATCAGCAGCGGCAGGATGTACCACGGTGCCGGCGGGATCAGGGCGTGCTTGAAGTATTTGCCGAAGCCGTGGTGCCGGATGCCGATGTAGTTGAACAGCACGTAGCTGATCACCGCGAGGATCGCCGGGAAGGCGATGTGCGAGTTCGGCGAGATCTGGAAGAGCGGAATGATCGCGAACGCGTTCGTCACCAACACGAAGCAGAACAGCGTCGTGAAGTAGGGAGCGAACCGGACGCCCTGGTGACCGATCATGTCGACCGAGATGTTGTTCCGGACGAAGCCGTAGATCGACTCGGCGAACCACTGCTTCTTGGTCGGCACCAACTTCGGGTTCCGATAGGTCGCCAGGAAGAAGATGATCAGAAAGCCGACCGCGACCCAGATCATCAGCGTGAACTTGGTGAACCACGGGGCGTTCTCCACACCCCAGGGCACGATCGCGGGCAGGTAGAAGTCGTCCACACTGGGTGGGAATGCCGCCTGGCCCGCTGCCAGAACGTTCGCCTGTCCGAACACCGTGTCCCTTCCTAAGTAGGCGTGCCGAGCCGACGGACGACGAGGATGATCCCCCCGGTCACGCCGAGCACGACGCCGATGCCGGTGGCGACGCCACCGGTATCGAGCCACTGGTCGACCAGCCAGCCGATGAAACCCCACACGAGCATTCCTCCGATGAGGTAGCTGAGCGCGGTCCAACCCTGACCGGCGCCGGACGGATAATCGTCCGGTTCACCGGCGGGACGGGGGGTTTGGTCACCAGCCATGACGGGGCGAACGATATCAGCCGGGAAGACGAGGCTGTGCCTCACCCCCCGCACAACCGTCGTTGTGTGGGCTTCTCGTGGGCGCCGTCGTCTGTGGGCACGCTACTCCCCTTCCGCCCGTCGGAAAATGACCGGAGGCCGACACATTCCGGCGCGTCCGCTGGTTGGGACGACCGCCAGGTCAGCCGCGCGGTCGGCGAGCGTGCACCGTGGTCAGCCACCAGAGGTGCACCGCTGTCCACACTGCCACCCCGGCGACGATGCCAAGGCAAAGAGGGATCAATCCGGGCCAACCGGTCGACGCCACCGCCACCAGCACCACGCCCAGCAGGCTGAACTTCAACACGTACAGGCCCAGGCCGAGCGGCAGCAGCAACTGCGGGTTGACCTGGTCGGCCCGGGCCAGCACCACTGTGGTGAGGGTGTAGCTGAGCACCGTGACGCCCACGCCGGCCGCCGCGCCGAGCGCACCCGTCACGCCGCCGGTCACCCCACCGACCACCGCCGCGACCGCGGCGAGCGCCGCCGACGCGGCCAACAGCACCGGCAGGTGCCGCAACCGCCACCGCCGGTCGGTGTCCGGCTCGACCACCCCGGGCTCAGCCACGGGGGTACGCCGGGAACGCCGCGACCAGCTCGGACACCTCGGCACCGAGGCGGGTCAACTCGTCGGCCCCGCCCGGAGCGCCGGGATCGGTGCGCACCGCGCGGGCGATCAGGGTCGCCACCTGGCGCAGCTCCCCCTCGCGCATCCCCTGCGTGGTGACGCTCGGTGTGCCCACCCGGATGCCGGAGGCCACCATCGGCGGCTGCGGGTCGTACGGGATGGCGTTCTTGTTCAGGGTGATCGACGCGGCGTCGCAGCGGCGCTCGGCCTCGGCGCCGGTCACCCCCAGCTCCCGAAGGTCGATCAGGGCGAGGTGGGTGTCGGTGCCACCGGACACCGGGCGCATCCCCTCGTCGGCCAGCCCGGCGGCGAGCGCCTGGGCGTTGCTGACCACCTGCCGGGCGTACGTCTGGAACTCCGGCTGGGCGGCCTCGCGCAGCGCGACCGCCTTCGCCGCTACCGCGTGCATCAGCGGGCCGCCCTGGGTGAACGGGAAGACCGCCTTGTCGATCCGCTGGGCCAGCGACTCGCGGCACAGGATCATGCCGCCGCGCGGCCCGCGCAGCACCTTGTGGGTGGTGGCGCAGACGACATCGGCGTACGGCACCGGGGACGGGATCGCCCGGCCGGCGACCAGGCCGATGAAGTGCGCCGCGTCCACCATCAGGTACGCGCCGACCTCGTCGGCGATCTCCCGGAACCGCGCGAAGTCGATCAGGCGCGGGTACGCGGTGGCGCCGCAGATGATCAGCTTGGGTCGGTGCGCGCGCGCCAGGTCCCGTACCTCGTCGTAGTCGATCTGCTCGGTGTCCGGCCGCACCGGGTAGCCGACCGGGTGGAACCACTTGCCGGAGAAGTTCACCCGGCTGCCGTGGGTGAGGTGCCCGCCGTGCGGCAGGTCCATCGCCAGCACCGTGTCCCCCGGCTGCACCAGCGCGGCGTACGCGGCGAGGTTGGCGCTCGCCCCGGAGTGCGGCTGGAGGTTGGCGTGCTCGGCCCCGAAGAGCTCCTTGGCCCGGGCGATGCCGATCTCCTCGGCCCTGTCCACCTCGGCGCAGCCGCCGTAGTAGCGCCGACCCGGGTAACCCTCGGCGTACTTGTTGGTCAGCGTCGAGCCGAGCGCGGCCAGCACCGCCGGCGAGGTCAGGTTCTCGCTGGCGATGAGCTGCAGGCCGCCGCGCAACCGGTCCAATTCGCCGAGGACCACCCCGGCGATCTCCGGGTCGGTGGCCCTGAGCTGCGCGAAATCCGGCCCCCAGAAGGTGCTCGTCTCGGTCTCCACAGCGAACGAGTCTAGGGGGCCGCACACTGGAACCCGTGAGATGCCTCGTCACCGGCGCTACCGGCTACATCGGCGGGCGGCTGACACCGCTGCTGCTCGCCGACGGACACACCGTGCGCTGCCTCGCCCGCAAGGCGGTGCGGCTGCGCGACGTGCCCTGGGCCTCGGCGGCCGACATCGTCGAAGGAGACCTGAGTCGACCGGAGACGCTGGCCGCCGCGTTCGCCGACGTGGACGTCGCGTACTTCCTCGTGCACTCCTTGGGCCGGTCCGACTTCGAGGCGGCCGACCGGACGGCGGCGACCAACTTCGCGGCGGCGGCGCAGGCGGCCGGTGTACGGCGGATCGTCTACCTGGGCGGCCCGGAGCCGGCGTCCGACGCGGAGGTGCCATCTCCGCACCTGCGGTCCCGCGCCGAGGTGGGCCGGATCCTGCTCGGCAGCGGCGTGCCCACGGCGGTGCTCCGCGCCGCGGTGATCATCGGGTCCGGCTCGGCGTCGTTCGAGATGCTGCGTTACCTGACCGAGCGGCTACCCGCCATGATCACGCCGCGCTGGGTCCGCAACCGGATCCAACCGATCGCGGTCCGCGACGTGCTGCACTACCTGTCCGGCTGCGCCGACCTGCCTGCCGAGGTCAACAGGGGTTTCGACGTCGCCGGGCCGGACGTGCTGACCTTCCGCGAAATGATGCAGCGCTACGCCCGGGTGGCCGGGCTGCGCCAGCGGATCATCGTGCCGGTCCGCCCACTCACGCCGTCGCTCTCCTCGCACTGGGTCGGGCTGATCACCCCGGTGCCGAACAAGATCGCCCGCCCGCTGGTGGAGAGCCTGATCCACGAGGCGGTAGCCCACGAACACGACATCGCCCGCTACATCCCGGACCCACCCGGCGGGCTGACCGGCTTCGACGAGGCCGTGGCGCTGGCGCTGGCCAAGGTGCGCGACGCCCAGGTGGAGACCCGCTGGTCCACAGCGAGCGGCCCGGACGCGCCCGCCGAGCCACTGCCCACCGACCCGGTGTGGTCCGGTGGCACCGCCTACACCGACGTGCGGGAGCGGGCGGTGGACGCCCCACCAGCGGCGCTCTGGCGGGTCGTCGAGGGCGTCGGTGGCGAACACGGCTGGTACTCGTTCCCCCTCGCCTGGTCGATCCGAGGCTGGCTGGACCGGCTGGTCGGCGGGGTCGGACTGCGCCGGGGTCGACGCGACCCGCACCGCCTCCAGGTCGGCGAGGCGCTGGACTTCTGGCGGGTCGAGGAGATCGTCCCGGGCGAGCTGCTGCGACTGCGCGCCGAGATGCGGCTGCCCGGCCGGGCCTGGTTGGAGATGCGGGTAGTGCCGGCCGACGACGGCCGTAGCCGCTACCAGCAACGCGCCGTCTTCCTGCCGCGCGGCCTGCCGGGGCACGCCTACTGGAAGTCGGTGGCCCCGTTCCACGCTGTGGTCTTCGGCGGAATGGCCCGCAACATAGCCCGCAACGCCGAACAAACCCCCTAACCACACCCCGACCCCACACCCCGCACCCCGCTCCCCGCTCCCCGCTCCCCGCTCCCCGCGATCTTGCACTTTGTGTTGCCGATTTATGGGGTCTCGGCACCTTTTGTCACGACAGAAAGTGCAAGATCGGCGGGATGGGTGGGGTGGGGTGGGGTGGGATGGGGTGGGGTTAGTTGCCGGCTTGGGGTTGGGCTTGGAAGGCGGTTCGTCCGCTCGGCGGGACGAAGTCGCGGACCGGTTGGTCGCGCAGGGCGAAGGCGAGCACCTCGCCGACCGCGTTCACGATCTGGGCCTGCACCGCCTGACCGACCGCGTCCCGGGGATCGTCCGGGTTCGCCGCCATCGAGGCGACCGCGAGTTGCGGCGTGAACGCCACCACCGTCTCCGTCTCGTACCGCTCCGAGCTGCCGGTCTTGCCCGCCACCGGACGGCCGAGCTTCGCCCGCAACCCGGGAGCGGTGGCGCCGTCGCAGCGCCCGTACATCGACTGGTCGCCGACCGGACAGCGGGCCGCGTCGGTCGCTGCCCGCGCCACGTCGGCGTCGAGCACCTGCCGGCAGTCCGGCTTGGCGGCGTCGACCGGCCTGCCGCCCGAATCGGTGATCGAGACCACCGGCAGCGGCGCGCACCAGGTTCCCTCGGCCGCCACAGTGGCGTACGCGCTGGCCAGGTCCAACGGGGTGGTCGCGGCCACGCCCAGTGTGAACGGACCCCAGTCCTTCGCGCCGTAGCGGGCCAGCTTGGCGTCGGACTCGGCTCGCAGCACGATGCCGAGCCGCTCAGCCATCTCCACCACCCGGTCGGCGCCGACCTTCTCGGTGAGCCAGGCGAAGTACGTGTTCACCGAGCGGCCGAACGCGCTCCACATGGTGCGGGGGCCGTCCATCGACGACGGGCTGGCGTTCGCCGGGCACCACCGTCCGTCGCAGCTCGCTCCCCCGGTCACCGGGAAGCGGGTGAGCAACTGGGTCGGCGCCACGAAGTCGGTCGACAGCGGCAGGCCGGCCTCCAGCGCGGCCAGCAGGGTGAAGAGCTTGAACGTCGAGCCGCCCTGGTACCCCTCGATCGCGCCGCCGCCGGCGATCAACTGGTTGACGGTGTTCGGGCGATTCTTCTGCCCGACCGGGTTGCCCGCGACGCTGTAGGCGCGGTTCACCGACATCGCCAGCACCCGCCCGGTGCCCGGTTGCACCACCGCGGTGGGCAACGCCTCGGCCCTGGTCGTCGGATAGATCCTCAACACCTGCTCGGTGGTGGCCCGCTGCACGCCCGGGTCCAGCGACGACACGATGGAGAAGCCGCCCCGGCGCAGCGCGCGCTGCCGCTCGTCGGCTGTCGCCCCGAACGCGGGCTGGCTGCTCCACCAGCGGGTGAACCAGTCGCAGAAGAAGCCCCAGTCGTTGTGCGCGTCGGGCACGCCCGTGCAGTCGTTCGGGGTCTCGCTGGTGCGCAGTTGCAGCGGCTCGGCCCGCGCGGCGGCCGCCGCGTCCGCCGGCACCTGCCCCGACTCCACCAGCCGTTCCAACACGTACGACCGCCGGGCCACAGCGCTGTCGGCGTCGCCGTTTATCGGATCGTCGCTGTCGGGCGAACGCACGAGACCGGCGAGCAGTGCCGCCTGGGCCAGGGTCAGCTCGGCCGGGGAGCGGGAGAAGTACCGCTTGCTGGCCGCCGCGATGCCGTACGCCCCGGCGCCGAAGTAGGCGATGTTGAGGTAACGGGTCAGGATCTCGTCCTTGTCGAGTTCCCGCTCCAACGCGAGCGCGTACCGCATCTCCTGGAGCTTGCGGACGGTGGTGAGTTCGGTGGCGGCGTCCCGCTGCGCCTCGGTCAGCCGGGGGTCGTTGCTGAGCACGTTGCGGACGTACTGCATGGTCAGCGTGGAGGCGCCCTGCCGGGTCCGGCCGTCGCGCTTGTTGACTGTGAACGCGCGCACCACGCCCCGCAGGTCGACACCGCTGTGCTGGTAGAACCGGACGTCCTCGGCGGCCACGATCGCCCGGCGCATGACCGGAGCCACCTCGTGCAGCGGCACGTCCACCCGGTCCTCCTGGTAGAAGGAGGTGATCAGGGTCGTGCCGTCGTTGGCGTAGAGGTTGGAGCGCTGCGCCGTGGGTGGCGTCCGGAGTGTGTTCGGCAGCTCCGAGTACGGCGTCGACAGGGCGCTGAAGCCGATCCCGAAGACCAGGGCCGCGGGTAGGGCGGCGGCGGCCAGCACCAACCCGGCCAGCACTCCGGCGATCACCACGGTCAGCAGTTTGTCGAGTTGGGCCCGGATCATCAGCTCTCCCCGCAGGAGCCGGTCACGCTAGGACCCGTTCAGAATGACCCGGAACGCCCCTTTAGCCCTGGGTTTTCCCCAAACCCGGAGGAAACTCGCACCACGCTCAGGGCAGCAGCGCGCCGGCCAGCGGGTGGACCGTCTCCTCGATCTCGTCGGCGACCCGGCTGAAGCACTGGTCGCCACGACCCCACGGGTCGTCCAGATCATCGGTGGTCAGCGCCGAGGCGCCCAGCCGCGCGTCGTGAGCCGCCGCCACCAGGGCCATCCCCCGGGCGTACACGGCCTCCGGGGTGGCGTCACCCGGCGGCAGCGCGGCGGCGTCCACAGCGGCCAGCAGCCGGCCGAACTCGCCCAGCACGAACGTGCGGGCCGCCGCGTCCGGACGAAGCGCCACCACGTACTCCTGCTGGTCGGCGGTGGCGGTCAGGACCAGGTCGGCGGCGTCGATGTGATCCGAGCGCAGCTTGCGCGCGGCGAACCCCGCCACGTCCCCACCACGGCCGGTGACCTGCCGTGCCGCCGGCGGGTTCATCTCCTCGCCCGCGTGCCAGCCGCCAGTGCCGGCGCTGTGGCTGTGCACCAGCTCCTCGGCCTGGGCCGGGTCCTGCGAACGCCGGGTCAGCCGCTCCCGCACCGCCAGGGCCAGCAGCCGCTCCGCCATCGGCGAGCGGCAGATGTTGCCCATGCAGACGTGCAGAACAGTGAACGGGGGCACTCAGACCGCCCGACCGTCGACGAGATCCGGAACCACGTCGCGCAGCTTCTCCAGCGGGATCGCCCCGGCCCGCAACAGCTGCGGCACCTCACCGGTCAGATCCACGATCGTGCTGGGCACCGGGTCCGGGCAGGGCCCGGCCTCCAGGTAGGCCCGCACCGAGTAGCTGAGCTGGTCACGTGCCTCGTCGGCGGTGACCGCGGCCGGCTGGCCGGTCTTGTTGGCCGACGAGACCGCCATCGGGCCGGTCTCGCGCAGCACCTCCAACGCCACCGGGTGCAGCGGCATCCGCACCGCCACAGTGCCGGTCTTGTCGCCCAGGTCCCACTGCAGGCTCGGCGAGTGCTCGACCACGATCGTCAGGGCACCCGGCCAGAACGCCTCCACGAGGTCCCGGGCGGCGGTGGGCAGCGAGAAGACCAACCCGTCCAGGGTGTGCCGCGAGCCGATCAGCACCGGCGGCGGCATCTGCCGACCCCGGCCCTTGGCATCGAGCAGCGCCTTCACCGCGTACGGGGTGAACGCGTCCGCGCCGATCCCATACACGGTGTCCGTCGGTAGAACGACCAGCTCGCCGTTCTTGACCGCCTCGATGGCCGCAGCGATGCCGCGGTCCCGATCGGCGGGCGACCGGCAGTCGTAGAGCATCACGAGGAGTCAGTCTGCCACGCCGGCCCGATCGGGGCGTGCTGGCCGTCCGCCCGTCGGGACGCGGTCGCGTAGCGGGGACGCCCGGTGAGGTCCAGATGCTCCGCGACAGCGGTGAAGCCGCCGTCCTGGGCGAGCAGCTCGGGCACCGCCGCGCCGTGGGTGTCGTCGTGCTCGACGCCGAACACGCCCCCCGGGCGCAACAGCACCGCCGCCCGGGCGACGACCGGCCGGATCACCACCAGACCGTCCGCGCCGCCGAACACCGCCTCCGCCGGGTCGTGCCCGGCCACCTCCGGCGGGACCACCACGTCCTCTGGCACGTACGGCGGGTTGCAGAGCAGCACGTCGACCCGGCCCACCAGCTCGGCGAGCAGGTCCGGCGCTGTCACATCAGCCTCGACCACCTCGATCGGTCGGTCTCCCGCCGCGGCGCGCTCCGCCGCGTTGCGCCGCAGCCACACCAGCGCCGCCGGGGACCGCTCCACAGCGATCACCCGCGCTCCCGGCAGCTCCTGAGCCACCGCCAGCGCGATCGCGCCCGAACCGCTGCACAGGTCCACCACCACCGGATCGGGCCGGCCCTGGGCCTGCTCGACACCCCAGCCGGCCAACAGCTCGGTCTCCGGCCGGGGCACGAAGACACCAGCGCCGACCGACAGCTCCAGGTGCCGGAACCCGGCCCGACCGGTCAGGTGTTGCAACGGCTCACGCGCGGCGCGGCGGCGCGTCAACTCGTCGAGCCGCACCAGTTGGTCGTCACTGAGGTCGTCGGCGAGAGCCAACCGACCCCGGGGAACGCCGAGCACGTACGCCGCCAGCAACTCGGCCTCCACCCGGGCCGAGCCGACCCCGGCGGCGTCGAGCGCGCGGGCCGCTCGGGCCACCGCGGCGGACGGCCGGATGGGGCCTGTCCCTTCGGGGGGGTGTTGCGGCAAAGTACTCACGACATAATCATGAAGCGTCGCGGGCGACGTGACGAACAGGTGCGCCCGGGCGCGCACGACAGGAGGTTGGCGGGTGGGCTGGCTCGACCGGGTCGATGACCAGGTTGACGCCCTGACGCACGCCCGGGCGTTGCAGGAGGCCAGCCGCTCCGCGGAGGCGTACGTCCTGCTGGAGCGTGTGATCCGCACCACCAACGATCCGGCGGCGCGGGCGGACGCGATGGTGCAGCGCCTCTCCGCGCTGATCAATCTCGGTCGGACCGCGGAGTTCACCCGGGCCATCGAAGAGGCGTCGGCGGCGGTCCGTGACCTCGCCGAGCCCTATCTGCACGGTCACCTCAACGCGTTGGCCGCGCTCGCCGCGCACCACCAGGGCGCACTGGACCGGTGCGTCATGCACCTCGTCCGGGCGGCCCGGGCGCTGGGCGCCGTCGCCGACCCGGACCGGGACACCGCCTGGGGTTGGCACGACCTGGCCATGGCCTACAGCTACCTCAGCTTCCACGGGTACGCCCTGGGCGCCATCGAGCGGGCCCGGCAGCTCGGGCTGACCTCCGGGATCCCGGAGGAGACGTTCGCCGCGCCGGGCATCCGGCTGCGCAACGCCGTGGCCCTCGACCACAACGGCGACAGCGACGGTTGTCTGCGGGTGCTCCGGGACGTGGCCGCCGACCTGACCCGCTTCGTCCGCGCCGGGCGGGCTGGCCAGCTACGCCCGAGCAGCCTCGCCGCGTACGGCTACGCGGCGGCCCGACAGGCCGCGCTCGGCGACCAGGTGGCCCCCGAAGGCCCCGAGCCGGCCCGGTTGATCACCCACGGCGGGGACAGCGCCCGTGCCCGCGACCTGCGTCAGCTCGGGCAGGTGTGCCTCGCCGTCGCCGACGGTAGGCCGATCGAGGCGGTCGCGCGACTGGATACCGTCCAGGTCTCCAACGAGACGCTCGGGGCGGCCGAGCCGGCCCGGCTGCGCAGCATCGCGTTGACCCGCGCCGGGGACCACCTGGCGGCGCACCGGGCCGACCGGCTGGCGTTCCGGCTCGCCGCGCAGCGCAACGACCGGCTGCGCGACGTCTACATCGACGGCATCGCCGCCCGCATCGACCACGAGGAGATGCGCCGCGAGGCGGCACGCTTCGAGGGCGAGGCGTTGACCGACCCGCTCACCGGGCTGCCCAACCGCCGCCGGCTGGAGCGCTACATCACTGCCGTTGTCACCCGCGGCGATCGAGTGGTGATCGGCGTCTGCGACCTGGACGGCTTCAAGGCGGTGAACACCCGGCACGGGCACCACTCAGGCGACCTGGTGCTGCAACGCATCGCCGGTGTGATCAACCGGGTGATGCGCCGGGGCGACTTCGTGGCCCGCTACGGCGGTGACGAATTCGTTGTGGTGCTGCCGGACACCGGCATGACCGAGGCCGCCGAGGTGGCCCGCCGGATCGAGGCCGCGGTCCGCCTGGAGGACTGGGAGTCGTTGGTCCCGGGCACCCCGGTCGGGGTGAGCATCGGCTTCGCCGAGGTCTCCGGTGGCAGCGGGCTGCGCGACGCGCTCAGCGTCGCGTTCGAGCAGGCCGACCGCGAGATGCTCCGCGCCAAGACCCGCCCCCGCGCGAGCTGACCCCCGCCAGGGGGCGCTGGCGCGGGCGTCGATCAAGCGCGGCGGGTCAGCTTGAGTGCCGTGGTCAGCGGCGGGTCAGCTCGGTGTCGCCAGCGAGCCGGGCGGCCCGGTCGGCCTCGGTGAGGGCGTCCAGTACCCCGTCCAACTCGCCGCCGAGCGCCAGATCCAGGTTGTACGCGGTGTAGCCGATCCGGTGATCGGTGATCCGGTTCTGCGGGAAGTTGTAGGTGCGGATCCGCTCCGAGCGGTCAACAGTGCGCACCTGGGCCTTGCGCGCGTCCGAGGCTGCGGCGTCGGCCTGCTCCTGGGCGGCGGCGAGCAGCCGGGCCCGCAGGATCCGCATCGCCTGCTCCCGGTTCTGCAACTGGGACTTCTCGTTCTGGCAGGAGACGACGATGCCGGTCGGCAGGTGGGTGATCCGCACCGCCGAGTCGGTGGTGTTCACCGACTGGCCACCCGGGCCGGACGAGCGGAACACGTCGATGCGCAGCTCGTTCTGGTCGATGGTGACGTCGACGTCCTCGGCCTCCGGCAGCACCAGCACCCCTGCGGCACTGGTGTGGATCCGGCCCTGCGACTCGGTCACCGGGACACGCTGCACCCGGTGTACGCCGCCCTCCCACTTGAGCCGCGACCAGACGCCGTTGCCGCCGTCCGGCACACCCTTGGTCTTGATCGCCAGGGAGACATCCTTGACCCCGCCAAGGTCGGAATCCTGTGCGTCGATCACCTCGGTCACCCAGCCGTGCCGCTCGGCGTAGCGGGTGTACATCCGCAGCAGGTCACCGGCGAACAGCGCCGACTCCTCGCCACCCTCACCGGCCTTGATCTCGACGATCACGTCCTTGGCGTCGTGCGGGTCGCGGGGAATGAGCAGCTCGGCGAGCCGCTCCTCCAGCACCGGCAGGGACCCGGCGATGGCGTCCGCCTCGGCCGCGAAGGACGGGTCCTCGGCGGCCAGCTCGCGAGCCGCGGCCAGATCGGCGCGGGCCTGCTCCAACTCGTCGGCGGCCTTGTGCAGCGGCACCAGCTCGGCGTACCGGCGACCGACCCTGCGCGCGGTGGCCTGGTCGGCGTGGATGGCCGGATCGGCCAGCCGCTTCTCCAGTTCCGCGTACTCGTCGAGAAGGCCGGCCAGACGCTCGCTGCTCATGCTGCGGATGCTCCTTCGACGGTGCGCGACGACCGGGCCGGGGCCGAAAGGCCACCAGCCGGGCGGAATTGGAGGAAAACGCGGACGGCGCCCGCGTCCGGTGAAAAACCGGACGCGGGCGCCGAACGAGGAGTTACTTGGCCTTCTTGGCCTGAACCTTGGCGTACTTCTGCTGGAACTTCGCGACCCGGCCGGCGGTGTCGAGAACGCGCTGCTTACCGGTGTAGAACGGGTGGCAGGCGCTGCAGGTCTCGGCGTGGATCGCCCCGCCCTTGGCGGTGCTGCGGGTCGTGAACGTGTTGCCACAGGAGCAGCTGACCTCGGTGGTCACGTACTCCGGGTGGATGTTTGCCTTCATCGCCTCGGTCCTCTCGTTGGTGGTCGCCGGGTCGCCGTCATCGCTCGTCGCGCCGTACGCGACGGGCTCGGGCGTGAACCGGAACCGGTGGCCGATTGACCAGTGTGCCATGGGCCTGAGCCGACCCGGTAATCGGGCCGCACACCTCGTCCGGCATCGTCAACACGTGCCTACCCGTCCGCATTCCCGCCGCCCGGCGGGGCATTCGCGCACCCGGCGGATCGCCGCCAGGTACCCCGGCCGGGGTACGCCCGTCGAGCCGGAGGTGCGTCCATGACCCGCCTGATCGCCACCCGGGGACTGCCCGCCTCGGGCAAGACGACGTTCGCCCGCACGCTCCAGCCGTCCGTATCGCGGGTCAACCGGGACGATCTGCGCCGGATGTTGCACGGCGAGCGGTTGTTCACCCAGTGGGCCGAGGCGCAGGTGACCGCCGTACAGCAGGCTCAGGTCGAGGCGCTGCTGCGGGCCAGAGCGGACGTCTGCGTGGACGACACCAATCTGCGCGCGCGGACCCTGCGGGGCTGGGCCGAGCTGGCCGCCCGCCACGGCGCGGACTTCGAGGTGCACGACTTCACCGACGTGCCGCTTGACGAGTGCCTGCGCCGCGACGCCGCCCGGCCGCCCGCCGACCAGGTCGGCGCGGACGCGATCCGCCGGCTGCACGAGCGGTACCTGCAGGGGCGGGAGCTGCCGTTGCCGGTGCCGCAGGCCCGCACCGGCAGCCCCGCCGTGGTGCATCCGCCGTCGACCGAGCCACCGGAGATCGTCCTGGTGGACATCGACGGCACCGTCGCGCTGGCCGTCTCCCGCAGCCCGTACGACATGACCCGGGTGGGCCAGGACCAGCCGAACACGGCGGTCATCGCGGCGGTCCGGGCGATGCACGCCGCCGGCTACGGGGTGGTCTTCTGCTCCGGGAGGGACGCCTCCGCCCGCGCGGCCACCGAGGCGTGGCTGGCCCGGCACGTACGAGTGCCCTACCTGGGCCTGCACCTGCGGGCCATCGGTGACTCCCGGAAGGACTCGATCGTCAAGCGGGAGATCTACGACCGGGAGATCCGAGACCGTTACCGGGTGGCCGGTGTCTTCGACGACCGCGTCCAGGTGGTCCAGATGTGGCGATCCCTCGGCCTCACCGTCTTCCAGGTGGCCGACGGCGACTTCTGAGGTGTCCGGACGGGCCCCCACGCGTAGGGGCCCGTCCGGACAGTTCACCCGGTGACGGTGATGGTGGCCTCGGCACGGACGCCGTTGACCTCGACCGCCAGGCGTATCGGCGCGCCGGGCCGCAGTGCGGTCAGGGTGCCGGTGGCCGGGTCGAATCGGGCGGTGTGCCACTGGCGCACCCCGGCCGCCGAGCCGACGTGCACTCCCGGCGAGGCCGACCAGTCGGCGCTGACCGGTGCGACCACCGGGACCGTACGCCCGCCGGGCTGGGTCAGCGTGGCGGTGACGGCGGCGGGGGTGCCGACCGCGACGCCGGCCGGGGCGGTCACCGTGAGGCGGTCGGCGTGCGCGTGGAACTCCGCGTCCACCCAGGGCGGGCCCTCGGCGAGCGGGTTACGACGGGCCCGGTCGGCCTCGGCCGGGGTCACCGGATCCACGCCGAACTCCGTCCACCCGGTGAAGCCGCCCTGGTCGGCGGGGGTGGACGGTGTCTTGCCCGCGTTGCCGTTGATCACGTACGGCACCCCGTCCACCCGGTCGGCGTGGAAGGTCCCGACGTGCCCGCCCACGAACAGCGCGCCCTTGCCGGTGCGGTGCTGGAAGTCGGCCAGCCACTGCTCCAGCAGCGCTGCCTCCTTGCGGTCGCCGAGTTGGCTGGCCTGCGCCGGGCTGGGGTCGCGCGGCGGGTGGTGGTGCAGGACGACCACCGAACCCACGCGCCGGTCGGTGGCCGCCGCGTCCAGCGTCTCCCGAAGCATCCGTACCTGGTCGAAGCCGCCGCCGCGCAGCGTCCCGGTGGACGAGTTCAGCGTGACGAACCGGGTGCCGTTGTGGTCGAACACCCGGGAGGTGGCGCCGAACGCGGCAGCGAAGTTGCTGATCGGGGCCCCCATGATCTCGTGGTTGCCGGGCACGTAGTACCAGGGCAGCGCGTCGCCCAACTCCTCGTCGAGGATCCGCCGGGCCAGCGCGAAGTCGGCCGGGTAGGCGGTGTCCACGAAGTCGCCGTTGATCAGGAGGAAGTCCGGCCGGGCCGCCCGCACCTCGCGCAACGTCCGCCGGGCCTGGGCGACCAGGTCGCTGTCCGGGTCGGCGGCGACGAACTGGGCGTCGGAGAGCACCGCGAACCGCCACGGCGCGCCGTCCACGGTGCCGTCGCGGACCACCACCCGATCGGTACGCGGGGCCACCTGCGGCACGTCGACAGTCGGGGGCACCTTAGCCACCAGGTCGTCGATGATCACCTCGCTGGTGTACTGCGCCGCGGCGTTCGTCTCGGCCACGTAGAAGCGGCGTACCCGCACCGGGTACTGCACCCCGGCCGGCACCGCGAACTCCACGTACCGCCAGCCGGTCCAGGTGATCAGTGGACCGCGCAGCACGTGTTGGGTGTCCTGGGCGTCGTGCAGGTGCAGACTGGGCCACTCCCCGGTGCCGTTGCCGTGGATCCACATCCCGAAGGCCTGCGGCTGACCGGGCACCTCGATCCAGGCGGGTGGGTCGGCGTACGCGGCCCGCGTGCCGGTGGACTGGCTGAAGTCGTACGACATGCGCAGACCGGTGCCGGTGTGTCCGGGCGCCGGCGCGACCGAACCGCTGGCGCGGGCCTGGCTGAACCGCCAGGACGTCGCGTCGTCGAAACCGGCGACCGGTACGTCGGTCAGCCCGACGGTGACCGGCAGGACAGCGCTCGTGCGTCCGACGTGAACGGTCACCAGGCCCGAGCCGGTGTCCCGCAACGCGGCGATGGACAGGTTGCCGTCCCCGGTCGGAGTGATCCGCAGCAGGTCCCGGTCGTAGTCGACTGTGAGGTCGGCCGGCTCGATCGGCGCGGTGTTGCCCTCGGCGTCGTACCCGACCACGCCGATCGTGGCGTTGCCGTCCCGACCGGTCAACCCGACCCGCGGCTCGGTGGTGCCGATCCGGGCCAGCGGGCCGAGCACTGTGAGGTTCAGTGAGCCGGTGACCCGCCCCCGTGCGGCGGTGACCGTGCTGGCCCCCGGTGCGCCGGCGCGGAAGACGCCGTCCCTGTCGACCCGGCCGCGTGCCGCCGGGGTCACCCGCCAGGTGGGGGCGCCCGCCGCCGGGCCGTACGTCTCGTCGTAGCCGGATGCGGTGAGGGTGCGGGTCAGCCCCGGGAAGACCCGGTCGGGCCGCCCACCTCGCACCGGTGAGACGCCCGGGGCGGCGGTGGGGTCGCTGGCCGTCTCGACCCAGTAACCGGTGAGTCGCCCACTGCCCTTCGGGGCGTAGATGGCCAGGCCGTTGGGCACGGCCCGCTCGCTGCCGTCGGAGGGGCCGTTCTCCAGCTGCACGTCGGGCGCGCCCGGCTCCCGGGCCAACAGCGTGGACGATCCGCCACCATCCAGGTTGAGCGCGTGATGGGCGCCCAGCTCGGCCATCATCCGGCCCATCTCGGTCTGCGTCACCCCGCGGCTGTCGACCTGACGGCCGTCCACCGTCAGCATGATCATTTTTCGACCGTCGGCGCTGAACCCGACGGCGGTGCGGGGGGCGAGGGTCGGGTCGGCGATGGTCTGCACGACGCCGTCGCGGACCAGGACGTTGCCACCACCGACCGCCGCGTGCAGGGTGCTGCCGTCGGAGGGCTTCGGCCGCCAGGCCACCGTCACCGGGTCACCGGGGCGCAGGCCGGCCAGCGCGTCCGCGCCGAGATCGCGCCCGAGCAGCACGGTGCTGCCCGCGACGATCGGGCCGCTACCGGCCACGCTTCCCACCGCAGCCACCCGACCGTTGGTCACTGTGACCTCGACCACCCGCGCCGCGCCCTCCACGGCACGCTGTCGGGAGTACGTCCCCCACAGCTCGGTGAAGGCGCCGATGCCGTCGGCCTGCACCATGTTGTTGAACTGGGTCAGCGGGACCGGCCCGGTGGGCAGTGTGGCGCTGCCGTCGAAGTTCACCTCGATCACTCGCCCGAGGCCGTTCGTGGTGACCGCCACCGCGTTGCGGTGACCGCTGACCCCCGACTGGATCAGCTCGCCGTCGCGGACGCCGACGCCCTGGGCGGCACCGGAGTTGTTGATGTCGAAGAAGTCGCCGTTGACGGCGGCGACCGCGTGCGACTGGTCCACAGCCTTTCGCAGCGGCTCGGCCCGGCTGACCGCGCCGGAGTTGACGTAGTCGACGGTGGAGCCGCCGGCCAGGTCGGTGGTGAGCGCGTCGGCGCGCAGCCAACCCTCGGCGTCGTACCTGTCGAAGGACGTCAGCTGCACGCCCGGCGCGACCGGCCGGGTGGCAGTAGTGGTCTCCAGCCCGCCGGCCGGCTCCAGACCACCAGCGCCGGCGGTCGGGGCGGTCGCGACTGTCGGGGCGGCGGCCAGGCTGACCGAGCCGGCCGGGCGGGAGGACGCGGGCGGCGCGTCCTCGGCGATGGTGGGTGAGGCCACCGACGGTGGGGCCACTGTGGGCGGGTCGATGGTGGGTGCGGCGGTGGCCGGCGGCGACAGGGCCAGGGCGAGCAGCGGCGTCAGCAGCAGGACGCCAGTGCGGCGGGCGGATCGTCTGCGGGTACGCATGGACGACAGTCAACCCGGCGATGAATAGAAGTTTCAATACCTCTCGACTGAACCGAAGGAAAATTCCATCACCGCGCGGCGCGGGCGTCATCTCCCGCCCGCTGCGGCTCCCGCCGACTGCCGGTGTCGGGCCCGGGAACATGACGAAGGGGCACGGCCGCGATGGCCGTGCCCCTTCGATCGTCACCCGGGGATGGTTACTCCCCCGGCGTCGACTTCGCGATCTGCATCAGGAACTCGATGTTCGTGCGGGACTGCTTGAGCCGGTCCAGCAGGAGATCCATCGCGGCCTGCGAGTCCAGCGAGTGCAGCACCTTCCGGAGCTTGTGGATGATGGCCAGCTCTTCCGGTGCGAGCAGGACCTCTTCCTTACGCGTACCGGACGGGTTGATGTCGATGGCCGGGAAGGTCCGCTTGTCGGCGATCTTCCGGTCCAGCTTCAACTCGGCGTTGCCGGTGCCCTTGAACTCCTCGAAGATGACCGTGTCCGCCATGGACCCGGTCTCCACCAACGCCGTGGCGATGATGGTCAGCGACCCGCCGTTCTCGATGTTGCGGGCCGCGCCGAGGAAGCGCTTCGGCGGGTACAGCGCGGTGGAGTCGATACCACCCGACATGATCCGACCGCTGGCCGGCGCCGCCAGGTTGTACGACCGACCGAGCCGGGTCACCGAGTCGAGCAGCACGACGACGTCGTGTCCAAGCTCGACGAGGCGCTTGGCCCGCTCGATGGCCAGCTCCGCCACCGTGGTGTGGTCCTGCGGCGGACGGTCGAACGTGGCCGCGATGACCTCGCCCTTGATCGACCGCTGCATGTCGGTGACCTCTTCAGGCCGCTCGTCCACCAGCACCACCATCAGGTGGCACTCCGGGTTGTTGCGGGTGATCGCGTTCGCGATCGCCTGCAGCACCATCGTCTTACCCGCCTTGGGCGGAGACTGGATGAGTGCCCGCTGGCCCTTGCCGATCGGCATGACCAGGTCGATGACCCGGGTGGTCAGGATGTGCGGCTCGGTCTCCAGCCGCAGGCGCTCCTGCGGGTAGAGCGGGGTGAGCTTGTAGAACTCCGGACGACGCCGGGCCTCCTCGGGCTCCATCCCGTTGATCGTGTCCAGCCGCATCAGCGGGTTGTACTTGTCGCGCCGCTGGTCGCCGGTGTTGCCGCCCTCGCGGGCCGCGCGCACCGCACCGGTGATCGCGTCACCGCGGCGCAGGCCGTACTTCTTGATCTGGGACATCGAGACGTACACGTCGTTCGGGCCGGCCAGGTAACCGGTCGTCCGCACGAAGGCGTAGTTGTCGAGCACGTCGATGATGCCGGCCACCGGGACGAGCACGTCGTCCTCGTTGACCTGCGGCTCACGCCCGCCGGTGTCGGCACCGGTCTCGGTGCGCTCGCCGCGCCCGCGGCGACGGTCCCGGAAACGGCTGCGCCGGCCGCGCCGGCCGCCACCCTCGTCGTCGTCGTCGCTGTCCCGCTCGGCACGCTGACCACGGTCGTTGCGGTCGTTGCGGTCGCCGCGGTCGGGTCGGTCGTTGCGCTCGGCCCGCTCACCCCGGTCGGAACGCTCGGTCCGGTCGTTGCGCTCGCCACGATCGGCACGCTCGCCCCGGTCGTTGCGCTCGGTCCGCTCGCCACGCTCGGCACGCTCGGTCCGCTCGCCACGCTCAGTCCGCTCGCCACGCTCGGTCCGCTCGCCACGCTCGGTCCGCTCGCCACGGTCGGCACGCTCGGTCCGCTCGCCACGGTCGGTCCGCTCGCCACGGTCGGCACGCTCGGTCCGCTCGCCACGGTCGGCACGCTCGGTCCGGTCGGCACGCTCCGGACGCTCGGCCCGCTCGCGGCGGTTCTCGCCACGGTCGGCCCGCTCGCCGGCTTCCGCCTCGTCGGTACGCGTCTCGGTCGCCGGCGTCTCGGTCGCCCGCGCCTCAGCGGGGCGAGCCTCGGTGGCACGGGCCTCTGCCGTTGCGGTCCGGCTCCGCCGGGTACGGCTACGGCCCTCGGTCTCGGCGGCCGGCTCGGCCGGCGCCTGCTCGGCACCGCGTCCTTCGGCTGCCGGCCGGTCGGCGGTCTCCCGCACCTCGGCGCGCACTCCCTCACGGGTCGGGGCGGCCGCGGCCGCGACCTCGGCCCGTGGTCGAGGGGTCCCGGCGGCGTTGCCGCCCTGCCGCTCGGAAATCGCGGCGATCAGCTCGCCCTTGCGCATGCGAGCCGTGCCGGAGATGCCGAGCGACGCAGCCAGGCTCTGCAGCTCTGGCAGCAGCATCGCCGACAGACCGGTGCCGCTACGCCGACGACGGGCGGGAGCGGCTGCGGTGGCATCGCCAGCGACGTTGGAAACATCCGACGTCACGTCGGTGGTGTCGCTCAATGGATTCCTTCCCTCGATAGGCCGGGACTGCCCGGAGTCGGAGCTCAGGTGGCCGGGCGGCCTCGGTGCACCCGCCTCGCAAGGACGCGTCGCGGGAGTCTGTGACACAGCAGCCGGTCGGTATCCCGACTCACCAACGTCGGTGAGCAGGTCTCGCCGTCTGCGGCGACCTGTGGAAACTGCGGTGCGGCGTGGGCCTTTGGCAGGGGTAGACGGGCTGACCGCCGAGAGCTTCGGGGGTGCGCCGCCCCGCAGGAGATCGCGTGCTTCGCGGCTGTGCTAGGTCTAGAGCGTAATCAACTCTTCCGACCTGCGGCAACAGGGTCCCGCTCGGCGTGTCCAAGTCTACCCCGTGCGACCCGCGCGCCGCTGACGTCTATCGGTAACTGCCAGATCTCCCAGTCTGTTCCCACCGGGAAGCCCGCTGGAGGCTGGCTGAGCGCCAGCACGGTCGGCCCCGCCCCACTGACCACAGCTGCCACACCGGCCGCTCGCAACGCGCTGACCAGGGCAGATGTGCCTGGCATCCCGGCTGCGCGGTAATCCTGATGGAGTCTGTCGACGGTGGCCGACAGCAGCAGGGTCGGGTCCGTGGTGAGCGCGTGCACCAGCAGCGCTGCCCGCCCGGCGGTCAACGCGGCGTCACCGTGCGGCACTGTTGCCGGCAGAGCCGCCCGCGCGGTCGCTGTCAAACCGCGTTCCGCCGGGACGAAAACAGTGGGCCGCACCGCTGCGGCGACCGGCAGGGAGACCGCCCGGGCGCCGCCCGACTCGGACCAGGCCACCGTGAAACCGCCGAGCAGGCACGGCGCCACGTTGTCGGGGTGGCCCTCGATCTCGGCGGCCAGCCGCAGCGCGCCGGCGTCGTCGAGGTGGTGCTCCCCATCGACGACCAGGGCGCGGGCCAGCAGCACCCCGGCGACGATCGCGGCGGACGAAGAGCCCAGCCCACGTGCCTGGGGGATCCGGTTGACGCACTCCACGCTCAGCCCCGCGGGGTGGGCCCCGAGCACGTCGAACGCGGCACGCATGGCCCGCACCACCAAATGCCGGTCGTCGTCGGGCAGTTCACCGGCGCCCTGCCCGGTCACCGTCACCCGAACACCACCCGAGGCGACCTCGGCGGCCACGTCGTCGTAGAGCCCGAGGGCGAGACCCAGCGCGTCGAAGCCCGGGCCCAGGTTGGCGCTGGTCGCCGGGACGCGGACCCGGACCGGCTCGGCGGTGAAGTTCGTCGGCACGCGCTCATGCTAGGGCCCGGGACCGACGAACCGGTCCCGCGCCCGCTGCCTGGGATCGCCGAGTTCAGCCGGCCGGGTCCGGGACCGGCTCGACGGCCGGATCGGTGAGCGACAGCCGGCGGGTGGCGATCCGCCAGCCGACCGCGTACACGAGGGTGATCAGACCGCAGCCGGCGAGCACCACCCGTTCGTCGACGGAGTCCACCACCAGGGCCACCGCCAGTTGGCTCACCGAGATCGCCAGCGTCGCCAGCATCATGTCGGTGGCGAAGACGCGGCCCCGCAACCGGTCCGGAACTTCACCCTGAAGGGCGAAGTTCGACATCACCCAGTTGCTGCCGCCCGCGAAGTGGGCCACGAAGACCAGCAGCAGCACCAGCGGAAACCATCGCACCACCGAGGTGCCCAGGTAGGCCAGACCGTAGAGCGACATGGACAGCGCGAGCCCGGGAAGCAGCCACGCCCGGTTGGTCAACACCCGGCGCATCAGGATCGGCCCCACCAACGCTCCCGCGCCTCGTACCGCGAAGAGCAGGCCGGCGCCGAGCGGACCGACGCCGTACACGCCGGCCAGCAGCGGAAACACCGTCAGCACGCCGTTGCCCAGGCCCACCGCCGACTTGACGGTGACCAGCGCGAGCACCCGGGGGCGGTGACCGATGTAGCCGAGCGCCTCGCGGACCGCCGACCAGGTCCGCTGGGCCGGTTGGTCGGCGTCCCGGGGCGCCTGCAACGGCCGGCGGATCCGGGTGGCGAGGGTCGCGGCCGCCGCGAGGCCCGCCGCCGCCACCCAGAAGCAGACGTACGGGCCGGCAGCGGTGCTGAGCACACCGCCGAGCGAGGCGCCGACCACCGTCATGGTGCCCCAGGCCGAGCCAGCGATGGCGTTGCCCGCGGCGAGTTCGTGCGGCTCCAGCACGTTGGGCAGCGCGGCCTGGGCGGCCGGCGAGTAGAACGCCTTGGCGACCGCCACCACGCCGATCGCTACCAGTGCCAGCCACGCGGTTGCGGCGTTCCGCACGCCGAGCAGCAGCAGCACGCCCACCAGCGCGGCCACGTTCGCGGCGATCATGACCTTCCGGCGGTCGAAGCGGTCGGCGATCGTGCCGGTGTACGGCAGCAGCAACGCCACAATGCCGGTGTCCACCGCCAACACCAGCGCGCCCCAGACGCCACTGCCGGTCAGGTGCGGTAGCAGCACCAGCAGCGGCACCATGACGAACCAGTCGGCACCGAAGACCACCAGCTCGGCGAGGAACAGGTTGCGGAAGCTCCGATTGCCGGTCAGAACCGAGAGGGTGGACGCCACGGAGCGCGACCCTACCCGGTCGTCGTCGAAGCCATACCCGCTCCCAGCAGCGCCGAGACCGTGACGAATGTGTAGCCACGCGACCGTAGCCCGTTGATCATGTCGGGCAGGCCCCGCAGTGCGACCAGCCGCCTTCGCGCCCCCACATCGTGACCGAGCACTATCGTTCCCGGTCGAACCTCGGCCATGATCCGTCGGGCGTGACCGGCCGGATCGTGAGGGAACTCACGCTCCACCATCTGCAACGACCAGAGCACCAGCCGATAGTCCAGCCGAGCCGCCGCGTGCAGCACCGCCCCGCCCAGGTGGCCGTACGGCGGGCGGAGAAGCGCCGGCGGCACCCCGGTCAGGTCGGCGATCGCGTCGTGGCTGCGGCGCAGGTCGTCGTACGCCTCGGCGGCGTCCAGGTCGGCCAGGTCCCGGTGCGCCCAGCTGTGGTTTCCCACCTCGTGCCCGTCGAGCCGGTCGCGGACGACGTCGGCGTGCCGGCGGACCTGCGTCCCGACCATGAAGAAGGTAGCCGGGACCCGGTGCTGGGCCAGGGTGTCGAGCACCATGGGGGTCCACTGTGGCGCGGGGCCGTCGTCGAAGGTGAGGGCCACCAGGCGCTGGTTGGTCCGCCCGGACCAGACGACCTCCAGCGCGCCGGAGCTGACCTTCTGCTGGCCGTTACCGAGGGTGGCGCTGGCGGGGCCGCCGGCGATCGGCATCCGGCGATGCGTGATCCGCCACGCCTCGGACGTCCCCGCGCCGATGGCCATACCGCCCGCCACCAGCAGGCCACGGCGCAGCAGATCGCGCCGCCCCCATCCGCTTGCGCCCTCGGCCATCCGCCCGCCCCACTTCACCCACACCCCCCACTCACCCACAAAGAGTATGCAAGAAGTTACACAAAGTATGGGGTGGGCGAGTCGGAGTGTTTTCGGTCGAACGAACCTGAAACGCCCCCGGCGAAAATCCGCCGGGGGCGTTCCGAAACGCGCTGCGACCTACTCGGTCGGCTCCGCCGGAGGCAACGGCGAGGTACGGCTACGCGGTAGCCGCAGCACCTCGAACTGGTCCGTGCCCTCCACCAACGCGGCCGACGGCGCGGGTCGCCCGGCCGGTCGCACATCCTCGGCCGCGACCGGGGCGGGCGCGCCGCTCGGCACCGCTACCTGGTTCGGCGCTGGCACCTCGTCGGTCTCCGTCGTGGTCACCGTCGACCCTCCGGAGCGCCGCCGTGCGCGCCGACCCCGCAGCGACTCCTTGGTGTGCTCCACCATCGTGTACAACGTCGGCACCAGGATCAGCGTGAGCAGCGTCGAGCTGAGCAGACCACCGATCACCACGACCGCCAGCGGCTGAGAGATGAAGCCGCCCTCACCGGTCAACCCGAACGCCATCGGCAGCAGCGCGAAGATGGTCGCCACCGCCGTCATCAGGATCGGGCGCAGCCGGCGACGGCCACCTTCGACCACCGCCTCCCGGACCCCCATGCCCTGCGCCCGGTACTGGTTGATCAGGTCGAGCAACACGATCGCGTTGGTCACCACGATGCCGACCAGCATCAGCACACCGATCAGCGCCGGCACACCGAGCGGCGTCCCGGTGACCAACAGCAGACCGATGGCGCCGGTCGCCGCGAACGGGATGGAGATCAGCAGGATCAGCGCCTGCGTGAGGCTACGGAACGTGGCCACCATGATCAGGAAGACGATGGCGATCGCGGCCAGCACCGCCAGGCCCAGGTCCGCGAAGGCATCCGCCTGATCCGCGCTGACACCACCGATGGTGAAGCTCGCACCCGGCACGTTGATGCCGTCCAGCCGCTTCTGCAACTCCGCGCTTGTCGCGCCCAGGTTCGAGCCGGTCGCCGCGCCGGTCACCGACACGCTGCGCTCACCGTCGATGCGGGTGACCTGCTGCGGCCCCTCGCCCTGGGTGACCTGCGCGATGTCGCCCAGCTTCACCGGACCAACCGGCAGTGCCCGCAGCTGCTCCACTGTCGTCGGCGGTTGCGTGCCCGACCGCAGCACCACGTTCTGCTGCTGGCCGTCGAGCGCTACCTGACCCAGCGGCGCTCCCCGGAACGCCTGCGACACGAACTGCCCCACGGCGGCCTCGGTGAGCCCGACCCGACCCGCGGCGACCCTGTCGACCACCACGTCGACCCGCGGCACCCGCGCGGCCAGGCTGGTGGAGACGTCCTCGACGTCCGGGACGCCGGCCATCGCCGCCCGCGCCTCCTCGGCGGCCCGGGTCAGCGCCTCCGGGTCGCTCGCCTGGACGATCACCTCAAGCTGGCTGGTCGACGCCTCCTGCCCGCCACCGAAGCTGATCTCGCCCACACCGGCGCCGAGCTTGTCGAACTCCTTGCGCAGCACCTCACGCATCTGCTTCGCGTCGGTGTCACCGTCGAGCGCCAGCGACCAGCTGGCGACGTTGTTGCCGCCGCCGCCCGCCCACGGGTTGTCGCCACCGCCCGCTGTCACCTGGTACGTCTCGACGCCGTCGGTGCGGGACAGCACCGACTCGACCTGCTTGGCCGCCGCGTCGGTGGCCGCCAGGCCACTGCCGGCCGGCAGCTCCTGGCTCATGTTGAGGGTGTCCTGGCCGGAGTCGTCCAGGAAGTTGGTCTCCAACTTCTGCGCCAGACCGAAGGTGCCGAAGAGCACCAGCAGGCCCAGCCCGACGGTGATCCAACGGGTCGACCGCTTGCGGGTGGCGAACCCGATGACGGGCAGGTACGCCCGCTGCAACGGGCTGCGCAGCTCCTTCTCCTCCGCGGCGTGCCGTACCGCCTCGTCGTCCGCGGTGCCGCCGCGCGGCTTGAGGAACCAGTACGCGAGGACCGGGATCACTGTCAGCGACACCAGCAGCGAGGCGAGCAGAGCCACCGTCACGGTGATCGCGAACGGCGCGAAGAGCTGGCCCACGAACCCGCCGACCAGCGCGATCGGCGCGAACACCGCCACCGTGGTGAGGGTGGACGCGGTCACCGCACCGGCGACCTCCCGGACACCGGTGATGATGGCGTGCCGCTTCTCCTCGCCGTACTCCAGATGTCGTTTGATGTTCTCCAAGACCACGATCGAGTCGTCGACCACCCGACCGACCGCGATGGTCAACGCGCCGAGGGTGAGCAGGTTGAGCGAGTAGTCGCCGATCCACAGGGCGATCAGCGCCACCAGCACGGAGAGCGGGATGGAGACCGCGGTGACCACCGTCGAGCGCACCGACAGCAGGAAGACCAGGATGACGATGACAGCCATCACCAGGCCCAGCAGGCCCTCCGTGGTCAGCGACTCGATCGACTTCTCGACGAACGGCGCCTGGTCGAAGACCACGGTCAGCTCCGCGCCGGAGGCGTCCTTCAGGTCGTCGAGCCGGTCCCGGATCTCGTGCGAGATCTCCACGGCGTTGCCGTCCGGTGCCGCGGTGACAGCGATACCGAGGCTGTCCTTGCCGTTGGTCCGGGTGATCGCCGTGGCCGGGGCGAGCTGCTGCTCGACAGTCGCCACGTCACCGAGGCGAACAGGCGCCGCGGCCGGGGCGACCACGATGCCGCGCAGCTCCTCCAGGGTGGAGATCGGCGTGCCGACCTGCACCGGGAGGGCCAACGCGCCGTCGGTCACCGCGCCGGCCGGAACCGCCACGCCGTTTGTCTTCAGCGCCGCGCCGATCGCCGTCGGCTGGATCTTCGCGGCGGCCAACTTGGCCGGGTCCGGGGTGACCACCACGACGTCGTCGCGGGTGCCGGTCACCTCGACGGTGCGTACCCCCTCGATGCCCTCCAGCTCCGGCACCACGGTCTCGCGCAGCTTCTCGGCGAGCGCCCGCTCGTCCGCAGCGCCGGCCGCGGCCAGCACCACGGCCGGCAGGTCGTCGGTGCTACCCGCGATGACCTGCGGGTCGACGCCCTCCGGCAGCTGGGCGTCGATCCGGCTCAACGCGGTCTGCATCTTGTTGACCACGTCGTCGAGGTCGGTGCCGAACTCGTACGTCACCTGGACGGTGGCCGCCCCCTCGCGGGAGGTGGAGGTGACCTGGTCCAGCCCCGGGATGCCCTGGAGGGCGTTCTCGATCGGCTCGGTCACCTGCGACTCGACGATCTCGGGGCCGGCGCCGGGGTAGGGAGCCACGATGAACGCGGCCGGGAACTCGAGCGACGGCAGCAGTTGCTGCTTCAGCGACGGCACGGCGAACACTCCGAACACCGTGGTCACCACCGCGATGAGGGCAATCAGCCCTCGGTTGGCGAGGCTGAATCTGGCGAGCAGCGACATCGGCCTGGCTCACTCCTGAACGAGAATGCGGGCGGGGATACCCGAAAGTGTGCCGGACTCGCATACCTCGGCCCCCGCCGCCCCCGGGCCGTCGCGCCGCCCAGCTACCCGCCGTCGATCACCACCCGGACGGTGGCGCGCTCAGGCCAGGTCGAGGGCGCGCGCCGCGGCCAGCGGGTCGTTCGCGATGGTCACCGGCGCCGGCGCTGTGGAGATCGCCCATTCCGGGTCCTTCAGCCCGTGGCCGGTCACCGTGCAGACCACTGTCGAACCGGGCGGCACCGCGCCCGCCGCGGCCTGCTGCAGCAGGCCGGCCACGCTGGCCGCGCTGCCCAGCTCGACGAAGACCCCCACCTCACGGGCGAGCAGACGGTACGCGGACAGGATCTCCCGGTCGGTCACCGACGCGATCAGGCCACCGGAGGCGTCCCGGGCGTCCAGTGCCTTGGTCCAGCTCGCCGGGTTGCCGATCCGGATCGCCGTGGCGATGGTGGACGGCTCCGGCACCACCTGACCGGTCACGATCGGGGCCGCCCCGGCGGCCTGGAAGCCGTACATCTTCGGGGTGCGGGTGGTGGCGCCGGCGGCCAACTCCTCCCCGTATCCCATCCAGTACGCGGAGATGTTGCCGGCGTTGCCGACCGGCAGGCAGTGGATGTCGGGCGCGTCACCGAGCGCCTCGACGATCTCGAAGGCGGCGGTCTTCTGGCCGTGCAACCGGTCGATGTTCACCGAGTTGACCAACGCGACCGGGTAGTCCTGGGCGAGCTTGGCGGCCGTCGCGAGGCAGTCGTCGAAGTTGCCGTTCACCTGGAGCAGCTTCGCGCCGTGCACCAGCGCCTGGGCCAGCTTGCCCAGCGCGATCTTGCCCTGCGGCACCAGCACGGCGCAGGTCAACCCGGCCCGGGCCGCGTACGCCGCGGCGGAGGCGCTGGTGTTGCCGGTGGAGGCGCAGATGATGGCCTTGTTGCCGGCCTCGACCGCCTTGGACACCGCGAGGGTCATCCCCCGGTCCTTGAAGGAGCCGGTCGGGTTGGCGCCCTCCACCTTGAGGTGCACGTCGCAACCGAGCCGGGCGGACAGCACCGGCGCCGGCAACAGCGGGGTGTTGCCCTCGTGCAGCGTGACGACCGGCGTGGCCGCGGTGACCGGCAGCCGATCCCGGTACGCCTCGATCAGACCCCGCCACATGTCGTTCTCCTCGCCTCTACCGCCGCGCCCACCCGATTGTCAGGGCCACCTTGGACCAGCCTGCTGGAGTGGTCAACGGCACACCCTGGCTTACCCACCTGGCGGGACGCACGAGCCGTCCCGTCGATGATGCAACGACTCAGGCGTCGCCCTCGACCCGCAACACACTGGTCACCGACCGGACGATGTCCAGACCGCGCAGCTCACCGACGGTCGCGGCGAGCGCGGCGTCCGGTGCCACATGCGTGACGATGACCAGCTCGGCGTCGCCGTCGCCGTCGCGGCCCGCCGGCCCGCCCGCCGAACCCTGCCGCACCGTCGCGATCGACACGTCGTGCCGGGCGAACACGCTCGCCACCGAGGCCAGCACACCCGGGCGGTCGGCCACGTCGAGGCTCACGTGGTAACGGGTCAACGCCTCACCCATCGGCCGGACCGCGAGGTCCGCGTACGCGCTCTCGCTGGCCGCGCGCACCCCGGCGAGCCGGTTGCGGGACACCGCGACCACGTCACCGAGGACCGCGCTGGCGGTGGGCGCGCCACCGGCGCCGCGACCGTAGAACATCAACTGGCCTGCCGCGTCCGCCTCCACGAAGACCGCGTTGAACGCGTCGCCGACGCTGGCCAGCGGGTGGCTGCGCGGGATCATCGCCGGGTGTACCCGGACGCTGACCGTCTCCCGGCCGGTGGAGTCGACACCCCGGGCCGCGATGCAGAGCAGTTTGATCGTGCAGCCCATCGCCTGGGCGCTGGCCATGTCCGCGGCGGTCACCTCGGTGATGCCCTCGCGGTGCACGTCGGCGGCGCCGACCCGGGTGTGGAACGCCAGCGAGGCGAGGATCGCCGCCTTCGCCGCCGCGTCGAAGCCCTCCACGTCGGCGGTCGGATCGGCCTCCGCGTACCCCAGGGCGGTGGCCTCTTCGAGGGCCTCGGCGAAGCCGGCGCCGGTCGCGTCCATCGCGGAGAGGATGAAGTTGGTGGTGCCGTTGACGATGCCGGTGACCCGGTTGATCCGGTCGCCGTGCAGCGACTCCCGTAGCGGACGCAGCAGCGGGATTGCCCCCGCGACGGACGCCTCGTAGTAGAGGTCGCCGCCACCCTCGGCCGCCGCCTCGTGCAGGGCCACGCCGTCCTCGGCGAGCAGCGCCTTGTTGGCGGTGACCACGCTCTTGCCGGCGCGCAGCGCCTCGACCAGCCAGCTCCGGGCCGGTTCGATGCCGCCGATCACCTCGATCACCACGTCCACGTCGTCGCGCTTGATCAGGCCAAGCGCGTCGGTGGTGAAGAGGTCCTCGTCGACCGGCAGGTCACCCCGGTCGCGGCCGAGCCGACGGACGGCGATGCCGGCGATCTCCAGCGGAGCGCCGATCCGCGCGGTGAGGTCGGCGGACTGCTCGTGCAGCAGCCGGACCACCTCCTGGCCGACAGTGCCACAGCCGAGCAGCGCCAAGCGCACAGGTGACGTCATCCCACATCCAAAGCCAGCAGGTCGTCTTCGGTTTCCCGCCGGACGATCAGGCGCGCCTGGCCGTCGCGCACCGCGACCACCGGTGGCCGGGGCACATGGTTGTAGTTGCTGGCCATGCTTCGGCAGTACGCACCGGTGCCGGGCACTGCGACAAGATCTCCGGGCTGCACGTCGGCGGGCAGGAATTCATCCTTCACCACGATGTCCCCGGACTCGCAGTGCTTTCCCACCACGCGGGCGAGCAACGGCTGCGCGGTCGAGGCCCGCGAGGCCAGCGTCGCCGAGTAGGACGCGTCGTAGAGGGCGGTGCGGATGTTGTCGCTCATCCCGCCGTCGACACTGACGTACGTCCGGAGGCCGTCGAGGTCCTTGACAGTGCCGACCTCGTAGAGGGTGAACACTGCCGGCCCGACGATGGCCCGGCCCGGCTCGATCGACAGGTGCGGCACGGCCAGGTTCTCCGCCGCGCACTCCGAGTCGACGATCTTGCGAAGCCGCTTGGCGAGATCCTGCGGGGTCGCCGGGTCGTCCTGGGTGGTGTACGCGATGCCGAAGCCGCCGCCCAGGTCCAGCTCGGGCAGCTCCACTCCGCGCGCGTCGCGGATCTGCGCCTGAAGGGCGAGCACCCGCCGGGCCGAGACCTCGAAGCCGCTGGCGTCGAAGATCTGCGAACCGATGTGCGAGTGCAGACCACGCAGCTCCAGCACGCCCTCGTCGAGGATCTTGAACGCGGCGTTGGCGGCGGCACCGCCGGCCAGCGAGAAGCCGAACTTCTGGTCCTCGTGGGCGGTGGCGATGAACTCGTGGGTGTGCGCCTCGACCCCCACGGTGACCCGGACCAGCACCCGGGGCCGGACCCCGCGCTCACGGGCCAGCGCGGTGAGCCTGTCGATCTCGGTGAACGAGTCGACGATGATGCGGCCCACGCCGGCGTCCAGCGCCCGGCCCAGCTCGGCGACCGACTTGTTGTTGCCGTGGAAGCCGATCCGCTCCGGCGGCATCCCGGCCGACAGTGCGGTGGCCAGCTCACCACCGGTGCAGACGTCCAGGTGCAGCCCCTCCTCGGCGATCATCCGGACCACAGCCCGGCAGAGGAACGCCTTGCCCGCGTAGAACACGTCCTCGGTCGGGAAGGCCGCCCGGAAGTCGCGGCAGCGCGAGCGCAGGTCGGCCTCGTCGAGGACGTACACCGGGGTGCCGAACTCGGCCGCGATGTCGCGCACGCTCAGGCCCGCGACGGCGACAGCGCCGTCGGCGCCGCGCGTCACCGACCGCGGCCACAGCGCCGGCACGAGGTCGTTGACGTCGGCCGGGGTACGCAGCCAGGCCGGCCCCTGGTTGCTGATGTCCGCGTGCAGCGCACCAGCCTCATGAGCCCTCATGTCACATCCTCTCGGGTGCGGAGACGCCGAGCAGGTAGAGGCCGTTGGCGATCACCGTGCGGGTGGCGTTGTTGAGCCAGAGCCGAGCGCGGTGCAGGTCGGTGATCTCCTCGTCGCCCAGCGGCAGCACCCGGCAGTTGTCGTAGAACCGGTGGTAGGAGGCGGCCACGCTCTCCTCCAGGTAGCGGGCCACCCGGTGCGGCTCCCGCAGCTCGGCGGCCGTCGCCACCACAGCGGGGAACTGCGCGAGCGCCTTGAGTAGCTCGTTCTCCTTCTCGTGGTCGAGCAGTTCGGGGCGGAACCCGTCGGCGTCGCCCGGAACCAGCCCCACCTCGGCGGCGTTGCGGGCCACGCCCGCCGTCCGGGCTGCCACGTACTGCACGTAGTAGACCGGGTTGTCGCGGGTCGCCCGGGTCCACAGTTCGATGTCGATGTCGATCGGGGAGTCGCTGGAATAGCGGGCCAACGCGTACCGGGAGGCGTCCACGCCGATCGCCTCGACCAGGTCCTCCAGGGTGATCACCGTGCCGGCCCGCTTGCTCATCCGCATCGGCGCGCCGTCGCGCAGCAGGTTGACCAGCTGCCCGATGAGGATCTCCAGGTTGCGCTCCGGGTCGTCGCCGAAGCAGGCGGACATCGCCTTCATCCGGCCGATGTAGCCGTGGTGGTCGGCGCCCAGCATGATCACGACCCGCTCGAAGCCGCGCTCGCGCTTGTCCAGGTAGTAGGCGCAGTCCGCGGCGAAGTACGTCCACTCGCCGTTGGACTTGCGCAGCACCCGGTCCTTGTCGTCGCCGAAGTCGGTGGTGCGCAGCCAGGTGGCGCCCTCGGACTCGTAGAGGTGGCCCTGCTCGCGCAGCCGGTTCAACGCCAGGTCGAGCTCACCCCGGTCGTGCAGGTCCTTCTCGTTGAAGTAGGTGTCGAACTCCACCCCGAAGTCGCGCAGCGAGGAGCGGATCTCGTCGAACATCAGCGCGACGCCCTCGACCCGGAAGACCTCCTGGGCGGCGTCGTCGTCGAGCGAGCGCACTTCCGGCCGGCGGGCCTGCACCTCGGCGGCGATCTCGGCGATGTACGCCCCGCCGTAGCCGTCCTCCGGCGCCGACTCACCCTTGGCGGCGGCGAGCAGCGACCGGGCGAACCGGTCGATCTGCGAACCGGCGTCGTTGAAGTAGTACTCCGTGCCGACGTCGGCGCCGGTGGCCCGCAGCAGCCGGCTCAGCGCGTCACCGACGGCCGCCCAGCGGACCCCGCCGATGTGCACCGGCCCGGTCGGGTTGGCCGAGACGAACTCCAGGTTGATCTTCTCGCCGGCGAGACGGTCGCTGCGGCCGTACTCCGCGCCGGTCTCCACGATCACCCGCGCGAGCTGACCGGCCGCCGCGGCGTCGAGCCGGATGTTCAGGAAGCCCGGCCCGGCGATTTCCACCGACTTGACCCCTGGTGCCCGGCCCAACTCGTCGGCCAGGGCCGTCGCCAGCTCCCGGGGCGGGACGCCGACCTTCTTGCTCAACTGCAGTGCGAGCGTCGAGGCGTAGTCGCCGTGCTCGGGGTTGCGCGGTCGCTCCACCACGGTGCTCGCCGGCAACGCGGCGCGATCCAGCCCACGCTGCTCGAAGACGGCGTGGGCGGCGGCAAGGACGACCGAGGCTAGTTCTGCAGGAGTCACCCAACCATGTTATCGGGGGTAGACTCGGGCACTCGGCGGCTCCCCTGCGCGTCATCCGGCCCGCCACTCCCCTGACCGACCGACTTGACGAGGCACGATGAGCATCAGCACCCCGGGTGGCCCTGAGCGCCGCCCGACCGTGGTCAGCACCGGCAAGAAGCCGGCCGCGGGCCGGCCGGCGTCCGGCGCCAAGGCCGGTTCCGGCAAGCCGACGGGCACTCCCCGGTCCGGGGGCAAGGGCCCGCGCAAGCCGGTCACCCCGGTCAAGGTGAGCCAGGGCCGCGCGTGGGGGCCGATCGCGCTCTTCGTCGCGGTCGGCGTGCTCGCGGCCGGCATCATCGGTTACGGCGCCTGGGCGTCGTTCCAGGGCTCCAAGCCCTGGGACAAGCGGGCCAACGCCATCGAGGGCATCGTCAACATCCGCAAGACCGACAAGACGAGCCTCGACTACGAGTCGCACAAGTCGGGCCCGCTGACCTACAAGTACTCGCCGCCGGTGGGTGGGGTGCACAACGCCGCCTGGCAGAACTGCATGGGCGACGTCTACGACGCCCCGATCGCCAGCGAGCACGCGGTGCACAGCCTGGAGCACGGCGCGGTGTGGGTCACCTACCGCCCGGACCTGCCCAAGGACCAGGTCGACAAGCTCGCCGGCAAGGTGCGCGGCGTCGAGAAGATGCTGATGAGCCCGTACGAGGGCCTGGACAAGCCCATCTCGCTGCAGGCCTGGGGCTACCAGCTCAAGCTCGACAACGCCGACGACTCGCGGATCGACGAGTTCATCAAGGACCTGCGGGTGAACGCCTCCGTGGAGGGCCCGACGGCGCTCTGCAACACCGGCATCACCGCCACCGGCACCACGCCGCGTGAACTCCAGCAACAGCAGCAGCCCACCCAGTAAGGACGGCAATGACCGCTCCGGCAACCACCGACAGCGAGCACGACGAGATCCCGGCCGCCCTGGACGAGGGCGGCCGGGCCCCGGCGTCGCGCTACGGCGTGCTGGCGCTCGCCATCATGCTGGTGGTGGGGCTCCTCCTCGGGTACGCGGGCGGTCTGCTCACGCCACGGATCACCCGACCCGGTGACGCCTCGGTCGAGGCGGGCTTCGCCCGGGACATGACGACCCACCACGCGCAGGCGGTGGAGATGAGCCTGATCGCGTACCGGTCGGCGACCCTCCCCGAGGTGCGCCAGATCGCCGTCGACATCGCCACCGGGCAGCAGGGCGAGATCGGCGCGATGCAGACCTGGCTGCGCGAGTGGGGCCTCAGCCCGACCGGGTCGAACCCGCCGATGTCCTGGATGTCCGACGGGGCCACCGTCAAGGACGGTCTGATGCCGGGCATGGCCACGCCGCAACAGATGACCGCCCTGCGCGAGGCCCAGGGCATCGAGGTCGACAGGCAGTTCCTCACCCTGATGTACAACCACCACCTGGGCGGCATCCACATGATCGACGCGGCACTCGGCGCGACCGACAACGCCGAGGTGGTGCGGGTGGCCAACACCATGAAGAACACCCAGCAGACCGAGCTGAACAACCTCCGGCAGCTCCAGGCGCAGGCCAAGGGCTGACCGAGCGGACTGGCGCACCCGGCCCGCGTCCCCGCCGATCAGAGGCGGTGACGCGGGCCGCTCCGTGTCGACTCCAGAGCGCCCGCCGGCTCGGCCCCTGCCAACCGCTGGCGCAGCCCCGGCCCCCATGCCGAAGCCGCCGTGTATGACCTGAAAACCCCTCTCGCACCTTGTGGGCGTTTTGCGTAACACAGGCGATTACGTTGCTTAGAGAGTTTTCTCCCCACATATCGTGACCAGTTGCGATTCGGGCTCGTTGCCCAAGACGTGGGGGTTGCACTCAGAGACGCACGGCGTTCGGTAACCAGTTGGTGCCGACGCCACACCATCGGTGGTGACGGGGCGGTGGCAGCCGTCCGTCGCGGACAGCGGCAGGGCGAGCCGGGATTGCTCAGCCGCGAACAGGAACTCGAGTTGATCGACACGCTGCGGGGCGTCCATCCCGACGAGTTCGGCCTGGACGAGGAGCTGTGGACGCGGCAGAGCCTCACCACGCTCATCCAGCGGCGCTTCGAGCTGCCGCTGGACGCTGGCGCGGTCGGGGCGTACCTGCGGGCCTGGGGGTTGGGTCCGCGGGAACCGCGTGAGCGGGCCTGCGGGCTCTGCGTCAGCGCTGTCGAGCGTTGGGTCCGCAGCGAGTACCCGGGGATCACCCGGGCCGCCCAGGAGCACCTCGCTGAGGTCTACTGGATCGGCCGGGTCCGGCTGCGCGGCACGATGCCGGCCGCCGACGTGATCTCCGCCGTCTCGTCCCGCGGTCGGGTGCGCTTCATGATCACTACGCCGACGGTGGACCCGCCGCTCCCCCGCGACTTCGTGCTGCGGCTCAGTGGCGAGGAGCAGCGCACCGTCCACCTGATAGTGGACGGCTCCTGGCCGCGCAACGAGTGGCCGCGCCGGCTCCCTCGACGAATCGTCCTGCACCCGCTGCCCAGCTGCGGGCGGGCGGTAGCCGCCTGAGCACCGGGTGGGCCGGTCCGACACGATCGGCTCACCCGATACCGATTCGGCGTACGCAGGGGAGGTTTGCTAGTCTTCTCCAGTCGCTGAGCCCCCGTAGCTCAGGGGATAGAGCACCGCCCTCCGGAGGCGGGGGCGCAGGTTCGAATCCTGCCGGGGGCACCAAGATTGACCAGCACGAGAGGCTCCTGACCAGAAATTCGGTCAGGGGCCTTCATTGTTTTGGCGGAACACCCACCAGAATGTCGATCATGCTGTTTCTCGGTCTGCTCCTCTCCGCGCTGGGTGGGGCTGTCATCGCGACCGCCCTCACCGTCAGTGGATTCCGCGCGATGGTCAGGAAGAACGAACGGTCGGGTCGCCTCCGCGCTGCGGCGCTGCTCGTCGGCGCGGGTGCCGTCGCCCTGTACGCCTGGGGTCTGCTCCACCTCGCCTACGCGGTGATGCAGGCCGAGGACGGCGGTGCCGGATCCGCCCCGGTCGGCCCCTGTCGCGAGGCCGGACCACAGGTGGCGAGCCTGGTCGTCGGTTACGACGTCAGCTTCCTGCCGATCCACTTCGAGTGCCGCCTCAGCGGTGGCGGCTCCTACGTCACCTCGTCCGTGCCCGGGTACGTCAACCAGGGCACGGCCGGCCTCGGTCTGGTCGCCGCCGCCTGCGGAGTCCTCGCCAGCACGACGGCTCGGCGCACCCGACAAGCGGTGACGTGAATGGCGGCCGTCAGCTGCCGACGTACGCCGCCAGGTGCTCGCCGGTGAGGGTGGAGCGGGCGGCGACGAGGTCCGCGGGAGTGCCCTCGAAGACGATCCGGCCACCGTCGTGGCCGGCGCCGGGACCGATATCGATGATCCAGTCGGCGTGCGCCATGACGGCCTGGTGGTGCTCGATGACGATCACCGACTTGCCGGAGTCGACCAGGCGGTCGAGCAGGCCGAGCAGTTGCTCGACGTCGGCCAGGTGCAGGCCGGTGGTCGGCTCGTCGAGGACGTAGACGCCGCCCTTCTCGGCCATGTGGGTGGCCAGCTTGAGCCGTTGCCGTTCCCCGCCGGACAGAGTGGTGAGCGGCTGCCCCAGGCTCAGGTAGCCGAGCCCGACGTCGGCGAGCCGGTCGAGGATGGCGTGCGCTGCCGGCGTACGCGCCTCGCCGGCGCCGAAGAACTTCTCGGCCTCCGTCACCGACATCGCGAGCACCTCGCTGATGTCGCGACCGCCGAAGCGGTATTCCAGCACCGATGCCTGGAACCGCTTGCCCTCGCAGTCCTCGCAGGGCGCGGCGACGCCCGCCATCATTCCCAGGTCGGTGTAGATGACACCGGCGCCGTTGCAGCTCGGGCAGGCACCCTCGGAGTTGGCGCTGAACAGCGCCGGCTTCACCCCGTTGGCCTTCGCGAACGCCTTGCGGATCGGGTCGAGCAACCCGGTGTACGTGGCCGGGTTGCTGCGCCGTGAGCCGCGGATCGCGCCCTGGTCGATCGAGACCACGCCCGCGCCGGCCGGGATCGATCCGTGCACGAGCGAACTCTTGCCGGAGCCGGCGACGCCGGTCACGACGACGAGCACCCCGAGGGGTACGTCGACGTTCACGTCCCGGAGGTTGTTGGCAGTGGCGCCCCGGATCTTCAGTTTCCCGGTGGGCGTCCGCACCGTCTCCTTGAGGGCCGCCCGGTCGTCGAGGTGGCGGCCGGTGATGGTGCCGCTGGCCCGCAGACCTTCCACTGTGCCCTCGTAACAGACGGTCCCGCCCTCGGTGCCGGCGCCGGGCCCGAGGTCGACGACGTGGTCGGCGATGGCGATGGCCTCCGGCTTGTGCTCCACGACCAGCACCGTGTTGCCCTTGTCGCGCAGTTGGAGCAGCAGCTCGTTCATCCGTTGGATGTCGTGCGGGTGCAGCCCGATCGTCGGCTCGTCGAAGACGTAGGTGACGTCGGTGAGCGAGGAGCCGAGATGGCGGATCATCTTGGTGCGCTGCGCCTCACCGCCGGAGAGGGTGCCCGACGGTCGATCGAGTGACAGGTAGCCCAGCCCGATCTCCTCGAACGAGTCGAGGAGGTGTTGCAGGCCGGCCAGCAACGGGGCCACCGACGGGTCTTCGATTCCGCGCACCCAGGCGGCCAGGTCGCTGATCTGCATCGCGCACGCGTCGGCGATGTTCTTACCCTTGATCTTCGACGACCGGGCCTCCTTGCTGAGCCGGGTGCCGGCACACTCGGGGCAGGTCGTGAAGGTCACCGCGCGCTCCACGAAGGCGCGGATGTGCGGCTGCAACGCGTCGATGTCCTTGGCGAGGAAGGACTTCTGGATCGACGGGATCAGGCCCGCGTACGTCAGGTTTATCCCGTCGATTTTGACCTTGGTGGGCTCCCGGTGGAGCAGGTCGTGCAGCTCCCGCTTGGTGAACTTGGCGATCGGCTTGTCCGGGTCGAAGTAGCCGCAGCCCCGGAAGATCCGGCCGAACCAGCCCTCCATGCTGTAACCCGGGATGGTGATCGCGCCCTCGTTGAGCGAGAGGTTGTCATCGTAGAGCGCCGACAGGTCGATGTCGGTCACCGCACCCATGCCCTCGCACCGCGGGCACATGCCGCCGAGACGGTTGAAGGTCGCCTTCTCGGTCTTCGTCTTGCCGGCGCCGCGATCGACTGTGATCGCCCCGGTCGCCTTCACCGAGGGAACATTGAAGGAGTACGCGTTGGGCGAGCCGATGTGCGGCTGCCCGAGCCGGCTGAACAGGATGCGCAGCATCGCGTTGGCGTCGGTGGCGGTGCCGACGGTGGAGCGGGAGTTGGCGCCCATCCGCTCCTGGTCCACGATGATCGCCGTGGTCAGGCCATCCAGCAGGTCGACCTCGGGCCGCGCCAACGTCGGCATGAAGCCCTGCACGAAGGCGCTGTAGGTCTCGTTGATCATCCGCTGCGACTCGGCCGCGATCGTGCCGAACACCAGAGAGCTCTTGCCGGAGCCGGAGACACCGGTGAACACCGTCAGCCGCCGCTTCGGGATCTCGACGCTGACGTCCTTGAGGTTGTTCACCCGCGCGCCCTGCACCCGGATCAGGTCGTGGCTGTCGGCGACGTGCGGCTCGGACGGCTGGATGGCCGTGCTCATCGTGTCTCCATCTGTCGGGCGCGCAGGACTCAGCGCACTTCCTGGATGCGGACCATGTTGCCCGCCGGATCGCGGAAGGCACAGTCGCGCACGCCGTACGGCTGCTCGGTCGGCTCCTGGACGACCTCGGCGTCGCTGGCCTCCAGCTTGGCGAAGGTGGCGCCGAGGTCGGTGGTGGCGAGGTTGACACCGAAGTAGCTGCCCTTGGCCATCAGCTCAAGGATCGTCTGCCGCTCGTCGTCGGTAATACCGGGGTTGGCGGCCGGCGGGTGCAGGACGATGGCGGTGCTGGGCTGGCCGACCGGCCCGACCGTGATCCACCGCATCCCCTCGTACCCGACGTCGAGGCGGACCTCGAAACCGAGGATGTCGCGGTAGAAGGCCAGCGAGGCCTCCGGGTCGGTGTGCGGAAGAAAACTCGAGTGAATGGTGATGTCCATGCTGGTCACGCTAGTTGCGGCTCGGTGACCCGCGCTTCTCGATTCCTGACCGGTCTGGTCACCTGCTTCGCCACGCACGACGGCATTCCCGCCGTCGCCTGCGCCGCCTGCCGCCGGTAGACGCTGGGCGGCACGCCCACCAGCTCCGTGAAGCGGGTGCTGAAGGTGCCCAACGACGAACAACCGACAGCGAAACAGACGTCGGTGACGCTCAGGTCGCCACGGCGCAACAGGGCCATCGCCCGCTCGATCCGTCGGGTCATGAGGTAGCTGTACGGAGATTCGCCATAGGCGAGCCGGAACTCGCGGCTGAGGTGCCCGGCCGACATGTGCGCGCCACGGGCGAGCGCCTCGACGTCCAACGGAGACGCGTATTCCCTGTCGATCCGGTCGCGGACCCGACGCAGCCGCGCCAGGTCGGCCAGTCGCTGGGCCGCGTCGGATTTGCTGCTCACCTGCGAAATCGTGCCACAACCCACCGACAATCCGCCGCACGCCGAGCGCGGGCGGGGGTCCGACCAGCCGGTCAGCCGGCCTCGCGGCGGGCGCGGGCTCGGCGCTTCCCCTCGTGCATGGCCTGCACCCTGGCCACCGGGATGGTCCGGCCCTCGGCCACCAGGTCGGCGGGGAGCGGTTGCGGGGCCGGCATCAGGGCGGCCCACGGGTCGCCGTCGGCGAGCAGCGCTGGCGCGGTCCGGATGGTGAAGTCGGCGGGGGTCACCTCGGTCAGGTCGGCCCAGTCGACCGGAAACGAGACCGGCATTCCCGGGCGCAGCCGGGGGCTGTACGCGGCGGCCACTGTCGCACCGCCCGCCCGGGTGGCGTCCACGAAGACCCGGCCACCCCGGTCCTCCTTGATGTACGCCGTGGTGGCCAACGCCGGGTCGAGCCGCTCGGCGCGGACGGCGAGGGCCCGGGTGGCGGCGGCCAACTCCTCGGCCGTTGGTTCGTCGGTCACCGGGACGAAGACGTGCACGCCCTTGGCGCCGCTGGTCTTGACGGCGCCGGCCAGGCCGGCGTCGGCGAGCGCCTGACGGACCAGCAGGGCGGCGTCGACCGCCGCGCGGAACCCGTCGCCGTCCGGCGGGTCCAGGTCGAGGATCAGGTGGGTCGGGCGGTGCAGATCCGCCACGGTGGCCAGCGTCGGGTGGTACTCCACCGCCCGCTGGTTGGCGAACCAGAGCAGGGTGCGGCGGTCGTCGCAGAGGGCGTACGAGATCTCCCGGTGCGACGCCTCCGCCCAGACCGGCGCCCGGCGGACCCAGTCCGGGGTGTACCGGGGCAGGTTCTTCTGCATGAACGGCGGCTGGCCGGGGCGGACCCTGATCACCGACAGCGGCCGGCCCCGCAGCTGCGGGAGGATCCGGTCCCGGACCGCGTCGAGGTAGTCGACCAGGTCACGCTTCGTCGCGTCGTCGCGGTCGGACAGCGGCTGGTCCAGGTTGGTCAGGGCCACGCCGTCCCGGGTCTCGTCAGCCTCGCTCACCCGACCACCCTCCCGGCCCCGCTGCCGTCGGTCAACTGGACGCGGCGCTTCGGTACGAATCGATTCCGGCACCAACCCCGGCCGGATCCGACGGATCGGTGACCGGCGACGGCCGGGCCGGGCGTCGGGGCACCGTGGTCAGCGCCACCAGCCACGCGGCGACCACCAGACCGGCGGCCACGGCGAACGCGGTCCGGTAGCCGCCGGCGAGCGCGGCGGTCTCGGCCCAGCCGGCGGCTCGCAGCCCGTCGCTGCGGGTGGCGGCCAGGGTGGCCAGCGCGGCCAGGCCGACCGCCCCGCCGACCTGTTGGGTGGTGTTTGCCAGGCCGGAGGCGAGCCCGGCGTCGGTGTCGGTCGCGCCGGCCATGGCGAGTGTGGTGACCGCCGGCAGGGTCAGGCCGCCGGCCACCCCGAAGATCACCATCGCGGGGAGCACGTCCGCTACGTAGGCGCCGTCGGCGGGCAGTCGGGCAAGCAGGAGGAAGCCGACGGTCGCCAGGCCGAGCCCGACCAGCAGAACGCTCCGGGCACCGAAGCGGGCGATCAGCCGACCGGCCAGGCCGAGCGAGACCACGGCGATCACGACCGGGGTGGGAAGGAAGGCCCAGCCGGTCGTGGCGGCGTCCAACCCCAGCACCAGTTGCAGCTCCACGGCGAGCAGGAACTGGAATCCGAAGTACGCGCAGACCATGAGGAACTGCACGGCGTTCGCCGCCACCAGGCCCGGGACGCGCAGCACCCGGGACGGCACCAGCGGGGTCGCCGCCACCCGTTGGCGCAGCGCGAACCCGCCGAGCAGCAGCGCCGCGAGGGCCACCGCGCCGAGCGTCCGAGGGCTGGTCCAGCCGTGCTCGCCCGTCCCGACGATGCCCAACACGGCGACCATCAGACCGGCGGTGGCGAGCAGCGCGCCGGGCAGGTCCAGGCCGGCGCGCAGGCCGATCCCTCGTTCGGCAGGGAGCCGGCGGAGGGCCGCGATGAGGATGGCCACCCCGATCGGCACGTTGACCAGGAAGATCGTCCGCCAACCGGCGGCCTGGGTGAGCACCCCTCCGGCGACAGTGCCGACCGACGCGCCGGCGGCGCCGGTGAAGCTGAAGACGGCGATGGCGCGGGCCCGCTCGGCCGCTTCGGGATAGAGCCGAACGATCATGCCGAGGCTGACCGCCATGGCCAGCGCGCCTCCGACGCCCTGCCCGAACCGCGCGGCCACCAGCACTGCCGGCCCGGTGGCAACCGCGCAGGCCAGCGAGGCCAGCGTGAACAACGCGACGCCGGCCAGGAAGACCCCGCGCCGGCCCAGCAGGTCACCGAGCCGGCCGGCGAGCAGCAGCAGCCCGCCGAACGCGACCAGGTAGGCGTTCACCACCCAGGCCAGGCCAGCGGCGCTGAAGCCCAGGTCGCGTTGGATGGCGGGCAGCGCCACCGCGACCACTGTGCCATCCAGGATGATCATCAGGCTGCCGGCGCAGAGCACCAGCAGCGCCGGCCAACGGGATGGGACGACACGCTCCACGAAACCCTCCTTGGTGCACGGTTTGTTACCGAGGTCATCGTCTGTGACCATGAACCGGAGCGGAAGGAGGCACTTTGATGTCCCAGAGGAACAGCGATGTGTCCGCGCTGGTCGAGGCCGAGCTGACCTGCGCAGCCGAGAACGTGCCGTTCACCCCGGGTCAGGCTCGGGCGTGCACGGTCCGCGAGGTGCTGGACCGGGTCGGCGGCAAGTGGAGCATCGGCATCCTGGTGGCCGCCTCGCACGGGCCGGTGCGCTTCACCGAGTTGGAGCGGCACATCGAGGGGATCAGCCGCCGGATGCTCACCCTGACGCTGCGCAACCTGGAACGGGACGGCCTGCTGCACCGCACGGTCTACCCGACCGTCCCGCCCAAGGTCGAATACACAGCCACCCCGATGGCGCTGGAGCTCTACGAGTCGCTCGTCGCGCTGACCAGCTGGGCCGAGCGGCACCGCCGGGCCATCGCCGAGGCGCGGACCAGGTACGACACCCAGCACGCCGGATAAAACCCGCCAGGGGTGTGGTGAACGCCACCGCTTCCATCTGACCGATCGGTCAGGGTCTGACCGATCGGTCAGGCATGCTGGTCTGCGGGAGGTGGACCGGGCATGGCCAGAGCGGTACCCGACACGCACGGCGAGATCCTCGCCGCGGCGGCACGACAGTTCACGGTGACCGGCTACCGGGGCACCTCCCTGCAGGACATCGCCCGGGAGGTCGGCTGCTCCAAGGCCACTGTGCTCTACCACTTCGCCAACAAGGAAGCCCTGCTCGCCGAGCTGATGGCCCCCGCGATCGAGGTGCTCCGCAGCCTCGACGACCAGCTCACCGGTCTGACCGGAGCTGCCGCGCAGGAGGTCGCCGCACAGGGCTTCGTCGACCTCGCGGTCCGGTTCCGGCAGGAGATCGCGGTACTGCGCGGCGAGTTCCCGGAACTGCTGTGCCAGCCGGCCTTCGCACACATCCAGGAGATCTCCGACCGGCTGCGGGATGCGTTGGCCGGGCACTCCGACCGGCCGGGCGCCCGGATCGCCGCGCTGGTGCTGCTCGCCGGCATCTCCGAGGCGTGCGGCGAGTTCGCCGACATCCCCGACGACGAACTGCGCCTCGCCCTGCTCACCCTCGCCCGACGGGCAGTCGAACCCGTCGACGCGCCACTGCCCCATCCACCCACGACCGAGGACAAGGACTCCTGATGGCCACCCTGCTCTACCGGCTCGGCCGGGGCGCGTTGCGCCGGCGACGGCTCGTCGTCGCGCTCTGGCTCGTCGTACTCGTCGCCGCCGGCCTGGCCGCGGCGACCCTGCGCGGCCCGACGGCGAGCAACTTCACAATGCCCGGCACCGAGAGCCAGCGCGCGCTCGACCTGCTGGCCGACCAGTTCCCCGCTGCCAGCGGCGCCACCGGCACCATCGCGGTCAAGGCGCCCGCCGACGGCCAACTGGCCACCCCGCAGGGTCAGGCAGTGGTGCAGGAGCTCGTCCAGCAGGCGTCGGCACTGCCCGGCGTGGTCGGCGCGGTCAACCCGCTCCAGGTCGGCGCGGTCTCACCCAACGGCCGGTACGCGCTGGTCCAGGTCCAGTTCGCCAGCGGCGGGGACGACGTCACCGACGAGCAGCGCACCGCGTACGAGCAGGTTGGCGCAGCGGCGAAGGCGCAGGGCTGGCAGGTAGCCCCCGGCGGTGAGGTGCTCGGCGGCGAGCCGGAGATCGGCTCCACCGAGGCGCTCGGCGTACTGGTCGCCGCTATCGTCCTGATCATCACGTTCGGCTCCCTGGTCGCCGCCGGCATGACGATGCTCAACGCGCTGATCGGCGTGGGCGCCGGCATGGCCGGACTGTTCGCGCTGAGCGGCGTCGTCCAGCTCACCAGCACCGCGCCGATCCTGGCGCTGATGCTCGGTCTCGCGGTCGGCATCGACTACTCACTCTTCATCACCTCCCGACACCGGCAGAACCTGCTCGACGGCCTGTCCCCGGAGGAGGCGGTCGGCCGGGCCGTGGGCACCGCCGGCTCGGCAGTGGTCTTCGCCGGCGCCACAGTGGTCATCGCCCTGGCCGGGCTCGCCGTGGTGGACATCCCGTTCCTCACCGTGATGGGTCTCGCCGCCGCCGGCACCGTCACGGTCGCCGTCCTGGTAGCCATCACCCTCCAGCCGGCGTTGCTCGGCTTCGCCGGTCGCCGGGTGCTCCCCCGCCGGCTGCGCTCCGTTCCTACCGACGGCACCGCCGCTGACGAGGACGACTCGGACGTCACCGATCGGCCGGCCGCGACGACGACCACGACCACGACCACGACCGAGGAGCGCAACCGGTTCGGTTTCCGCTGGGCGCGACTGGTCACCCGGTTCCGCGTACCGGTCATCCTGGTCGGCCTGCTCGGTCTGGGGCTGCTCGCGCTGCCCACGCCGGACATGCGGCTGGCCCTACCGGGCGCCGCGACGGCCGCCGTCGGCTCACCCGCCCGGGTGGCGAACGACCTGACCGTCGAGGGCTTCGGAGCGGGCTTCACCGGCCGGCTCGCGGTGGTGGTGGCCGGCGACACGCCACAGGCCACGTCGGCTGCCGTACCGCAGGTCACCGCCCTGCTCCAGCGCACCGAGAACGTCCTCGCGGTGGCGCCTCCCCAGCTCAGCCCGGACGGCCGGACCGCGCTGCTCGGCGTGGTGCCCAAGACCGGCCCGACCGACGAGGCCACCGAGACCCTGGTGCACGACATCCGTGGCGCGGTGAGCGGTATCCCCGACGCGGAGGTACTGCTCACCGGCGTCACCGCCATCGGCATCGACGTCTCCGAGAAGCTCTCCGACGCGCTACCGATCTACCTGCTGCTGGTGGTCGGGCTCTCGGTGCTGCTGCTGATGCTGGTGTTCCGCTCGCTGCTGGTGCCGATCAAGGCGGCGCTGGGCTTCCTGCTCACCGTCGCCGCCACGTTCGGCATCACCGTGGCCGTCTTCCAGCAGGGGCACCTCGCCGACCTGGTCGGCCTGGACACGCCCGGCCCGCTGATCAGCTTCCTGCCGATCCTGCTCATCGGCATCCTGTTCGGGCTCGCCATGGACTACGAGGTGTTCCTGGTGTCCCGCATGCGGGAGGACTTCGTGCACGGTGAGACCGCCCGACAGGCCACCATCAGCGGCATGGGGCACGGCGCACGGGTGGTCACGGCCGCCGCGCTGATCATGATCTCGGTCTTCGGGGGCTTCGTCTTCCTGGAGGACCCAGTGATCAAGTCGATGGGCTTCGCGCTCGCCATCGGTGTCGCCATCGACGCGTTCGTGGTCCGGATGACCATCGTCCCGGCGGTGATGTCGCTCCTTGGCGACCGCGCCTGGTGGCTGCCCCGCTGGCTCAACCGCGCCCTGCCCAACGTGGACATCGAAGGCGAGGGCCTGCGCACCCACCTAGAAGACCGCACCCCAACCCGCGTCTAACCCGCACCACCCTGTCGATCATGGAGTTGTGGTGCCCGTCGTGCCCCGATCAGAGGCCTTCGTCCAGCACCACAACTCCGTGATCGACGCGAGCAGGCGGCCGTCAGACGCCTGCCGGGTAGGTCTCCATCTCGCCCGGAACCGCTGGCACCGGTAGCGGGTGCAGGGCCGTGGTGTCGTCGCACCAGATGAAGGCGTCATAGCGGTCGCCGAGCCGGGTGGGCACGTAGTTGCCCCAGGACTCGAACGACGGGTCGTAGACGACCCCGATCGCCCGGTGGTCCACGGTGTCGGTGACCCAGCCCGGCTGGTCGTCACCGCCGAAGATCAGCACCGCCCGCTCCGGCATCAGTTCGTGCAACCGCCGCTCGATCGAGCCCTCCCGGGCCGGGGGCACCACCATCGCCTCGGGCGGCGAACCCCAGCGGGGTGCGGCGATCACGGTCCCCCGGTAGCTGCCGAAGCCGACCAGGGCCACCGCGTCCTCGCCGTGCCGCTCCCTGGCCAACTGACCAATGTTGACCATCCCATCGGCGGCCATGTCGGTGGCTCGCGCATCCCCGACGTGCGTGTTGTGCGCCCAGACGATGCCTCGGGCGTCGGGGCCGTACCGGTCCAACAGCCGGTCCAGGGTGTCCTGCATGTGGGTGTCGCGGATGTTCCACGAGTCCGGCCCGCCGGCCACCATCGCCCGGTAGTAGCGCTCGGCGCCGGCCACCACCTCCGCGTTCTGCCAGGCCGAGAAGCGGTCCGGGCCGTCGGAGAGGGCGTGTTCGCGGGTCCGGGCGAGCAACCGGACAACTTCCTCCTCGCACCGGGCGGAGACGAACCGGCTTGCCGCGCCGTACTCCTCGACCCTCTTGCCGTACGGTTCGAAGCACCGGTACGCGTCCTGCGCCGCCTCCAGCGACTTCGGGTCCTCCTCCCCCAGGTAGTCGAAGATCGCCTGCATCGACTCCCAGAGGCTGTAGACGTCGAGGCCGTGGAACCCGGCCCGTTGCTCCTCCGGCCGCTCCACGTTCCAGGCCCGCAACCAGCTCGCGAACCGGGCCACCTCGGCATTGGCCCACATCCAGGTCGGCCATCGCTCAAACTGATCGAGTGCGAGCTGCGGTTCGAGCGCGCCGCCCGGCGCGGCAGTCACCGAACGGTGCACCCGGTCGCAGTCGGGCCAGTCACCCTCCACGGCGACGAAGGAGAAACCGCACTCCGCGATCAACCGGCGGGTGAGCTGCTCGCGCAACCGGTAGTAGTCGTAGCTGCCGTGGGTGGACTCACCGATCATCACCACCCTGGCGTTACGAACGCGCTCCAGCAACGGGTCGAAATCGCTCGGCGCGCCGAGCCGCTGAACCAGCATGCCAGCGGCTACCCGGCCGCCGCTGCGGCAAACCGTGCGCGCGTCGCGGGCCGACACGCCGGCCGCCGGGCCGTCGTGGGCCCCAACCAAGCCGGTGTACGACCACCGCGAGCGGGTAGCCGGCCGACATGACCGTCACCGGGTTTCAGTTGCAGGAGTACCTGGCCGGGCTCGACTACCCGGTCTCCCGCGAGGACCTGATCCGCTGGGGTCAGGAGAACGGGGCCAGCACGGCGATGTTGCAGATGCTCCAGGCCCTACCACCCGAGCAGTTCAACTCCCCCGACGAACTGAACGCCGCCCTCTCCACCGCCACCTAAACCGACCCAGCCCCGCCCCGCATCCGCCTCAACCCGGGTGCCCGGCCCGGCCCGACTCGGCCCCGGTGATCAAGAGGTTTGCGTCATGCCCTGTGGCGTGTCGTGACGCAAACCTCTTGATCAACCTGAGCTGGTGGGTGGGTGGGTGGGGTGCGACGGGACCCGGGGGGCCGGGGGGTTAGGGGGGTTAGGGGATTGGGATGGTGCGGGATTCGGCGCGGGCGGTTTCGGCGGCGGCGAGGATGGCGACGACCTCGCGGCCGAAGCGGACGTCGCAGCGGTGGTCCCGGGTGCCGGCCCGCACCTGCTCGACCAACTGGTCGATGGCGACGCCGAACGCGGTAGCCGCGTCGTTCTCGCCGAACGGGACGTTCTCGATGCCGTTCTCGCCATAGAACACGAACTCCCGGGCCATCGACTCGGTCGGGGCATCCAGGGAGAGCGAGGCGCTGCTCGTGGCACCGCCCTCGTGGGTGAGCAGCAGATGCACCATCCCGCTCGGTCCGTCCATCGCCGCCACCTGCGTCACCCGACCCAGCACCGGCAGGAGGATCGAGAGCGCGTGCGGGGCGATGTCCCAGAGCGCGCCGTGCTCGCGACGCCACAACGAGCCGCCGTACGGGCTGCCGTCCTGGAAGATCGAGGCGAACGCGGTGGTCCGGCCGTGCTGCCAGCCTCCGGCGGCGGCGGTGGCGGCGAGGAACGCTGTCACGTTCGGCTGGAACCGCTGGGTGAAGAAGACGACCGAGGCGACCCCGGACTCCTCGGCGGCGGCCACGACCCGGTCGGCGTCGGCCACGCTGAGCGCCAGCGGCTTGTCCAGCAGCAGGTGGCGGCCGGCGCGGGCGGCCCGGACCGCGATGTCGGCCTGGATGTCCGGCGGCAGGGCGACGGCGATCGCCTCGCACTGCTCGATCAGCGCGTCGACGTCGGCGTAGGCGGGCACGCCGTACCGCTCGGCCAGCGCGGAGGCACGCTCCGGGTTGCGGCCCCACACTCCGACCAGTTCCGCGTCGGGATGTGCGTGCAACGCCTTCCCGTGCGTCTCGATCGCCCAGTGACCGGTGCCGAACAAGCCGAACCGCAGCACGTGTACCTCCGCTGTTTCCCCGCACCGCGACAACGCCACGGACGTGATCCACGCTAGTCGCCCGGGCGGCCATGACGGCGGCGGGTTCGACCAATCGAAGCAGCTCACCTTCACTTCCAGACTCGGAACGACGGACCGGACCCGCTCCTTGCCATCTCCGTCCACTGGCCGCAAGCAGACGACTGACGCCCATCCGAGGAGCGTGGGCACCGGGGCCGCGGACCCCTCGACGGGTGCGCGTCACACCCGGAGAGGCAGGGCACTCCTTTACTACGACGGTTAGTAGGCTGTGCCGGTGACCGAGGCAACGACCGGGTGGTGCCGGTGACCAGCGTGGGCGCCGATTCGCCGGTGGACGGGATCGTCGCGACAGTGCCGATCGTGCTGTCGCTGCTCGTGGCGGTGTGGGCGCTGGTGGCGGCGGTACGCCACCGGCCACCGGACCGGTTGCAGTTCGTCGGTCTGGCCGTCGTCGAGGTGGCGTTGTTGGTGTTGAGCGTGCTGGCGCTCGTCGCCGTGGGCGGCGGGGATCGACCCGGCGAGCCCGGTGCCTTCTTCGGCTACCTCGTCACGCTGGTGTGCCTGCCACCCCTGGCCTGGGTGCTGGCCCGGATGGAACCGACCCGCTGGGGCTCGGCGATCGTGTGCGCGGTCTGCCTCGTGGCCCCGGTGGTGGTGGTCCGGTTGCAGCAGACCTGGGAGGTGCTCGGTGGTTGAGACAGGATCGGCCCGGCAGCGTACGAACTCCGGCCCGGGTCGGCTGTTGATCGCGGTCTACCTGCTCTTCGCCATCGCGGCGACGAGTCGGGCGGGCTTGCAACTCGCCACGAAGTTCGACGAGGCGCCGGTGGCGTACCTGCTCTCCGGTGTCGCCGCGCTCATCTACATCGTGGCGGCTGTGGGGTTGGCCCGCGCCGGTCACACCGGCCGTCGGGTGGCGCTGGCGTGCTGCTCGGTGGAGCTGGTCGGGGTGGTCGCGGTCGGCATCCTGAGCCTGGTCGACAAGGACCTCTTCCCGGACGAGACGGTCTGGTCGCAGTTCGGCAGCGGGTACGGCTACATCCCGTTGGTGCTGCCGGTGCTCGGCCTGATCTGGCTCTGGCGCACCCGCCGCGCACCCGCCTGACCCGCCGCGCACCCGCCTGACCCGCCGCGCACCCGCACGAGGGCGCAGACCCGGCGACGAGGGCGCCGGCTCACCTGCCGGAGCGCCCTCGTCGGGAGTACGGGTCAGTCCCGTGGGCCGCCCGCGACGTAGATGACCTGACCGGAGACGAAGCCCGCGCCCTCGCTCGCCAGGAACGAGATGGTGTGCGCGACGTCCTCCGGCCGACCCGGGCGACGAACCGGGATCTCGGCGGCGGCGTGCTTCTGGAAGTCGTCGAAGTCGACCTTCATGCGGGCAGCGGTGGCCGCCGTCATGTCGGTGACGATGAAGCCGGGCGCGACAGCGTTCACTGTCACCCCGAACGGACCCAGCTCGATGGCGAGCGTCTTGGTGAAGCCCTGGAGACCGGCCTTGGCCGCGGCGTAGTTCGCCTGGCCCCGGTTGCCCAGCGCGGAGGTGCTGGAGAGGTTGACGATCCGCCCCCACTTCTGGTCCACCATGTGCTTCTGGGCGGCCTGGCTGACCAGGAACGCGCCGCGCAGGTGCACCCCCATCACCGTGTCCCAGTCGGCGTTGGTCATCTTGAACAGCAGGTTGTCGCGGAGCACACCGGCGTTGTTGACCAGCACGGTGGGCGCGCCCAGTTCGGCGGCGACGCGGCTCACCGCCGCCTCGACCTGGTCCCGGTCGGACACGTCGGCGCCCACTCCGAGTGCCCGGCCACCGGCACCGGCGATGGCGTCCACCGTCTCCTTGGTGGCCGCCTCCTCGATGTCGACCACGGCGACTGCCATTCCGTCGGCGGCCAGCCGTCGGGCGGTGGCCGCGCCGATGCCGCGTGCGGCTCCGGTGACGATGGCGACGCGGGACTCCTCCGACATGATTACCTCCCGGTAACTTGGGGTCGATCGGAGGAGCTTAACCTCAACAGGCCGACCCTCGGCATAGGCGAATCCACCGGTATCCGTAGCCGGAGACCTTCACCGCGCCGAGCTTGCCCAACTCTCCGTAGCCACGGTCGGCGAGCACGTCGATCGGCAGGTCGGCCTCCGGTTCGAGGCTGCTGAGGTCCACCTCGACGTCGTCGGTGCCCAGGTTGTGCACGAAGACCATCGTCCCGGTCGGCCCGTCCGCCCGGTGCGTCAGCACGCCGGGCGGCACCGGCACGTCGATGTGGCTGGTCGAGCCGGAGCCGATCTCCGGCGCCTCCCGCAGCGTACGGATCATGCGCTCGAACCAGGCGAGCAGCGACTTCGGGTCGCCCCGCTGGGCGGTGACGTTCACCGTCTGGTAGCCGAACTCACCCTTGTCGATGACCGGGCGGACCAGCTTCTCCGGGTCCGCCGTGGAGAAGCCGGCGTTCGGCTGGTACGACCACTGCATCGGGGTACGGATCGCGTCCCGACCGCGCAGCGACAGGTCCTCACCCATCCCGATCTCCTCGCCGTAGCGCAGAACCGGCGTACCGCGCATCGAGAACTGCAGGGCGTACGCCAGCTCGATGCGCCGCCGGTCGTTGCCGAGCATCGGGGCGAGCCGGCGACGGATGCCCCGGTCGTAGATGCGCATGTTCTCGTCCGGGCCGAACTCCGCGTACACCTGGTTGCGCTGTTCGGTCGTCAGCCGGGACAGGTCGATCTCGTCGTGGTTGCGCAGGAAGGTGGCCCACTGCCCACCGACCGGCAGCTTCGGGGTGTCGTGCAACGCGTCGATCAACTGCTCCGGGTCCTGGCGGGCCAGGGAGAGCATGAGTCGCCCGTTGAGCATGAAGTCGAAGAGCATGTGGATCCGGTTGCCGGAACCGCTGGCATCGCCGAAGAACGTCGGTAGCTGGTCCGGCTCGACGTTCGCCTCGGCCAGCAGGACGGCGTCGCCGCGGCGCCACTGGACGTGCTGGCGCATTTCGGTGAGGAACTCGAAGTCCTTCGGGGAGTTCGGGTTGCCCGGTTCGGTCAGCTCGATGATGAACGGCACCGCGTCCATCCGGAAACCGGAGACGCCGAGCTGGAGCCAGAACGACATGATCTTCTTGATCTCGTCCCGGACCTGCGGATTGGCGAAGTTGAGGTCCGGCTGGAACTTGTAGAAGCGGTGGTAGAACCACGCCTTGGCGGTCCGGTCGTAGCTCCAGGTCTCGTCCTGCTCGCCGGGGAAGACCATGCCCTGGTGCCGGTCGTCCGGCTCGGTGTCGGACCAGACGTACCAGTCCCGGTACGGCGAGTCCGGCGAGGAGCGGGCGGACTGGAACCACGGGTGCTCGTCGGAGGTGTGGTTGACCACCAGGTCGATGATCACGCGGATGCCCCGGTTCTGCGCCTGGTGCAGCAGCTCGGCGAAGTCGCCCAGGGTGCCGAAGCGCGGGTCCACGTTGTAGAAGTCGGTGGCGTCGTAGCCGTCGTCACGGTTGGGCGACGGGTGGATGGGGTGCAGCCACAGGCAGGTCACCCCGAGCCGGGCCAGGTAGTCCAGCCTCCCGATCAGCCCACGGATGTCACCGACCCCGTCGCCGTCGGAGTCGGCGTACGTGTCGATGTCGAGGCAGTAGACGACGGCTTCGGAATACCAACGGTCACCCATGTCGGAGGAACATCTCCGTTCGGTCACCACGGCAAACCCGTCCGGCGGGCGCGGGGCGGGCGGCGCACGGCGGGCGGCGGGCGGCACACGGCGTTGGCTACCGTGCCGTCATGGAGAACGACCTCGTACCGCCGAGCGAACTGTTGGACTGGTCCCGGGGCAGCTGGCTGCACCCGCCGGTACGCGTCGAGGAGGGCCCGGCCGGCGAGTTGGTCGTCGAACCGGCGGCGGAGAGCGACTTCTGGCGACGGACCAGCTACGGCTTCGTGCACGACAACGGCCCGGCCCTGCTGGCGCCGCTGCCGGTGGGCGCCGCCATGGAGGTGAGCTTCCGGCTCGACTTCTCGGCGCAGTTCGACCAGGCCGGGGCGTTCGTCCGCGTCGACGAACGGACCTGGACCAAGGCCGGTGTCGAGGTGAGCGACGGCGAGGCGCAGCTCGGCGCCGTGGTGACCCGGGAGTTCTCCGACTGGTCGGTGGGGCCGGTGCCGGAGTGGGCGGACCGGGAGGTGACCGTCCGGGTCAGCCGGGCCGGCGACGCGCTGACCATCCGCGCCCGGGTCGACGACGAGCCGTGGCGACTGGTCCGGCTTGCCCCGCTGGACCCGATGGCCGAGGCCGTCGCCGGCCCGTTCTGCTGCGCGCCGTCCCGCGCCGGCCTGACAGTGGTGTTCACTGGTTGGCGGCAGGGGCCGGCGGACACCGCGCTGCACCCGGAGCACTGAGCGCAGGTGTGGTTCGCGCCCCGCTGGGTATGACCATCCGATCCCCGACAGCCGACCGGAAGGACGACCATGGCGTACGCCCAGGCTGGCGACCCGTCCGAGTTCACCGGGTTGACCGGCTGGGTGGCCTCGGTGATCGAGGCGATGGGCCCGGTCGGAGTGGCGCTGCTGGTGGCGCTGGAGAGCATCGTTCCGCCGATCCCCAGTGAGATCGTGCTGGCTCTCGCCGGTTTCCTGGCGCACGAGGGCGAGTTCAACGTCTTCCTCGTGGTGCTGGCCGCGACGGTCGGCTCGCTGGTCGGCGCGTTGGTGCTCTACTGGCTGGGCGCGGCGCTGGGCGAGGAACGGCTCAAGCGCTGGCTGGACCACATCCCGTTGGTGGACAGCGACGACCTGGAGAAGGCCGACAAGTGGTTCGAGCGGCACGGTCGGTGGGCGGTGCTGATCGGCCGGGTGGTGCCGGTGGTCCGCAGCCTGGTCTCCGTGCCGGCCGGGGCCAACCGGATGCCGCTGGGTGAGTTCATCCTGCTCACCACCATCGGCAGTGGGGTGTGGAACGGTCTCATCGTGGGAGCCGGTTACGCGCTCGGGCGCCGTTGGCAGGACGTCGAGCGCTACAGCGACTGGTTCAACTACGCGATCGTCGCGGTCTTCGTCGTGATGGTGGCCAGTTGGGCGATCCGTAAGGTTCGCAAGCGTCGGGACCGCGGCGACCGGCCGTCGGTGACCGCCGGTCGCTGATCCGCGTTCCCGCTCACCGCCGGCGTCCGGTCCGGACGCCGGCGAGCGCGGTCAGGGCAGGGTGTCCAGGTGTGGGCCCACCGTGTTGGCGAAGCCGTTGCCGTTGCTGACGTCCCAGTTCACCGACCAGGTCATCGCGCCCCGAATGCCGGGGTAGGTGCGCGGCGGGCGGAAGCTGCCGCAGTTGGTGCCTCGGGCCAGGCAGTCCAGGGCGGCGTTGACCACGCTGGGCGCGACGATGCCGCCGCCGGCCGCTCCCGCTCCGGCGGGCAGGCCGAGGCCGACCTGGTCGGGGCGGAGCCCGGCCTCCAACTGGATGCAGGCCAACGCGACGATGAAGTTCACGGTGCCCTGGCCGTACGCGGCGTTCTGGTCGCAGCCGAGCATGGCGCCGGAGTTGTAGTACTGGGTGTTGACGACGGTGAGGATGTCCTTGATGTCGAGCGCCAGCTTGAAGTAGCCGCCGGCCGGGTTCTGCATGTCGATGGTCTGCGGCGCCATCGCGATGATCAGGCTCGACCCGACAGTGGCCCGCAGCGCACGCAGCGCCTGCGCCATGTAGGTCGGGTTGAGCCCGTTCTCCAGGTCGATGTCGATCCCGTCGAAGCCGTACCGGGCGATCAACGCGGCTGCCGTGTTGGCGAACGCGGTGGCCGACGCGGCGTTGTTCACTGTTACCCGGCCGGTCTCACCACCGACGGAGAGGATCACCCGCTTGCCCCGGCTGTGCAGGGTGCGCACGTCGGCGGTGAAGTCCGCGTCGGTGTAGCCGCCGAGCGCGGCGGCCAGCCCGGGGTCGACGCCGAAGGTGAGCGCGCCGGGAGTCGCGGTGGCCTCGGCGAAGGCGACCGCCACCAGGTCGTACTCGGCGGGGACGTCGCGGAGCCGCAGCTCGACGGCGGGGTTGTCGAAGTTGTGCCAGTACCCGGTGAGCAGGTGTTTCGGCAGCCCACCGGTGGGCGGGTCGGTGGGCGGTGGCGTGGTGGGCGGCGGCGTGGTGGGCGGAGGCGTGGTGGGCGGTGGCGTGGTCGGTGGGGTACCGCCGCCGCAGGACGCGCCGTTGAGCTGGCAGCCGCTCGGTGAGCCGGAGCCGCTGGCCAGGAAGCCGAAGGAGACCGACGCGCCCGGGACGATCGCGCCGTTCCACGATCGGTTGGTGAAGGTGTGCCGCTGGCCGGACGAGCTGAGCAACGCGTCCCAGTAGCTGCCGAGGGTGGTGCCGGACGGCAGGTCGAAGGCGAGGTTCCAGCCGTTTATGGTCGAGCTGCCGCCGTTGGTGATGGTGTACTTCCCCTCCCAGCCGGAGCCCCAGTCGGCGGTCTTGACGAAGCTGGCGGTGGCCCCGGCGGCGTACGCGGGCAGCGCCACCCAGGCCGCGCCGAGTGTCGCCGCGAGGGCGGCTACGAGGGACAGGACAAGGGATCTGGAGCGTTTCATGCGACCCTCCGGGCCCGGACGGGCATTTATGGACGTCAACGTTGCTGCCAATTATTAAGACAGTTAACTGTTTCTGTCCAGGGGGCGCGTCGGGACCGCCTGCGGGCGGCGGAGCACCGCCTGCTCAAGAGCCGACCACACGCTGGTGGTCACCAGGTAGATCACTGCGGCGAGCGGCAGCACCAGCGCCACCAGCACCGTCGTGAAGGGCAGCAGGGGCAGCAGCCGGCCGAGCGTGGCCGCCCCCGGCCCCTCGGCCGGCGTACCGGCCACAGTGCCCACCGCAGCCGACGCCCGGCGGGCCCGCCGCGACGACCACCAGGCCACCACCAGCAACACCACCAGCAGTACGCCGAACAGCGGTCCGGCCGCACCGGCCAGCCCGTCGCTGAGATGGTGACCCAGTGGCACGCCGGCCAACCGCTCGTCCAGCACCCCGGTGCCACCCTCGCTGGTGCTGAACAACCGGTACAGCACCAGCAGGAACGGCGCCTGGATGAGCAGCGGCAGGCAGCCGGCGATCGGGTTCGCGCCAGCCTCGCGGTACAACGTGAACACCTCGCGCTGAAGCGTCGCCGGGTCGTCGGCGTACCGCTTCTGAAGGTCACGCACCTGCGGGGCGAGCGCCGCGCGGCGCCGCTCGCCGCGGACCTGCGCGACGGTCAGCGGCGAGATCAGCAGGCGGACGGCGATGGTGAAGAGCACGATGGCGGCGGCGGTCGCCCCGCCACCGGCCAGTGGTTCGAGCAGTTCGGTGAGCCAGGACAGCGCGCTGCCGGCAGCGGCGACAGCGTCGTGCAGTGGTGCGAAGGCAAGCATGGGAAGCCCCTCGGTCCGATTCCGGTGAGGCCCTCCCCCGGGCGGTATCCGCTCAGCAGGGGTGGCCGGTGACGGCGGGATCGGCCGCGCGGCGGCGAGGCACTACGCGGCCGAGGGGTGCCCCGGAGCACGGGGACGAGGCCGACCGGCGGCATCCGGGTCGATCTGGCGGGGCATCCGGCGACTTCGGGAGCGGGCCCGCAGGCCGGCCCACCGTGGCCCGGCACCGGGCGCGCCCGCCCGGTCGTGCACCCGGGCCGCCAGCACCACCGCGAGCAGGACCAGGGCGGTCAGCGCGGCGCCCGCCAGCAGGTCGACCGGTCGGCCCGCGAGCAGAGCGAGCTGGGCGAACGCGGACATCCACGCGACCCCGACATAGCCCAGCAGCACCGGCACCGGCTCAGCATAGGACCCGCTGTCACGTCACCCAGCCGAATCCGGCGGCCCGCCCTCCAACGCCGCGTCGCCGCCACGTTTCCCGGCATCGCCACGTTGGGTAACCACGAAGGACCGGCGCGGATGGACCGCGAACGGTAGGAACGGACGGGTGATGTCGATGACGGGTCAGGTGGCGGAGGCGCCCAGCGACATGGCTGCGGCGACCGGGTTGCTCACCGTGGGTGTCGAGGAGGAGTTCCTGCTCGTCGACCCGCACACCGGGGCCGCGGTTCCGGCCGTGGACCTGGTCATGGAGCAGGTGCCGGCCGAACTTCGCGGGCAGGTGGAGCGGGAGTTCCAGACCAGTCAGATCGAGATCGGCAGCCCGCCCGGCCTGGAACTCTCGTCGATCCGGCACTCCCTCGGCGTCCTGCGTCGGGCGCTCTCCGACGCCGCCGAGCGGGCTGGCGTACGCCTACTCGCCATCGGCACCGGCCCGGTGGACGGCCCGGTGCCGCCAGTGGTGGACAAGCCCCGCTTCGACCGGATGATCGAGCGGTTCCGGCTGCTCGTCCCCGGCCCCGGCAACAACGGCATGCACGTACACGTCGGGGTGCCCGACCCGGACACCGGCGTGCAGGTGCTCAACCACGTACGGCCGTGGCTGCCAATGCTGCACGCGGTCACCACCAACTCGCCGTTCTCCCGGGGCGAGGACACCGGCTACGCCAGTTGGCGCTCGGTGGAGTGGGAGCGCTGGCCGTCGGTGGCGCCGACGCCGTTCCTGGAGTCGCACGAGCACTACCAGCGGCTGATCCGCCAGTTGATCTCCAGCGGGGTGATGCTCGACGAGGGGATGCTCTACTGGTACGCCCGCCTGTCGGCGAAGTATCCGACCGTGGAGCTGCGGATCGGCGACGTCTGCCCGTCGGTGGACGACGCGGTGCTGGTCGCCGCGCTGGTCCGGGCGCTGGTGGCCACCGCCATGGCGGATGTCGAGGCCGGCCGACCGGCGTTGCAGACCGACCACCACCTGCTGGTCGGGGCGCACTGGCGGGCCGCCCATGACGGCCTGGAAGGTGAAGCCGTCGACGTCACCAACGGTGAGCTGCGCCCGGCCTGGGAGCTGTTGGACCGGTTCGTGGAGCGGATGCGGCCCGCGCTGGAGCAGCACGGCGACTGGGCCGAGGTGACCGACCTGCTGGGTGGGTTGCGCCGGCACGGCAGCGGCGCGGCGCGGCAGCGCGCGGTGTTCGAGCGCACAGGCCGACTCACCGACGTGGTGCAGGACGTCGCGCGGCAGACCCGCGGCTGATCACCGCATGACAGGATGAACCCGTGGCGCAACGGCTGATCGTCATCGGCGGGGACGCCGCCGGTATGTCGGCGGCGTCCCAGGCCCGACGCCGCCGTGACCGTGGCGACCTGGAGATCGTGGTCTTCGAGCGGGGCAACTTCACCTCCTACTCGGCGTGCGGCATCCCGTACTGGATCAGCGGCCTGGTGCCCGGCCCCGAGGCGTTGATCGCCCGGACCCCGGAGACGTTCCGCACCGACTACGCGATGGACGTCCGGATGCGTCACGAGGTCACTGCCATCGACCTGGAACGCCGCGAGGTGGTCGCGCGGGACCTGAAGGGCGGCGGCGAGGTCCGCGAACGCTTCGACGACCTGATGTACGCCACCGGCGCGGTGCCGGTGAAACCGTCGTGGGCGATCACCGACGCGGGCGGCGTGTTCGGCATGCAGACCCTCGACGACGGCGCGGCGCTACGCGACTGGCTGGACGCCGACCCGCAGCCGCGCCGGGCCGTGGTGGTCGGCGGCGGGTACATCGGCGTCGAGATCGCCGAGGCCCTCATCCAACGCGGCCTCTCGGTGACCCTGGTGGAGGCCGGCGAGCAGCCCATGTCGACTGTCGACAGCGACATGGGCGAGCTGGTCGCCGAGGCGATGCGCGGCCTCGGCATCACGATCCGCGGCAGCCTGCCGGTGACCGGCCTGGAGGAGCGGGACGGCCGGGTGTCCGCCGTGGTCACCGCCGAGGGGCCGATCCCGACCGACGTCGTGGTCATGGGTCTGGGCGTACGCCCCAACGCCGCGCTCGCGGAGGCGGCCGGGCTGCCCCTCGGGCCGACCGGCGCGATCCGGGTGGACCGCCGGATGCGGGTGCCCGGGCACCCCGGGGTCTGGGCGGCCGGTGACTGCGTGGAGACCCTGCACCGGGTCAGCGGGTTGCCGGTGCACGTGCCGCTCGGCACGCACGCCAACAAGCAGGGCCGGGTCGCCGGGATCAACATCGGCGGCGGGTACGCCACCTTCACGGGTGTGATCGGCACGGCGGTGACGAAGGTCTGCGACCTGGAGGTGGGTCGGACGGGTCTGCGCGAGCGCGACGCCACGGCTGCCGGCTTCGAGTTCGTCTCGGTGATCGCCGAGTCGACCAACCGGGCCGGCTACTACCCGGGTGCCCGGCCGATGACCGTCAAGCTGATCGCCGAGCGCCCCAGCGGCCGGTTGCTCGGCGCGCAGATCGTCGGGTGGTCCGAGGCGGCCAAACGGATCGACTCGCTGGCCGTGGCGCTGTGGAACGGCATGACGGTGGACGATATGACACAGCTGGACCTGGGCTACGCTCCGCCGTACGCGCCGGTCTGGGATCCGGTGCTCATCGCCGCCCGAAAAGCGGTCGACGCGCTCGCCGCCCTCGACCGTTGACCCGCGCCTGCCGTGGAGGACCACCCCGTGACCCAGACCCCGACCCGGCCGACAGTGCGTCGGCGTCCCACGATGGTCGACGTGGCCCGGCGGGCCGACGTCAGCCTGAAGACGGTCTCCCGGGTCGTGAACGACGAGCCGGTCGGCCAGGAGTTGGTCGGCCGGGTCCTGGCCGCCATCGCCGAGCTGGGCTTCCGGCGCAACGACATCGCTCGTAACCTGCGCTCCCGGCAGCTCAACGCCACGGTCGGGCTGCTGATCGAGGAGATCGCCAACCCGTTCTACGCGACCATCGCGAGCGTCGCCGCCGAGATCGCCGCCGCCCACGGCACCATGCTGATCACCGCGTCGTCGGAGGAGGACCCGGAGCGCGAACGCGCCCTGCTCCAGGACTTCACCCAACGCCGCGTCGACGGCCTGCTGGTGGTGCCGGCGGGCCTGGACCACTCGTTCCTGCGTCGGGAGGTCGAGCTGGGCATGCCTGTGGTGTTCCTGGACCGGCCGCCGCAGGGGCTTCAGGCCGACGCCGTGCTGTTGGACAACCGGGGTGGCAGCCACGCCGGGGTGAGCGCGCTGCTCGACGAGGGGCATCGACGGGTGGGGCTGCTGCTCGGCGCTCCGAGCGTACCCACGATGCGGGAGCGGCTGGCCGGGGCACGGGCGGCACTGGACGCCGCCGGGGTCGAGCCGGACGAGTCGCTGATCCGTGAGCGGCTCATCGCTCCCGAGGAGGCCAGCCGGGCGGTGGCCGCGCTGCTCGACCTTCCGCAGCCGCCCACCGCGTTCTTCTGCGCCAACAACCGGCTCACCGTCGGCGCGCTCCAGGAGCTGCACCGGCGGGGCAGTGACGCCGCGCTGGTCGGCTTCGACGACTTCGAGCTGGCCCACCTGATGCCCCGACCGCTGACCGTCGTCGCCTACGACACCCGGGAACTGGCGAGGGTCGCCACAGAACGGCTGTTCGAGCGCATAGCCGGCGACGACTCCCCACCGACAACCACGGTGCTCCCCACGCGGCTCCGACCCCGCGGCCTCACCTGACCCCCGCCCACCCCATCCGGTGGCGAACCGCGAGCGTTGAGCAGGACGTGCTCGCCCCGGAGGAGCAAGGCCGACAACCCCCTGCCCCCTCCTTTGCTCTGCACCCTTATGCGCACCGGTCACGACCGGTCACCAGCGGTCACGACCGGTCACGGCTCGTAGCCGTCGCATCCGCGGGTGCAGAGCAAAGGAGTCAGTTCGCGGGGGTGAGGCGGGCCGCCACCTCCGAGCGGCGGGGCGGGTCGGCACCCCGACGGCCGCAGGTCAGCGCGGCCACAGTGGCGGCCTGCCGGAGCACCGCACCCCACTGCTGCGGGGTCACCGCGGCGAGCCGTTCGGCGGGGCGGTCACCGAGCGCGTCGAGGTCGGCCAGCGCGGCCAGCAGGCCACCGGTGAACGAGTCGCCGGCGCCGACGGTGTCGACCACCGTGGTGCGGACCGCCGGCTCCTCGTGCAGCGAGCCGTCCGGCGCGAGCAGCCATGCGCCGTCCCCGCCGCGGGTCACCACGGCGCAGGACACACCGGCGGTACGCCACTCGGTCATCACGTCGGCCACGGAACGGCCCGGGTAGAGCCAGGCCAGGTCCTCGTCGCTGGCCTTGACCAGGTGCGCGAGGCGAATCTGCCGGCCTACCCGTTCCTGCTCCGCCGCCCGGTCGGTGACGATGCTCGGGCGCAGGTTGAGGTCGATGGAGACGGTGAGCCCATCCCGCCGGCGTTCCCGGGTGAGCAGGCCCTCCAGCGCGTTCGCGCCGGGTGCCAACGCGAGCGCGAGGGATCCGGTGTGCAGCGCGATCGCCGGTGAGCCGGCCAGCTCGGGCAGCTCCTGCGGCGTCCATTGCCAGTCGGCCGCACCGGCCAGCCGGAACTCGTAGCTGGCCTGCCCGGCGGCGTTCAGGGTGGCCACCGCCACCGACGTGGGCTCCTCGGCGCGTACCGCCCACTCCAGGTCCACCCGGTTGGCGCTCAGATGCTCGACGAGTTGCCGACCGTACGCATCGCTGGCGAGTCGAGCCAGCAGTCGTACCGGCTGGTCGAGCCGGGCCAGGGTGACCGCGACGTTCGCCGGGGAGCCACCGGGCACGGCCCGCTGCCCCTCGGCGGTGACGACGAGGTCGATCAGCGCCTCACCCGCGACGACGATCACGCGGTCACCTCCCCCGGTGCGAGCGGGCCGGGGCCGCCGAGCCCGTCGGCCGCCCGGGACAGCAGTACCGCCTGGTAGGCGTGGTAGACGTCCGGTCGGCCGTGCCAGACCGTGTCGGCGGGCAGGTTCTGCGCGTCCAACTCGTGCCGCCATCCGGTCTGGTCGATGAGACCGCGACGGGCGTACGCCCAGAAGACCCGGTACCAGTCGAGGTAGACGGTGTCCCCGGTGCGGCGGTGCAGGGTGATCGCCGCGCCGATGGCCTCGGCGAGAACCCAGTGCATCCGGGAGCGCACCACCGGCCGGTCGTCCCAGTCGATGGTGTAGATGAAGCCGTCCGCGCCGTCGACCGCCCAGCCGCGACGCACGGCCGCGGCGAACAGGGCGCGGGCGTCGGCGAGCAGCCAGCGGGGTGGCTGCGGCAGCACCGCCTCCAACTCCAGCAGCAGCCGGGCCCACTCCAGCCAGTGCCCGATCGTGGAGCCGTACGGCCGGAACGGGTCGGCGGGCTGGTCCCGGTTGTAGTCGGGCAGCGGCGTCCAGTCGGTGGTGAAGTGCTCGGGCAGCCGCCAGTCGTGTCGGGCCGCCTCACCGTGCACGAGGTGGGTGGCGATCCGCAGGGCCCGGTCGGCCCAGCTCGCGTCACCGGTGGCGGCGGCAGCGCCGAGGAACGCCTCGACCATGTGCATGCTGCTGTTGGCGCCCCGGTAGTCCTCGGTGACCGTCCAGTCCCGGTTCCACGATTCGCGGACCGCGCCGCCGTCGTCGTCCCAGAACCGGTCCCGCACAACGTCCAGCACGTCGGCGAGCAGCCGGTCCGCGCCGGGCCGTCCGGCGCGCGCGGCGCTGGAGGCGGCGAGCAGCACGAACGCGTGGTCGTAGCCGGCCTTACGGTCGTTGACGGGTACTCCCTGCTGGTCCACCGCGCCGAACCAGCCGCCGTACCGGTCGTCGCGCAGCAGCGTGCTGAGCGCGGTGATCCCGTGGTCGACCAGGGCGGCGGCGTCCGGGTCGCCGTTGCGGTGGGCGAGGGCGGCCACGTGGGTCATCCGGCAGGTGATCCAGGTGTGGATCGGTTCGCCGCGATCCGGGGTGCGGTCGTCGGTGAGCCACCAGAAGCCGCCCTCGGGCCGGACCGAGCGGCGGGCGGTGTCGAGCAGCGTCCGGGTCTGGTCGACGAGGAACTCGTTCAGATCGGGCAGGTCTGGTGACCCCACCGGAGCAGGGGTCGTTGCGGCGTCGGATCGGGGCACGTCGGTCATCTCAGCTGGTCACCGTCGGGTAGGAAAGGGACATACGGCCAGGATCGGCGACGGACCGGGTCCGCGCCGCAAAACCGCCAACGGTACGCCACGAATCGACTGGCCGGGGTCGGAGCGCGGCGGGAGGCTTTTCCTCCCATTTGCCCGTTGACATCGTTGTCACCGCTCAACCCTGCTCTGGCAGCGGGCCGACTGTCAATTCCTGCTGCGTCACATCGCAACGGGGGCGGCCGCCCGTCTGTGGCGATGGTCCGCGCCCCCGCATCCATCAGGCGCCCCCGAGGTCGACCAGGCCGATCTCGGCGGGGGGAAGGGCTTGGACGTCCGGGCCAGCACGCAGGCCCTCGAGCATGAGGGTCAGGTAGCGGTCCACGCTGCGCTGGGTGAGCTCCGCGCGTAGGCCGGGTAGTGGCCTCAGCAGCAGCGCCATCATGAGGGTCAGGTCGCCGGCGTCCACGTCGGGACGCAGGTCACCGTCGGCTTGGGCGCGGCGGACGAGCCGGTCGAGGATCTTCAGCAGGGCTTGACGGAGCCGCTGCTCCTCGGGCTCGGCGTGCAGCTCTTCCCAGGTGCTGGTGAACCAGATCGACAGCCAGGTCGCCAGCCTCAGTTCGGCGGCCGCCCGGCGGACGAAGCGTGCGAGCGCATGCCACGCGTCCGGCTCCTCGTCTTCGGCGTCGCGAGCGATGGCGACCACGCGGTCGAAGCCGTCCAGCGCGACCCCGCGTACCAGAGCCTCACGGTCGGGGAACCGGCGATAGAGGGTGGCGGCCCCGACACCGGCGCGGCGGGCCACCTCCTCCATCGGCACTTCGACACCGCGTTCGGCGATGAGTGTGCGGGCCGCCTCGATGATCTGTTCGCGGTTGTGCCTGGCGTCCGCCCGGAGCCTGGGGCTCTCGTTCTTCACCTGACCAGTATACGGATGCCATTCTCTCACTTACACTTTCCTAAACGGAGGAAGTTCTCTCACTTAGGAGGTCGATGATGGACACAAAGGCAGCGATGAGGCAGACGTTGCACAGAATCGGGCACCACGGGCGCGTCGCAGCCGACGTGGAAACGCTGTTCGCACTGCATCAGGCCTGGCGATACGCGGTGCCGTACGAAAACCTCGACATCCAGCTCGGCCGGCCGATCGCCCTCGATGCGGAGGCGCTCTTCGACAAGCTCGTGCGGCGGCGGCGCGGCGGTTACTGCTACGAGCAGAACGCCGGCCTGGCCATGCTGCTGCGTCTGGCTGGCTTCCAGGTGACGATGGTGGAGGCCGCAGTCATGCGCGCTACCCGCGGGGAGGCGATGTGGGGCAACCACAACGCGCTGCTGGTCGACCTCGGTGGCCGACGCTGGCTGGTCGACGCCGGCATCGGCGACGGATTCATCCAGCCGTTGCCGATGCGGGAAGGGCCCCACATTCAGGGAAGCCTGGCCTACCGGCTTGAGCGGCTCGATCGGGATACCTGGCGCTTCCACCACCACCCCGGCGGAACCATCGCCTCCTACGACCTACGCCTGCAGCCACGGGAGGTCGCCGACTTCGCCACCCACTCCCGGGAGCTGTCCACGTCCCCCGCCTCGGCATACGTCACCACGCTCATGGCCGCTCGGCCGAGCGGCGACCACACCCTGGTCCTGCTGTCCCGGACGTTGCGTCGGCTGGGTGCCGCCGCCAGCACCCCCCGCATGATCGCCGATGTCGACGAATTCGCTAGAACGCTGTCCACTGACTTCCTCGTACCCCTCGACGACCTCGGCCCGGAGGGCGTCGCCCACCTCTGGCACAAGGCAGGCTCCCAGGACGACCTGTGGCGCGCACGCGTCCGCAACACGGCCTGAGCACCCGGGGCAGCCCTCGGCCTCGGCGCGGACAGGTGTCGTGACGGTGGACGTGACCGGTCGTCTCGCCCTCACCTACCAGACCGCCTCAGACGGGCCCGGTCAGTAGTAGTCGTCGATCGGCTGGCGTGCCTCGTCGAACAGCGCCGGCCCCTCGTAGCGGACCGGTGGCAGCGGCGGGGTGGCCGGCTTGACCTCCTCGAACTGCTCGGTGGACAGCGCGTACACCACCCGCCCGAGGCCGGACCGGTCGATCGCCGTCGCGCACATCGCGCAGGGCTGACAACTGGTGAACATGGTGGTGCCGGCTGCCACCTCGGGGGAGAGTTCCCGAGCCGCCCAGCGGGCCAGCTTCAACTCCGGATGGGCGCTGATGTCCGCGTCGGAAACCACAGTGTTGTGGTCCTCGATCAGGACGACGCCGGCCGCGTCGACCAGCAACGAGCCGAACGGCCGTTCGCCGGAAGCCCCCGCCCGCCTGGCGATTTCCACGGCGTGGCGGAGAAACTTCTCGTCGTCGGGGGTCATCGGTCCTCCTGGGTTGCGTGATGTGCGGCCACTGCCGCAAGGGTCCGCCAGGCGCGTTCGGGCTGACGGATCTCGGTCAGGTCGCCGTTGAACGGGTCCAGCACCACCGTGTCCGCGCCGAGCGAACGAAGCTTGTCCAGGTCGGCGACGATCTGATCGATGGTGCCGACACCGGCGAGCCGGTCCGGGTCGATGATCGGTTCTCGGGTCTCCTGGAGCGCGATCCGCGGCACCACTGCCGGCACCGGGCGACCCAACTCGTCGGCGATCTCCGCCAGTCGTCCGACCGCCTCGGCGAGCCGTGCCGGCGTGATCCGCAGCGGGTGCCACGCGTCACCGAGCAGTACCGCGCGGCGCATGCCGGCCTCGCTGTTGCCCCCGACCCAGATCGGGATCGCAGCCGTGTCGTAGTCGTCGGTGTCCTGCCAGGCCTCGCGCATGGTGTGCAGGTACTCGTCGGTCAGCGCGCCGCGCTGCCGGAACGGCACGCCGAGCGCCTCGAACTCCTGCCGGGCCCAGCCGACGCCGACACCGAGGACGAGCCGGCCGCCGCTGAGCCGGTTGAGGTTCGCCGCCATCCGGGCGGTGAGCAGCGGGTGCCGGTACGGGACGATGAGCACAGTCGTGCCCAGCCGAACCCGGCTGGTCACCCCGGCCAGCCAGGACAGCGTGGTGAACGGCTCGTAGAACGGCGCCGGATACTGCTCGGCCACGTCCGGTGTCACCGCGATGTGATCGGAAACCATCAACAGGTCGAAGCCGAGACCCTCCACCGTCTGCGCCCACCGGCGCAGCACGTCGGGGTCGGTGCCCGGGGCGAAGTTCGGTACGTTCACACCAATCTGCACCCGTCCACGCTAGCCACTGTGGACCGGCGTGTGAACGCCGTGGCCCGGCCGAATCACCTGGCGGCCGGCACGAATCGCCGCACGACTCAGGAGCGCCGGATGGATCTGCCCGAGGGACTCGACTGGGTACGCGGATCACAGGCCGGTCGCGCCTGGCTGGCCGCACTCCCGACGTGGCTGAACGAGTGCGCCGAGCGCTGGTCGCTGCGGGTCGGCCCGCCCTTCCGGCAGGCGTACGCCTCACTGGCGCTCCCCGCCCACCTGCCCGACGGCACCGCGGCGGTGCTGAAGCTCCAGTTTCCCGACGAGGAGAGCCGGTACGAGGCCGACGCCTTGGCCCAGTGGGACGGTGACGCGGCGATCCGTCTGCTCGCCCACGACCCCGAGCGGCGTGCCCTGCTGCTCGAACGCTGCCAGCCCGGCACACCCCTGCACGACCTACCGCCGGACCGAGCGCTGGACGTGGTGGTCGATCTGCTCCCCCGGCTCTGGCGACCGGCCGGCGCGCCGTTCGCACCGCTGGCCCAGGAGGCCGCCGGCTGGATCGACCGGATGCCCCGGGCCTGGGAACGGGCCGGCCGACCGTATGAGCGACGGCTGCTGGACGCGGCGCTCGAACTGGTCACCGGCCTGGCGTCGAGCCAGGGCGAGCAGGTGCTGGTCAACCAGGACCTGCACGCCGGCAACATCCTCGCCGCCGACGCACTCGACGCCGCCCGAGGGCCTTGGCTGGCGATCGACCCGAAGCCGCTGACCGGGGAACGGGAGTTCTCGGTCGTGCCGATGGTGCGCGGCCCGGAGTTGGGCCACTCCCCGGCCGCCGTCCGGCATCGACTGCACCGGCTCAGCGATGAACTGGGCCTGGACCGGGAGCGGGTCCGGGGTTGGACGATCGGCCACACGCTGTCCTGGAGCGTCGCCGACGACACCGTCTTCCCCGAGAAGATCGAAGTGGTCCGCTGGCTGCTCGACACCGACTAAGGCCCGGCTCGGCGATCACGCGGCGGTGCCCCCGACCCACCTCCGCGATCTTGCACTTTCTGTCCCGACCTAGGGTGCATATCCACCCATGCCGACAACAGAAACTGCAAGATCGGCGCGGGGGTACGGGGGCGCGGGGCGGGCGGGGCGGGGTCAGGCGGTTTGGCAGGTGGGGCACCAGTACAGGTTGCGGCCGGCTAGTTCGCCGCGACTGACCTCGGTGCCGCAGACGTGGCAGGGCGCTCCCGGGCGGCGGTAGACGTACACCTCGCCGCCGTGCCGGTCCACCCGCGCCGGCCGCCCCATCGCCTCCGGCAGGTGCGCGTCGCGGACCGTGTCGATCCGGCCGTGCTCGACCGCGAGCCGCATGAGCCCGACCAGGTCGGCCCAGAGCGCGTCCCAGCCGGTAGTGGTCAACTGTCGGCCCGGCATCGTCGGCGGCAGCCCCGCCCGGAAGAGCGCCTCGGTCACGAAGATCAAACCGGTGCCGGCCACCACGGACTGGTCCAGCAACAGCGCGGCGAGAGGGGTGGGGCTGCGGGCGATCCGGGCGTACGCCCGCTCCGGGTCGGCGTCGGCGCGCAACGGGTCCGGCCCAAGACGGTCGCGCAGCGCGGCCACCTCGGGTGGGCTGAGCAGCTCGCAGGCCGTCGGCCCGCGCAGGTCGAGCCAGTGCCGGTCGCTGACCAGTCGTAGTCGCACCTGCCCGACCGGCTCCGGCGGCTCCCCCGGCCCGTCGGTGAACGTGCCGTACAACCCGAGGTGTACGTGCAACGTCAGCTCGCCTGCGTAGTGGTGCAGCAGATGCTTGCCGTACGCCTCGGTGCCCTCCAGCACCGTCCCGGAGAGCCGGGTGGCACCCTCGGCGAAGCGGCCCTGCGGGCTGGCGGCGTGCAGCTTGTCCCCGGCGAACAGCTCGGCGTGCCGGGCCGCCAGGCGATGGATCGTGTGTCCCTCTGGCACAGGTGCCAAGGATAGCCAGCCCCGCCCGGTCAGGGCCGTTCTCGGCGACCGTACCCAGGATTGGTGTCAGGAAACGCCCAGGTGGGTATTTGAGGGCCGACACCGCGTGGGTGCCACCCTTTCCGTCGGCCACCACGCATTCATCAGGAGGTGTGTAGTGGTCAGGATTCCTTCGCTGTCCCGCCGGTCCGAGCCGGCACCGACGCGGGACGAGAACCTCGACGGCCGCGTCGACGGCCGCGACACCCCGGTCACCGAGACCGGTCAGTCCGACGACACCGTCGGCCGCCCGGTGGTCACCGACCGGGACGCCGAGCAGACGACGTATCGCAGCGCCGGCGCGACCGGCGGCCAGACCAGCGAGGCCGAGCGGCGGGCAAACGAGCGGGCGGCGGTTGCCCGAGCCGCCACCGGGCGACCGGCGGAGACCGATTCCCGGGGCACCGCCTCCCGCCCGGTCGCACCCGAGCCGGTGAACGGCACGACCCGCCCCGTCGCACCCGAGCCGGTTACCGGCACGACCAGCCCGGTCGCACCCGAGCCCCGCACCGCCCACGGGGTGGAGACCGAGTCCCGGCCCACCGTCGCCCCGACGACGGCGCGCACCGCCGAGCGGGACGCCGACCTCGACAGCACCACCCGTCGGCCCGACACCACCGACCGGGTCGCCACGGACCGCCCGGTCGACCCGACCCCGGGCGTGAGCACGCCCGAGCCGCCGGTGACGCGTGGCCCGAAGCCGCGGGCCAGCCTGCTCGCCACCCTCGGCCTGATCGTCTCGGTCGCCGGCGCGATGTTCGTGCTGACCGGGACCCTGGCCGGGTACGGAATCGGGCTCGGCGCGTTCGGCGCGGTGCTCGCGGTCCTCGGCCTGATGGCCACCCGTCGTCGGCACGTCGCCGGCAAGACCGACGCGCTCTTCGGCGTGCTGATCGGGTTGGCCGCGGTCGTGATCGGGGTGCTCGCGATGACCGGCCAGTTCGACTGGCCGACCACCGACGGCGACTGGGTGCCGCGCTTCCGAGAGTGGCTTGACTCACAGTTTGTGGATCGTTTCTAGCGGGCACTGTTCCGCTCGCCGGTGATGCACCGGCGAACAGCCGGCGGTTCGCCGGCAGCCCGATCAGTCCGGTGGTTCACCGGCCGGGCGACACCCTTTCAGGGGCGGCGGTTCGCCGCCCCTGAAGTGTGTCCGGGGTTCGACGGTTCCGGTCCAGGTCGCCGAGCAGCGAACTCGCGCGTCCCCGCGGTCGGGAGAACCACGAACACCGCCCTTTGCTCTGCATACCTATATGCGCCACCGGGCGTCCGGCGGGGCTTCCACCGGCGTCCGGCGGGCTTCCACCGGGCGTCCGGCAGGCTTCCGGCGCGGCGGCGCCGGACAGTGGTCGACGGATCCGGTACTCGCCGGTGAGGGTGGAACCGGTCTGGCGGCGCATATAGGGCAGCAGAGCAAAGGCTGCGAACGAGTCCTCCGGCCCCGACTCTCGGCCCCCGCCCCCACTCCGATCGCCTCGCCTGCGGCAAGAGACCCGACGCGTCCACGCTCCAACGCAACAAATCGCTTCACACGGCCCGCCACACGCAACGAATGTTCGGTCTGCGCAACTCTCGGTGGTGGATCCTGCCGCTGACGCCGCATACCGTTGAGCAACGGCGCCAGCCCGTGGGCCACGGTGGCCGGGCGCGCCCGACCCCTGGGAGCAGGACAATGACGATGGACGCCACCAGCCAGCGCCTGTTGATGTGCCGGCCGACGTACTTCGCCGTCGATTACGCGATCAATCCCTGGATGGACCCGAGCGCGCCGGTCGACGCCGCGCTGGCCGTCCGGCAGTGGGAGCAGCTGCGCCAGACGTACCTTGACCTGGGCCACACCGTCGAGGAGATCACTCCGGTGCCCGGCCTGCCTGACATGGTCTTCGCCGCCAACGGCGGCACCGTGATCGACGGCAAGGCGATGGCCGTACAGTTCCGCGACCCGCAGCGCGCCGACGAGGCGCCCGCGTACCGGGCCTGGTTCGAGGCCGCCGGCTTCGAGATGTACGACCCGAAGCACGTCAACGAGGGCGAGGGCGACGTCCTGCTGGCCGGTGACCACCTGCTGGCCGGCACCGGCTTCCGCACGGCGCACGCCGCACACGCCCAGTTGCAGGAGGTCTTCGGCTACCCGGTGATCACCATGCAACTTGTCGACCCGCGCTTCTACCACCTGGACACCGCGTTGACAGTGCTCGACGAGTGGACCGTGGCGTACCTGCCGGAGGCTTTCTCCCCGGGCAGCCAGGCTGTGCTGCGCCGGCTCTTCCCCGACGCGGTGCACGCCACGATGGCCGACGCCGAGGTGCTGGGGCTGAACGCGGTCAGCGACGGACGGCACGTGGTGCTGCCCGCGCAGGCCACCGACCTGGCCGCCAAGCTGCGCGACCGGGGCTACGAAACCATCGGGGTCGACCTGTCCGAGCTACGTAAGGCCGGCGGCGGACCGAAGTGCTGCACGCTGCGACTCCGTCAGGGAAAGGCACGCAAGTGATAGTGGATGACAAGCTGCGTACGCCGGGAGCGGTCCGGGACGCCGAGCGCTGGACCGCGCACAACTACCACCCGCTGCCGGTGGTGATCTCGTCCGCCGAGGGCGCCTGGCTCACCGACGTGGACGGGCGCCGCTACCTGGACTGCCTGGCCGGCTACTCCGCGCTGAACTTCGGTCACCGCCACCCACAGTTGATCGCCGCCGCGCACGCCCAACTGGACCGGCTGACGCTGACCAGCAGGGCGTTCATCCACGACCAGTTCGCCGACTTCTGCCGGGAGCTGGCCGAGCTGTGCGGCAAGGACCTCGTGCTGCCGATGAACACCGGCGCCGAGGCGGTGGAGACCGGGATCAAGGTGGCCCGCAAGTGGGGCTACCAGGTCAAGGGCGTGCCCGCCGGACAGGCCAACATCGTGGTCGCCGAGGGCAACTTCCACGGGCGGACCACCACCATCGTGAGCTTCTCCACCGACGAGGACGCCCGCGCCGACTTCGGGCCGTACACCCCGGGGTTCACTGTCGTGCCGTACGGCGACCTGGCCGCGCTGACCGCCGCGATCGACGAGAACACAGTCGCCGTGCTGCTGGAGCCGATCCAGGGTGAGCAGGGTGTGGTGGTGCCGCCGGAGGGCTACCTGCCGGGCGTACGCCAGCTCTGCACCGAACGCGACGTGCTGTTCATCGCCGACGAGATCCAGTCGGGTCTAGGGCGTACCGGCGCGACCTTCGCCTGTGACCACGAGGGCGTCGTGCCGGACATGTACCTGCTCGGCAAGGCGCTCGGCGGCGGCATCGTGCCGGTCTCCGCGGTGGCCGCGAACGCCGACGTCCTCGGCGTGCTCAAGCCCGGTCAGCACGGCTCCACCTTCGGCGGCAACCCGCTCGCCTGCGCGGTGGCGATCGAGGTGGTCCGGCTGCTGGCCACCGGCGAGTTCCAGCGCCGCTCGGCCGAGCTGGGTGAGCGGCTACGGGCCGGTCTGGAAGGGCTGCTCGGCAAGGGGCTCGTCGGGGTACGCGTCCGTGGCCTGTGGGCCGGGCTGGACATCGACCCGGCGCTGATGAGCGGTCGGGAGGCGTGTGAGCGGCTTGCCGCGCGCGGAGTGCTCGCCAAGGACACCCACGGCTCCACCATCCGGCTCGCCCCGCCGTTGGTGATCACCGAGGAGGAGATCGACCTGGCGGTGACCCGGCTGGCCGAGGTGCTTGCCGGCTGACCCGGGAACGTGGTGAAAGGCGGGCGTCGGGATTCCGGCGCCCGCCTTTCGCGTCAGGGGCGGGGCAGGCGCATGGCCATCGTCGGGGCCTCGGCCATCACCGAGGTGGGGGTGAACGGGGCACCGGTGGGCAACTCCTCGGCCCGACCGATCTGCACCCCCGGGTACAGCTCCACCATGTCGTTCTCACCCAGCACCCGGGACTGCTGCGGCGCCAGCGGGATCCGGTCGGACTCGGTCATCGAACCGGCCGGGCGGATGCCGGAGCCGTTGGTGCTGACGTCGGTCACGATGACCTCGCCGACCCGCAGCTCGAAGCGGACGTGACCACGGCTGATCCAGCGCCGGGCCTCGTCGTTGAGCCACTGCCCGAGCATGATCCCGCCGTCCTGCTCGGGAGCCCGACCGGCCACGATCGGCTGTTCCTCGCTGAGCACGAACCGCCGTCGGACCAGGCCGCCGACGCGCACCGCGAGCACCTCGGTACGCGGACGCGGGCCGGCGTCACCGAGCCGTACGCCATGGCGGGGGCAGGTCGGCACGCCGTTGCGCAGCGCGGGCGGCGGCTGCGCTGCGGGGCTGCGGTCGGCACCCCCGGCCAGGTCGGCGAACGCGCCACCCCCACCACCACCGCCGAACAGCGCGCAGCCCGACTCCGGGCAGCGCCACTGGCGGGCCAGCAGCTTGACGCCGGTCGGCGACCGCTTCCCGGCCACCGGCGAGTGCCCACCACCGACGTGCGCGATGAACACCGGCCCGCCGGCGCCCGGCACCGGCGCGACCACCCGACCGGGCTGTTCGACCAGCCACGGGAACCGACCGCGCAACCCGTCGAAGCGGACTCGGCTGAGCACCGGCAGACCGAGCAGGTCGGCGACCTCCAACATCCGGTCGCCCGGGTTGTCGAGCACCTCGACGAGCCCGTCGTCGGCCCAGCGGCGGACGACCATCCGCTCGTTCGAGGTGAGGTCGGCGTCGGAGAGCAACGCCCGGTGCACGACCGCGTAGACCTGGACGCTGTCCTCCTCCAGCTCGCGGGAGAGCGCGTCGATGACCATGCCGAGGCGCAGCAGGCTGGCCGGCCGGCCACCGTCGATGTCCTGGTAGCGGATCACCTCGGCCAGGTCGATCACGGCTCGGGCCAGTGACGGGTCGGTGCAGACGCGACCCTCGATGGCGTCCAACACCTTGCTGATCTCAAATCTCATGCCGCGCTCCGGACGATGTCGTCGATCCGCCCGGCCAACTCGATGTCCCGGTGGGTGACCCCACCGGCCGAGTGCGTGACACAGCGGAAGGTCAGGGTCCGCCATCGGATGTCGATGTCGGGATGGTGGTCGAGTTCCTCGGCCAGGTTCGCCACCCGGTCCACCACGGCGATGGCCGCCGGGAAACTGCCGAGCTGGACGGTACGGCCGATGCCGGTCGGGTCACCCGACCAGTCGGGCAACCGGCTCAGCTCTTCTCGCACCGCGTCCGCGGTGAGCAGGTCTACCATGCGCCGACCCTACCGGGGACGCCGGCCGGCATCGACCAGCGGTAGCGGGATGTCGATCGGCCCGATACGCGCAGGTGGGGGCGGTGCCGTTTGGCACCGCCCCCACCTTCCCCCTGGTGTGTTCAGCCGCGCAGCGGCCGACCCACCTCGTGCAGGTGGCCGAGAGCCTGCCGGTACGACTCGACCAGCCCGGTCTCCGCGTACGGGATGCCCTGCTCGACACAGTAGGCGCGAACGATCGGCTGGGCCCGGCGCAGGTTGGCGCGGGGCATGTTCGGGAAGAGGTGGTGCTCGATCTGGTAGTTGAGGCCGCCGAGCGTGGTGTCCACCAGTCGGCTGCCGCGCACGTTGCGGGAGGTCAGCACCTGCTTACGCAGGAAGTCCAGCTCATCCTCGGCGGTCGGCATCGGCATGCCCTTGTGGTTCGGCGCGAACGCGCAGCCCATGTAGAGGCCCCACAGCGCCTGGTGCACGACGGCGAAGAGCAGCGCCTTGACCGGGGACATGACCGCCAACAGCAGCGCCACGTAGGCGGCGGTGTGCGCGACGAGCAACGCCGCCTCGACCGCCCGGTGCCGCATCGGGACGGCGTACTTGCCGTCCTCCCGCCCGACGATCGCCCGGATGCTCGCCACGTGCAGGCTCAGGCCCTCGAGCAGCAGCATCGGGAAGAAGAAATACGCCTGCCGCTGCGCCATCCAACGGCCGAACCCCCGGGTCTCCAACGCCTGCTCGGGCGTCCACACCAGGGCCCCCGCGCCGACGTCCGGGTCCTCGTCCTCGTGGTTCGGGTTGGCGTGGTGCCGGTTGTGCTTGTCGACCCACCAGCCGTAGCTGATCCCCACCGCCACGTTGCCGGCGAGCAGCCCGACCAACTCGCTGGGGCCACGCCGACGGAACATCTGGCGGTGCCCCGCGTCGTGACCGAGGAACGCCACCTGGGTGGTGGCCACTGCCATCAGGGCCGCGAGCGGGAGCTGCCACCAGGAGTCGCCGAGCAGGAACACGGCCACCCAGCCGGCCACGAAGGCACCGAGGGTGAGCACGATGCGGGTGACATACCAGCCGGGGCGCCGATCCAGCAGGCCCGCCTGGCTGATCCGTCGGGACAACTGTGCGTAGTCACTGCCTCGCCGTCGTACCGGCGGTTCCGCCACCGCTCCGAGCGCCATCGCTGCTCCCGTTCCGCTTGCGCCCGTACCGGTGTGGTTCGGGCTTAATGTCAAGTCTCCCGATCGCGGTAGCCCTCAGTAACCCCGACAACCCCCGAATGGGGGGTAGGGCAGGCCCTACCCCTAATGGTTCGACTCAGGTCAGTCGGCCCACCGCGGCGCGCAGTCGAGCCAGGTCACGTCGACGCCGCTCGTAGGTGGCGGCGAGCCCGACCAGCGCCAGCCCGCCGATTCCCAGGTAGATCCACCGGGGCAGCAGATCCCACCCCCGGGCCAGCTCGTGCAGCGCCAACAACGTCAACACCCCGCCGCCGAGCAGCACCGGCGCCTGCCACCGGCGGGTCGCGCCGGCCAGCACCGCGCCGGTCGCCGCCACGCCGAGGAGCAGTCGCCGCCAGGGCTGCGGGTCCGCCCCGGCCAGCACCGACACGAGGCTGGGCAGCAACGCCGCGACCAGCCCCGGGCCGAGGGCCGGCCAGCTGGTCAGCCCCGGGCGGGTGCGCAACGCCAGCAGGCCCGCCCCGACGGCGAGCGCCGCGGCCGGCAGCGTGTACGCCTCCAGCACCGTCACCCCACCGGCGGCCAGCAGCACCCAGGCCCCGAGCAACTCGCTGCCGGCGGCGATCCCGGCGAACGCCCACCGCCGGCCGGCCGGTTCGCCCCGGCGCAGCAGCCGCAGCGCGACGGCGACACCCCAGAGCACGCAGACGGTGGCGAGGTGCCGCGCCGCCTCGACGGCGAGCACCGCCGCCACCAGCGCGACGGCCTGCGCGGCGGCGTCCAGCACCCGTCCCAGCCGGACCCGCGCCGGGGTGACCGCCGCGGCGGCCAGCACCAACGCTGCCACCGTCAGCAGTGGGTACGCGGCGGCCCGCAAGGGAAGCCCACCGGCGAGCGGGGCGGTCACCGCCAACGCGGACGCCGCGCCCACGGCGGCGAGACAGCCGGCGACCCGTACCTCGAACCGGCGCGCCCCGGCGGCGACCGCGACCGCCGCCACCAGCAGCGCCCCCTCGGCGGCAAGCGTCCCGGCGCGGGTGACCAGGAGACCGAGCACACCGGAGGCCACCAGCACCACGCCCACCGGCACGGCGACCGGTGTGAGCGCCGGGCGGGCCGCCGCCAGCGCGGTGAACAGCAGCGCCGCCAGGCCGGCGAGCAGAACGGCGGCCGGCAGCACCGGCCACGGCGCGCCGATCGCGATGAGCAGCACCGGCAGCGCCGCCGCGACGAACGGCAGCGCGGGTGGCACCGGCAGGCCGAACCGCCGACCGGCCAGCGCGCCGGCCACCGCCAGCACGAGCAGCGCGAACCCGACCGGGAGCACCGTCGGGTCGGCGACGACAGTGGGCACCCCCGACCACACCCGGTTCCCGCCGCCGTAGGGCGACCCGAGCGCGGTCAGCACTGTCGGCAGGGCCGCCAGGACGGCGACCACCGCCAGCGTTCCGCCGGCCGCCAGCAACAGCGCCGACCGGGCCGACTCGCGCCCGTGGGCCGCCGACCGGTCCCCGAGGGCCGCCTGGCCGGGGGCGCTCGCCGATGGCAGCCAGCAGGCGACGAACGTGACACCCAGCGCGGCCAGCGCCGCGTACAGCACGAGCGGCTCGTCACCCGCCCCTACCAGAGGCGCGAGGCCGGGCACTGTCACTGCCGCGACGGCGCCGGTCACGGCGTACCCGATCAGCTCCACCCGGTGGCGGCGGGCCGCGAGCGCCGCGACCAGCGACAGCCCGGCGGCGGCCAGCGCGAGCCGGGCCTGCCACCAGGGCGGCCCGCCCGCGGCGAACATCGCCACCGCCGCTATCCCGGGCAGCGCGAGCTGCCCGACCAGCAGACCCACGCCGGCCACCTCCCGGTACGCGCCGGCGCCCCGCCGGACGGCCAGTGCCAGCCCGACCACGGCGAGCGCGCCGAGCGCCACCAGGGCACCGGTCGGCGCGGCCAGGGCAACCAGCAGCCCGTGCCCGAGCAGGACGGCACCGCCGAGCGCGCGGGTGCGCAGGGCGACCGATGGGGTACCCGGGCGGGCCAGCACGGCGAACAGCAGCGCGACCCCGCCGACCAGGTCGATGGCCACCACCTGAGGCCAGGAGGCCGACCAGCCGGCGGGTACGGCGAAGAGCACCGCCACCGCGCCGGCCGTGACGAGCACCGCCCGCGTGTTCAGAGGGAGCAGCAGCACCGTGGCGCCGATCGCCAGTGCCACAGCGGGTGCCAGCTGCCAACCCCAGCTCAGGTCGGGCCCGGTCCCGGCACCGCTCCAGGGCGGCAGCGACCGGCCGACGGCGGCGACCGCCAGCCCGATGGTGATCAACGCGGTGACCTGCGCCGTACCCGCCGCGACGACCAGCGCGCCGGCCCGCGGACCGGTCCGCCAACCCCCGCCACCGTCCACCGCCGACACCGCCGGCAGGAACCGCACGGCGGCGGCCATCGCCAGCGCCACCATCGCCGCCGCGAGCAGCAGCACTGACGGCCGCAGCTCCGCCACCGGACGCAGCAGGGCGGCGGCGAGCACCGGCACCAGCAACCCGGCCGCCACCGCCCGCAGCGCCCGCCCCCCGACGAGCCAGGCCGCACCGAACCCGGTCAACGCGACAAGCAACAGCGGCACCCCGGCCAGCAGTGGCGAGCCCCCCGCCCGCCCAGCGACCAGCGGCACCATCGCGCACGCCGAGGCACCCACCAGCGCGGCGACGTGACCGGCACCGGCCAACACCCGGCCGACGAGCTGCGCCGCGCCTCCCCGGCCACGCAGCGCGGCCAGCACGGCCAGGTTCAGCGACGCCACCCCGAGCAGTACCAACGCCCACCCCGCCGCGCCCAGCCCGGCCTCGGCAGCGAGCAGCGGCAACGCCGGCTGGACGGCCACCAGGGCGGCGAACCAGGGCCCCGTCAACCCGCTCCACCGGCCGTACGCCACGGCGACCGCCGCGCTGGCCCCCCCGACCAGCGCGGCGTACCGGCTGCCCGGCCAGCCGGTCACGCCCGCCAGGTCCACCGACCAGGCCGCGTAACCGTCCAGCACCACCAGCAGCAATCCCACCGCGGCGAACGTCTCCGCCGTACCGCGCAGCCCCCGCCGGACCGCCAGCAGCGGTACGCCCAGCGCGAGCGCTGTGAACGCCACCAGGATCAACGCCCGCCCGGCGACCCCCACCGCCGCCCAGGCCACCGCTGTGAACACCACCGCCGCGGTGCCCAGCAGGAGTCCACCGAGGACGAAGAGCAGGCCCTGGACCGTGCGGGTCGAGGTCTCCGCCGCACCCGGCCGCGAACCCGTGGCGACCCCGGGGCCCGGACCGATGAACGGCGCCGGGCCGACGACAGGCGCCTGGCGCGCCACGACCGAGGCCGCCAACCCGGCGCGGACGACGGCGGCCAGTTCGGCCCGCCGCCCGGACACTGTCGACAGCCGCCCGGCCAGCTCGGCGTACGCGCGGCGAGCCCGCTCCACCTGCGGCTCAAGCTCGGCGACCTCCCGGCTCAGCCGAACCACCTCGGCGGCGATCGGGTCGGGCGCGCGTCGGCAGCCGGAGCAACCGGCGCTCAGATCGGCCGGTGCACCGCAGGCGGGGCAGGGGTAACGGGTGTCGTCCACCCGGTCATCATCGACAACCGACCGGGGTACGACCCAGAGTGCGCGTACTCAGGATCGGGTGTGCTCGTACACCCAGGTGGCGTAGTCGGGGTTGCCGCTCTCCACCCTGGACACCAGGATCTCCGGCACCTCGTACGGGTGGCTGACCCGGATCTGGTCCAGCAACGCGGTGAGCCGATCCGGTGCGGTCTTGAACTGCACCGACCACTCGGTGCTCGTCTCCATCCCGGACCGCCACCAGTAGGTGCTGTCCACCTGACCACCAACCTGGGCGCAGGCGGCGAGCCTGCCGGCGACGGCCGCAGCCGCCAGCACGTCGGCGACCGAACGCGCGTCCACCACCGTTGTCACCACGCAGATCTCGTCCACGCCCGCACCCTACGCGGACATTTACCGATTAGCGGCGATCCAGGCATCAATCTGCGCCCACCAATCGAAGAGCCAGTCGATGCGTTCCTGCCGTCCGGTCGGTACGTCCTCCGGCGGCACGGACCAGAACCGCATCACGATCCGCTTGTCCATCGGCAGTTCCCGCCACACGTCGGCGACGGTGAGCATCCGGTCCAGACCGGTGTGGGCGACGAAGATGACCCCGGCGTCCGGTGCGGCGTCCAGCGCGGCGAGCATCCCACCGGGTTGCGGGGCGAGCACGTGGCGCATCCGCTCGGCGCGCAGGGCCATCCTCTCCAGGCCGAGGGAGCGCAGGCGGGCGATGGCGCGCAGCCGTCGCCTGGGGGTGAAGTTGCCACCCTCGGGGAAGATCACGAACGCGTCGTTGTCGTCCAGGCCGGTGGCGAGGTGCCCGACCTGGCGTACCGTCTCCTCGCCGCGCTCCGGGGTCGGCGCGATGAACCGGTTGGGCAGCCGGTTGAGCAGCACGTCGATCGCCGGATCCCACTGGAGGCTGTCCTTGAGGACGATCCGTGGCTCGCGGTGGAACCAGTTGACCAGCCCGTGGATCAGGATGAACGAGTCGCCCGGCCCGGCGTGCCGGCAGAGCACCAGCTCGGGCCGGCCGGGCAGCGCGGTGTCCGGGTCGGTGCCCACCACGTCGATGCTCAGGCGCAGTGTCCAGCGTGCCTGCCAGAACAGCACCCGCAGGAACCAGCCGGCCAGCACGTAGTGCGCGCGCTGGAAGGCCGGGGACCGGGCCCGCCAGCCGAAGCCGGAGACGACCCAGAGCAGGAAGAGCGCGAGCAGCGCGGCGGCGTCCCAGACCAGGTAGAAGCAGCCGATCCAGAGCAGTCGCAGCGGGCGCAACCGGCCGGGGACCAGCGGGGACGCGGCTGCGGCGAGCAGCGCCCAGATCGGCAACGTGGTGACCACGAGGAAGGCGAGCAACACGACGGCGGGAGCGAGCAGCAGCCGACGCAGCCACCGGGGAGGCAGCGACATCAACTCTCCAGGTGGGTGGCGAGGTAGCGCCGGGAGGCGGTGTACGCGCGGCTGATCCGCCGGCCCACCGCCGCCATGTCCCGGTACGCCCACGGCGTGTCGTCGCGCGGGTTGAGCCCGCCGGTCGGCAGGACGTGCACCTCCACCCCCTCCGGCAGCGCCGCCAACTCCCGGAAGAAGCGGTGCCGGCGGGAGATCTCGAACGCGACCTGCGCGATCTCCCACGGCCGACGGGGCGGGGTCAGCTCCCGTTCGATCCGACCCACCTGGAGGACGTAGATCCGGCGGGCGCCGACGGCCACCGCCTCGCCGATCGGGATGGAGTTGACGATGCCGCCGTCCACGTAGTGCGCGCCGTCGATCTCCATCGGCGGAAGCAGGCCCGGCACCGAGGCCGACGCCATCACGGCCGGCACCACCGGACCGCTGTCGAACCAGTGCTCGGCGGCCCGCTCGATGTGGGCGGCGCAGCACCGGAACGGCACCCGCAGGTCGGCGAAGGTGGTGTCCACCCCCAGCTCGGTCTCGAGCAGGCGGCGCAGCGGCCGGGGTGAGTGCAGGTGGGTACGGGCGGCGAAGCGGCGCAGTTGCCGGGCGACCGAGTCGCCGTACACCTCGCTCGCCTCCGGCGAGGCCCAGAGCCGGACCAGCCGGTCGGTCACCGCCTCCGACGGGTCCGCGGCGACCAGCGCGCCGTTGACCGCGCCGATCGAGGTGCCGAGGACCATGTCGGGTTGGATACCGGCCCGGAACAGGGCACGCAACATTCCGACCTCGACCGCGCCGAGCACTCCACCACCGCCGAGCACGAACGCCACCGGTCCCCCCGCCATGTCTCTCATCCTGGCACGGGCCCGCAGCCGCCCGGTGGGCCGCTGTCGACCGGCGGTCGGCGCACGGCAGGCACCGTCCGTCGACGGCCGGTGGCGACGGCGTTGACAGGCAGGACGCATTCGCGCAACCTGATACCGCTCCCACCCCTGAGGCAGGTGCGATCGTTGAAGGCAGCGCTGCATCCGGGCCGATTACTGGCTCGCAGATACCGACTTCTGGACCAGATCGGCGCCGGTGGCATGTCGGTCATCTGGCGTGCCCGGGACGAGGTACTGGACCGGGTGGTCGCGCTGAAGGTGCTCGCTCCGTCACTCGCCGCCGACGCGCGGTTCCGGGGCATGGTGCGCGAGGAGGCACGGGCCGCCGCCCAACTGGTGCACCCGCACCTGACCTCGGTGCACGACTACGGCGAGACGGTCGACCCGGACGGCTCGATCACCTCGTTCGTGGTGATGGAGTTGCTCAGCGGCGAGGAGTTGAAGCTGCGGCTCACCGAGGGGCCGTTGCCGTGGACCGAGGCGGTCCAGGTGGGCGCGCAGGTGGCGGACGCGCTGGCCGCCGCGCACCGGCTCGGCATCGTGCACCGGGACATCACCCCGGCCAACGTGATGATGACCGGGACGGGCGTCAAGGTTCTCGACTTCGGCATCGCCACCCGGATCGGCGCGCCCGACGAGGACGAGGACGGCGAGACCTTCGGCACCCCGGCGTACGTCGCCCCGGAACGTCTCGACGGCGCGCCGGCCCAACCGTCCACCGACGTCTACTCGCTCGGTGTGCTGCTGCACGAGGCGCTCACCGGCCGGGTTCCGTATCCGGCGGACACCTGGGAGCAGCTCAGCGCCGCGCTGGCCACTGGACCGCCGCCGACGCTGGCCGACCTACCGGACCTGCCCGCACCGGTGGCCCAGATCTGCCTGCGCAGCCTCGCCCGGAACCCCGCCGATCGGCCGACCGCCCGGCAGGTCGCCACCGCGCTCCGCGACCACGCGCTGCCCGCCGAGCCCCCGACGGCGACCATCCGGGTGCCCACCCAGCCCCTGCCACAGCAGTCGCCCGCCGTCGCCACGGCCAGCGTCCCGGCGGCGGCACGACTGGACGGAGACACGTCGGACGGCGGAACCTCCTCCAGCGCGGGCGAGCCGGCGACCGGGTCGGGCTGGTCGCGGCGGCGGCTGGTGTTGCTGCTGGTGCTGGCCGTCGGGGTGACACTGGCCGGGGTGGCCCTGCTACCCGAACAGCAGCCGACCCGCCGGGCGCAGCCCTCCGCCGGGCCGGTCACGACACCGTCGACGGACCCGCCGGCCCCCGAGTCGTCCGCGCCGATCACGTCGACCCCGCCGACCCCGGCGCCGTCGACGAAGCCGACCACCGGTGCGCCCACCTCGAACCCGGGCACCCTGACCGAGGTCGCGAACCGGGTCGACAGGTTGATCGGCGCCGGCCTGAGCGCCGGCGAGATCCGCGACGACGTGGCCCTCGACCTGCGCAACGAGCTCCGCAACCTGACGGTGGCGGTCAGCTCCGGCCGCGAAGAGCTGGCGCCGCCGGTGGCCCGGCTGCGCGCGAAGGTCGCCGTCCGTCTCGGTGAGGGTGGCATCAGCCCGGCGTACGCCTCTCGGCTCGACGCCGCCATCGCCGAGCTGGGCGCGACCGGGGCCTGACCCGGCGACACCGGGGGGTCAGCGCACCGGCACCCGGGCCGGTTCACGGACGCCGTGCCGACCGAGGGCGAAGCGCCGATAGACGTCCGCGTAGCCGCTCGCCATCCGCTCGACCGAGAAGTTCCCAGCGACGTGCGCCACGCAGTCCTCCGGGTCGAGTCGCTCCGCCTCGAGCAACGCCGCGGGCAGCTCCTCCGACCGCTCGACGACGAGCCCGGTCAGCCCCGGCCGCACCAGCTCCGGCACCGCACCCCGGTTGAGCGCCACCACCGGGGTGCCGGTGGCCATCGCCTCCAGCATCACCATGCCGAACGGCTCGTCCCACTGGATCGGCATGATCAGGCAGCGGGCGTCGACAAGCATCCGCAGCGTCGTCGCGCGGTCCGCGTTGAGCACGACTGTCACGTCCTCGTCGACCATCGGCGCGACGACCTGCTCGTAGTAGCGGCGCTCGGCCGGCTCGTTGCACTTGCCGGCCAACAGCAGGGGCAGTCCGGCCGCCCGGCACGCGCGGATGGCGGTGTCCGGGCCCTTGTCCGGGCTGAACCGGGCCAGCCACAGCACCGGCCCCGCGCCGGGCGTGTGCTTGCGCGGGAAGCCGCGGATGTCGAGCGCGTTGTGCACGGTGCCGGCCCAGGGCAGGTTCGGGTTCAGCCGGCGCTGGGCGTGCGAGATGGCCACCAGTGCGACGCCCGCGTCGATGTCGCTCAGCACGTCGCCGTACTCCCCGACGGGGTTGCCGTGCACCGTCGCGACAGTCGGCACGGCCCGACGGCCGGCGACCAGCGGACCGATGGTGGTGTGATCGTGGATCACGTCGAAGTCGGCGGGGCTGATCAGCCGATTCACCCGGGCCAGGTGGGCCAGCTCGGGCAGTGACTCGCCGAGCCGCTCGTACTGCACCTCGGCCACTGTGGAGACGAAGCCGTCGGCCGCCGTGCCGTGGTCACCTCCGGCGCCGAACAGGGTCACCGAGTGCCCCTGCCCGCAGAGCGCGTCCACCAGGGCGGCGACGACCTGTTCGAGGCCGCCGTAGCCAGGCGGCGGCACGGACAACCACGGCGGAACCACCATCGCGATGCGCAGCGACCGCTCCTCTGGGCGGCCCGCAGGCGAGTGGTTCACGGCCACGAGTCCTCCCCGTTGCTCCCCGGTGCGGCGGCACCGCCGGTCGGCGGCGGTTTCCCGGTGGCGTCCCAGGTAAACCGGACATGGCGGACGATCACCCGCCCACCAGGAGTTGGTCGTGGACCACCCGCACCCCGGGCGCGGACCACGCCACCCGCTCGACCTGATCGCGTTCCCACCAGGAACGGACCACGCCCGCGAGGACCAGCGTGTCGCCGTCCACCTCGACGCTCACCCGCTCGCCGCCGAGCGTGCGCAGCAACGCCCGCTGGACGTCGCGCCGCAGCCGTTCGGCATCCGGTGGCGCCGCGGGTCGTACCTCGATCAGGTTGGTGATCCCGCGTACGCCGTCGAGCCGGCGCACCTCGCCCTCGGCGGCCCGCCGCTGCCATCCGAACTCGACCTCACCGCGCAGCATCAGCCAGCCGTTCGCCACTGTCACGTCCAGCCGTTCGGCGGGCACGAAGCTGTCCCACTCCAGGGCGCGGGTGGCGGCGTTGGCGACCTCGGCATCGGTACGCCCCGGAGTGCCGGGCAGCCGCACCTCCATCTCGTCGGCCACCGCCCGTACGCCGCGAACCCGCTGCGCGCACCGCGTCGCGGCCCAGCCGCGGGCGGCACCGTCCACGAATCCGGTCAGGGTGACAACGCCCTGGTCGACTGTCACCCCGATCTCGTTCGGTCGCAGCCGGGCGTCCCAGGCCAGCTCGGCCAGAACGTCGCGTTGGATCCGCTGGTCGTCGCGGACACCCACCACCTCGGTCATGGCACCTCACCCCCGGTTCCGGTCGTCGCCCTCCGAACCTGCCGGGCAAACGGGTGACGGCGGTTCACCCGATCCGGGTGAACCGCCGTCTGGGCGGAAAAGAGCGGCGGGTGACGGAGCCGACCCCCTCGGCCCCGCCACCCGCCGCCGGAGGAAGGAAGCAGGTTTCACATAGCTGGTTAGGACGTCTCGGCGAGCGTCACGGTCTCCGTCTTCTCGACACCGTTGCGCTTGAACTGGACCTCGACCCGGTCGCCGACCTTGCCGGCCTGCACCGCGCCGACCAGGTCGTCCGAGTCGTTGACGGGCTTGTCGCCGAACCGGGTGACGACGTCGCCGCGCTGGAGGCCGGCCTTCTCCGCCGGGCTGCCCGGGGTGACCGACGCGACGAGGGCGCCGCCGCCCTCGGCCTGGTTGACGCCGACTCCGAGCGACGGGTGGCTGACCTTCTCGCCACGCTGGAGCTTGCCCGCGACGTCCTTGGCCTTGTTGCTGGGGATGGCGAACCCGACACCGATGTTGCCGGTGCTCTGCCCGGAGGTCGCGATGGCGGTGTTGACGCCGATCACCTCGCCCCGGGTGTTGACCAGCGCGCCACCGGAGTTGCCGGGGTTGATCGGGGCGTCCGTCTGGAGCAGGCCGGAGATCGAGCTGACCGGCTGGCCCTGCTGCTGGGTCGGGTCCTGCGGCTGACCCTCACCGGCCCGGATGGTGCGGTCCCGGGCGCTGAGGATGCCCGAGGTCACCGAACCCTGCAGACCGAGCGGGCTGCCCAAAGCGAGCACCTGGTCGCCGACCTGCATGGCGTCGCTGTCGCCGAACTTGGCCGGCTTGAGGTCGCTCACCCCGTTGGCCTTCACCACTGCCAGGTCGGTCTTCGGGTCGGTGCCAATGATCTTCGCGTCGGCGGTCTTGCCGTCGGCGAAGACCACCCGCACGGCGTCGCCGGCGGCGGACGCGACAACGTGGTTGTTCGTCAGCACGTACCCGTCGGCGCTGAGCACCACCCCGGAGCCCTCACCGCTGCCGGTGGTGATCGATACGACGCTGTCCTGCACCGACGCGGCGATCTTCGGCAGGTCGGCGCCATTGATCACGGGAGCCGCGGAGTAGGTGCGGGTGATGCCGCCACCGTCACCGTCGAGGGCGAGCGCGAGCGCCCCACCGGCAACACCGGAACCGAGCATCAGGGCGAACACCGCCACACCGGCACCGGCGAACTTGGCGATCCGGCCCGGCCGGGGGCCGCTGCCGGGCGGCGCGACCTGCGGGCCCCACGGCGGGACCGGCTGGCCCGGGTGGTGCGGGTGCTGTCCGGGGTGCTGGGCGTGCTGCCCGGGGTGCTGCTGGTGCTGGGCGTACGGCATGCCCGGCTGGCCCCCGCCGGCCCAGCCGGACTGTTGACCCGGGTACCACTGGGCACCTGGGTAGTGGCCGGCGGCCGGCTGCGGGTAGCCGGGCTGGCCGGGCGCCGGGTGACCGGAGACCGGATACGGCGGCGCGGACGCGGCGGCGGCCGGACGCTCGTAGCCGGTCGACGGCTCGTATCCGGTCGGCTGAGCGGCGGCCGGCTGACCGGCGGGCGCGGCGGAACCGGGGTACCCGACCGGCGCGGCGGTCGGGGTGACGGCGGTGGCCTCCGCGTCACCGGTGGTGGAGGCGACCGTCGGGTCGCCGCCGGTCGAGACGACCGGTACGGGAGTGGTCGGGGAGTCGGACTGCGCGCGCTCGTCTCGCGGCAGCTCGGCGGTGGGGTGCGACGGCTCGGCGTCGGTGGGGGCCGGCCGGCGCTGCGGGTCGGACTCGAACTCGGTCATGGGACTACCTTCTCCCTCCGCACTGCAATCAACCTGGAACCGTCCTGGAAGTTGGCTGAAAGTCACTCGCCCGCTCCGTCGACCTGTGGCAGCAACGGCAGCCGAACCCGGAAGGTGGCACCACCGCCGGGCGTCTCGGCCACCTCGACCGAGCCGTGGTGGGCGGCGACCAGCGCCGCCACGATGGCCAGGCCGAGGCCGGTGCCGGTGTTGCCGTCGGCCCGCCGGGTACGGGCCGCGTCGGCCCGGTAGAACCGTTCGAAGACCCGTTCCGCCTGCTCGGCCGAGAGGCCGGGACCGGTGTCGACCACCTCCACGACGGCGAAGTCACCCGGTTCGGCGCGCAGCCGTACCCGGACTTCGGCCTCCGGTGGGGTGTGGGTGAGCGCGTTGGTGACCAGGTTGCCGATCACCTGCCGCAGCCGGGCGTCGTCGGCGGAGACGACGAGCGGGCCGGATTCGGGCGCGATCTCCAGCTCGATCCGCCGGTCCGGCGCCATCGCCCGCGCCGCCTGCACCGCGTCGGAGGCGAGCACCGGCAGCTCCACCGGGGTCAGCGAGAGCGGCCGTTCCATGTCCAACCGGGCGAGCAGCAGCAGATCCTCCACCAGCAGCCCCATCCGGGCCGCCTCGTCCTCGATCCGGCGCAGCAGGCCGGCGGTCTGCTCCGGCGCACTTGCCGCACCCTGCCGGTACAGCTCGGCGAAGCCACGAATGGTGGTGAGCGGCGTCCGAAGCTCGTGCGAGGCGTCGGCGACGAACTGCCGCATCCGCTCCTCGGAGCGGATGGCCCGCGCCTCGGACGCCTGAGCGGCGGCGGCGGCGTCCCGGGCGGCGCTCTCCGCCCACCGGGCCGAGGTTTCCGACGCGGCTCGGGCGGTGAACGCCGCCTCGATCTGGGTGAGCATCGCGTTCAGCGCGCGGGAGAGCCGGCCCAGCTCCGAGGTCGGCTCGGCCTGGCCCTCCTCCGGGTCGGGCACCCGGCGGGTCAGGTCACCGCCGGCGATCGCCGCGGCGGTCTGTTCGATCTCGACGAGGGGCTTGAGGCTGGTCCGGACGATCGCCGCGCCGACCGAGGCCAGCATGATCAGCACTGCGCCACCGACCAGGAGGTCTATCCAGACGAGCTGCTTCACCGCCCGGTCCACCTCGGTCAGCGGCTGACCCACTGCCAGCACCGACCCGTCCGGTTGAGCCGCGTAGTAGACCCGCCACCGGGTGAGGCGATCGTGTGAGACGACAGTGCGCGGTTCGCCCTCCGCCGCCTCGAAGTCCTTGCGGCTGGCGGGGAACGTGGGTAGCTGCGCGGGGTCGAAGTTGCGCTTGTCGTACAGGGGGTCGTACACCCGCCGCTCGTCGGCCACGATCACGACGTAGTCGCTGGGCAGCAACGCGCCGACCTCACCGCTGCGCAGCTTCAGAAGCACCTGGCCGAGGCCCTGGGCTGTCGACCGGACCTGCCCGTCGACCTGGCCCTCCAGGTAGTTGCGAAGGAAGTACGCGGTCAGCGAGCTGATCACCAGAAGCGCGACGGCGACCAGCGCGAGCACCGAGGTGACCAGCTTCACCCGCAGCGGAACGCTGCGCACCCGTCCCTTCGCCTGCTGGACCGCGTTCACGCCGCCGGCTTGCGCAGGACGTACCCGACGCCGCGAAGAGTGTGGATCAGCCGGGGTTGGGTGGTGTCGACCTTGCGCCGCAGGTACGAGATGTAGGACTCGACGATGTTGTCGTCGCCCCGGAAGTCGTAGTTCCAGACGTGGTCGAGGATCTGCGCCTTGGACAGCACCCGGTTGGCGTTGAGCATCAGGTACCGCAGCAGCTTGAACTCGGTAGGCGAGAGCTGCACGCGCTGGCCGGCCCGGTGCACCTCGTGGGTCTCCTCGTCCAACTCCAGGTCGGCGAAGGTGAGCCGGGACGGGGCCTGCTCGCCGGTGGTGGTGCGGCGCAGCACGGCGCGGATCCGGGCGGTCAGCTCCTCCAGGCTGAACGGCTTCGTGACGTAGTCGTCGCCGCCCAGGGTCAGCCCACGGATCTTGTCGTCGGTGGCGTCCCGGGCGGTCAGGAACACCACAGGGGTACGCGTGCCGCCCTCGCGGAGCATCCGGATGACCTCGAAGCCGTCCAGGTCGGGGAGCATCACGTCGAGCACCACCAGGTCGGGCCGGTGGTCCTTGGCGGCGTTGAGCGCCGCGCTTCCACTTGTCGCGGTGGCCACGTCGAAGCCCGCGAACCGCAGGCTCGCGGAGAGCAGTTCGAGGATGTTGGGGTCGTCCTCGACGACAAGCAGTCGCGCCTCGGTCTGGGTAGCGGGCATGCGCCCATCATCGGTGACGTCACTGCGCCAGCGCTGGACGCTTCCTGCAAAAAGGCTGTGAGTCGCCGACGCCCGGCGACTCCCGGCGACGCCCGTCAGCGCAGCAGGCGACGCAGCCCGTCCAGGGCGCCGTCGAGCAGCCGGATCGCGGTGCGCAGCTGGGTGTCGGTGAACTGTCGGGCGCGCATCAGCCGGCCCACCTCGACGGTGAACGCGGCCAGCCGCTTGTCGAGTTCGTCGAGCAGCTCGGCCTGCGGCCCGGTGGTCGACGCCGGCCGGGGCGGCGGCGCGGGCGCCTCCCAGCGGGCCCGCCGAGTCTGCCGGGTGGCCTCGCTCAGCTCCCGCTTGAGGTCGCGTGCCGATCCGCGTACCTCGCTGCGGATCTCGCCGGCCAGGCTGGAGAGGTCCGCCACGGAGGCCGCGATGTCCGTTTCCAACGCGGCCAGCTCACCGGCCCGCTGGCGCAGCTCGGCCCGGCCGGCGTCGGTGATGTCGTACGTCTTGCGGCCGCCGGCCGCGGTGTGGCTGACCAGACCCTCGACCTCCAGGCGTTGCAGCCGGGGGTAGATGGTGCCGGCGCTGGGCGCGTACAGCCCGAGGAAACGGTCCTCCAGCAGGCGGATCAGCTCGTAGCCGTGCTTCGGGCCGTCGTCGAGGAGCTTGAGCAGGTAGAGCCGGAGCCGCCCGTGGCTGAACACGGCGGTCACGGCAGCTCCTCTGCATCGTCGTCGACGGCTCGGGCGAGCAGGGCGATGCTCCCCGAGGTCGCGGAAGCCCAGAGCTTACCGTCGCCGGCGCCGAGCACCCCTTCGCTGCTGGGCAGTGGGAACGTCGAGGTGCGCAGCTGCGGAAAGCCGCTGGTGATCCGGCCGGAGGCGGTGTTCAGCTGGACGGCGAGGTCGCTGTCCGCACGGACCCGGACGGTGATGCTGCCCGAGATGGTGGTCAACCGGATCTCGCTGCGCCGGGGGTTGTCCAAATCACAGGTGATCTGACCTGAGACGGTCTGCGCCCGCACCCGGTCGGCGGCGCTGTCGGCGAGGATCACCTCCCCGGAGACCGTCTCCACTGTGAGGTCACCGCGGACGCCGAGTGCCTCCACCGGCCCCGAGGTGAGCTTCGCGGAGGTGCTGCCGCGCAGCCCCATCAGGGTGATCTGGCCGGCGACGACGTTGGCGGTGGTCTGCCGGCGCAGGCCGGAGGCGACCAGCGAGCCCGCGACGAGGCCCAGGTCGGCGAGGACGTCGGCGGGCACGGCGATGGAGACGTCCACCCGGGGATAGCGGTGGATCATCCGGAACCAGCGCAGGACGTCCGACCAGCCCCGACCGCGCTCCTGGCGGATGCTGAGCCGACCGTCGGTGTGGTCGATCAGGATCGGCCGACGGCCGACCTGGGTCACGTCGATCCGGGTCGGCCCGTCGGTGGCGACCACGTTGAGCCGCCCACTGATCAGTCGCACGTCCAGCCGGACGACCGGAGCGTCCAGTGTGAGCCGTTGCGGGCTCTCGACCGTCCATCCGGCCATGGCGTCCCCCTCTCGACGACGCGCGGGAGGCACGCCGAACCTGAGGAGAATGTAACGCGATACATCGCGACACCACAAGACTGTCGCGAGTTGGTCGGGCCGGCGGCCGGATGCACCTCCGCGAGCGCTATACCTCTGAGTCATATTCATGACTCAGAGGTATAAGCCGGTACCACTCCGACCAGCGGGAATCTATGAGCCGCCGGCCGTCGTGGGGAGATCGACGGCTGGCTTGCGGTACGGGCCCCAGGCGACGAAGCGCTGGAACAGGTCGGTCGGGCTGGGCCCGTCGTGCGGGTTCAGGTGGTAGAGATCCTTGGTCGCCTCGTAGTACATGCCGACCAGGAAGATCGCCAGGCCGATGGGGTTGTCACCGAACTCGGCCTTGAGCCGCAGCCTCGCATCGCCACATGGCCAGTGCTGCCCATCCGCTCGGCAGCACCACATCGGGCGCAGCGGAGTGTGCGGAGTCGGCCCGGCTTGGGACCTCGGAAGGTTGGCCGCTGGGCCAGCTTTCGGCGGATGGATCTGAGTGCTGAGTGTCATGTCGACTCCTGCCGTGGGGTTCGTAGCTTGACGGCCACCGTCAGTTGATCTGCGTTGACTCGTTCCACGCGGGGTTGAAGGGCGGCACGAAGCCGCCCGTGCGGGATGGTCCGAAGCGGTCGTTCGGCTGCTCGGGGAAGCCGGTCGCCCGACTCGGCTTACGAGCGGTGCGACAGGAGGGGCAGGCACACTCCCGGCCCCCAGGAAAGCGCCTCGATCGGTGCGGCCTGTGTCGTGGTTGGACCAGGTCGGCATCGTCGTCGTCCACGAATGCACCCCTCCTGCCTGTTGCACGGAGACGGGCCGCGAGCTGCATGTCCCTCCACGACCCGGGCCCCGAATTCTCGGGGTGAGGCCGCTCTGCCACGGGGGGAGCAGAGCGGCCCCGAGCCGTCGTGACCACGGGCGACGGCCCAAGCGGATCTGCCCTTAACTCACCGGAAGGACCGAGGCGTATCCGCTTGGTGACAGTCTGGTGAGGACACCGCTAGTGTCGGAATAGATAGATGCCGACCAGGGAGAAGTCCGGTCGACGGGACTGTTGAGCCGGCCATCCCGGGGAGGTCCCGGGCTTGTCGTAGCGAGGCCCGGGAATCTGAGGAGGAGTTGTGGAAGGTGAGCCGACAGCCGATCTGATTCGCGCCCAGCTACGGCGGGCGCGAGCCAGTAAGGGCCTGAGTCAGGAGGACTTCGGTAAGCGGGTCAACTACAGCGGCTCGCAGGTTTCGGCCGTTGAGCTGGGCCAACGCCCGCTGGACAAGCTGTTCTTGACGCGGGCGGACGAGGTGCTTGAGACCGGAGAGCTCTTGGTCTCCCTGCTCAAGCTCGCCGAGCGGGACGGGGAGCCATCCTGGTTCATGCCGTGGTTGGATGCCGAGCGCAACGCCAAGCAGCTCCGCTACTACAACCCGACCGTGATCCCTGGCCTGCTCCAGACTGCGGCCTACGCACGCCGGATTTTCCGGTTCGATGACCACCGGCTGGAGGAGGAGGTCGACCGGCTAGTCCAGAGTCGCCTCGAACGGCACGAGATCCTGACCAGCAACAGCCCGCCGCAGGTCGTCGCAGTGGTCGATGAGGTGGCTCTACGCCACTGCGATCAGATCATGCGGGAGCAGCTTGCGCATCTGCTCAAGATGGCCGAGCTGCCGAACGTGCACATCCTGATCATCCCGTCGAGCACCGGCCTCCATGTCGGATGGTGCGGCCCGCTGGCCCTGGCCATGGGCGGTGACGGCGGCTGGGTGGGGCAACTCGATAGTCAACTGACCGGGACTGTGGTCGATGTGCAGGATGATGTGGCTACGCTGCTAGCGAGGTGGGAGAGCATCCGCAACGAGGCGCTTCCCCGGCAGCAGTCCATCAAGCTGATGAAGGAAGTCGAGAGCCAACATGGATCTCAGTAACGCTACGTGGAAGAAGTCCACTCGCAGCGGGACCAGCGGCAACGACTGCGTTGAGGTCGCCGACAACCTCCCCAACGTCGTGGCCGTTCGCGACAGCAAGGACCCGTCCGGCCCGGCGCTCACGTTCGACCCGCAGACCTGGAAGTCGTTCGTCGGCTTCGCCAAGCGCGCCTGACATAGCAGGCAAACAGGCCCCTCAGCGCGACGCTGAGGGGCCTGTTCGTGTCGCTCGACGTGGTGGACATCACGGGGGCAAGGCCAACGTGTCGCAGCTGATGCTCCCTCTCAGGCCGCCAGGTCCAGCTCCCGATCGGCAAGCGGAGCCGGCGCGGAAACGGCTGGGGTCACCGTCGGCACCGGCCGCAGACGGGCCCGCGCCACCGCACCCGCCGTCGGCACCAGGTGTACTGCCGACTCGGCGGCCCGGGCCAGCAACCGCCGGTCGGCGTCACGAGCCGGGTGCAGCGCGGCGGCGATCGTCACCGAGACCACCAGCTCCCGCGCCGCGACCACCCGTGCCACCGAACGCAGCAGGGTGTCCGCACCGAGGAAGGCGGCGGCCGTCGTGGTCGACCCGGTGGCCGCACAGCTATAGGTGAGCCGCAGCGGGACCACCGGGCTGCCCGTGTCGATGGCCGCCTGGAACGTCGCGGGCCGGAACCCACCCCCCGGGCGGCAGTCGGTGGAACCGATCCCGGCACACGACGTCGTACCCTCCGGAAAGACCGCCACCGACCGCCCGGCGCGCAGCGCCTCGGCGACCCGGGCGACGGTCCTCGGCAGCGCCAGAGGTCGGGCGCGGTCCACGAAGACGGTGCCCGCCGCCGCTGCCAGCAGACCGACTATTGGCCAGGAGCGGATCTCCCGTTTCGCCACCATCCGGGTGGGCGCGACCGCCAGCACCGCGAGGATGTCCAGCCAGGAGACATGGTTCGCGACCAGCAGCGCGCGCCGCCGGGGCAACCGACCCCGGACCACGAGACGGACGCCGAAGGCGCGCGCGGTCGCCCGCGCCCAGCCGCTGAGCAGCGCCCGCCGTTCCCGAGTGGGGAGCACTGGCAGCAGCGCCACCACCGGGATCCCTGCCAGCAGCATGCCGAGCGCGGCGACCAGCCGGAGCACCCGGCGGGCCACCGGCACCGTGGGCACCTCACCGGCCGCTGGCAGACAGTCGTCGCCGCAGCCCGAGGAGGGCCGCCACAGGTCGCGCGACACCGCGGTCACCGCTGCTCACCGCCGAGGAAGTGCCGCAGGTAGCGCGGGTTCATCCGGTCCAGGGAGAAGAGGACGTAGAAGTCGGCGCACCCGAAGTCGCTGTCGTACGACGGCTCACCGCAGATCCACGCGCCGAGCCGGAGATAGCCGCGCAGCAGCGGCGGAACCGCCACCCGCCCGGCCGGGGCTGCGGCGACCGGGCCGGCGGCAGCCGCCTCGGTGAACCAGGGCCGCAACGGACGGACCCGCAGCGGCGGCGGCGACAGGTGCCGGGCCCGGGCCTGGGTCCACACCTCGGCGACCGTCCGCCCGCGGTCAGCCACCGGCACCGAGGCGCAGCCGCCGAGCCAGCGGGAGCCGCGCAGGTGCAGGTACCGGATGATGCCGGCCCACATCAGGTTGATCACCGCGCCGGAGCGGTGGTCCGGGTGCACGCAGGACCGACCCGCCTCGACCAGGTCGTCGCGGAGCGGGTCGAGCGGGCTCAGGTCGAACTCGTCCTCGGCGTAGCGCCGGGTCGTACGCCCCGGCGGCAGCAGCCGGTACGTGCCGACCACCTCGCCGGTGCTGTCCTCGCGGACGATCAGGTGATCGCAGTACGCGTCGAAGGGGTCCACGTCCAATCCGGCCTCGCCGGGAAGGAGGGTGGCGCCGAGCTCGGTGGCGAACACCTCGTGGCGCAGGCGTTGCGCGGCCGCGACCTGGGTGGGGTCGTCGGCGATCAGCAGGGTGTATCCGCTGGTCTTCAGGGGTGCGCCAGCGGCATGCAGAACGGCCATGGGATCTGTGTAGGTGCCCGGGTTGCCATCCACGGGGACCACTGGTGTCGATCGGATGAACGCCGGCAGGCGAGACCGCTAGCGACGCCCGGCGCAGACCGTGCGAGGCTGCCGGACCAGGCCGGCGACGGCGCCGACACGCACCACCGGAGGTCGACGATGCGCATCGAAACCCGCTACAACGGGCCCACCGGTTCCGGCAACGGCGGCTGGAGCGCGGGGATCTTCGCCGCCGAGGCGGACGGCAGCGGGCCGGTCGAGGTGACCCTGCGCCGGCCACCACCGCTGGACACCGAGCTGATCCTGGTCGACGGCGAGGTCCGGGACCCGGCCGGCGAGCTGGTGGCCGAGGTGCGCCCGGCCGGGGTGATCGATGCCGTCGTACCCCCTGTCGACCTGGAGACGGCGGTGGCCGCCGCGGCCCGCTACCCCGGCCTGGTCGAGCATCCGTTCCCCAGCTGTTACGTCTGCGGCCCGCAGCGGGCGGACGGGCTGCGGATCTTCCCTGGCCGCCTGCCCGATGGCCGGACCGCCGCGCCGTTCCGCGCGCCCGCACAGGTCAGCGCTGCCACGGTCTGGGCCGCGCTGGACTGTCCCGGTGGTTGGGCGGTGCTCGCGCCGGGCCGCCCGTACCTGCTGGGCCGGATCGCCGCCGAGGTCGCGGCGCTGCCCGGGCCGGGCGACGAGTGCGTGGTGACCGGGGCGTTGCGCCGCGTCGATGGACGCAAGGCGCTGGTGCACACCAGCCTGTACGGCCCGGACGGGTCGCTGCTCGGCGCGGCGCGGGCAACCTGGATCGCCCGCTGAACCCGGGCCGTCGTCCGCAGGGATGAGTCGCGTCCGCCCCGCGACGGAGGCAAACGTAGCGACCGCGCCTGATTGACCTTGTTGCCACGGGCCGTCACGCTGTGCCACGGCGTACCTCGACGCCACACACGGGAGGAGAACGATGACTGACGGGCAGCGAAGCCCCACCAGCGACGGTCAGATCGTGGTGTCCGGTCTGACGAAGCAGTACAAGAACGTCCGGGCGGTGAATAACCTGTCCTTCACAGTGGCGCCGGGACGGGTGACCGGCTTCCTCGGCCCGAACGGCGCAGGCAAGACCACCACGCTGCGCATGCTGCTGAATCTGGTCACGCCGACCGCCGGCACGGCCACCATCAGCGGCCAGCGCTACGCCGACCTCGCCACCCCGCTGCGGCAGGTCGGCGCGGTGCTGGAGGCCTCCAGCGCGCACAAGGGCCGCACCGGCATCAACCACCTCCGGGTCATCTGCGCGGCGGCCGGGCTGCCCAAGCAGCGGGCCGACGAGGCGTTGGCCCTGGTCGGGCTGACCCCGGCGGCGAAGCGCAAGTTCAAGGGTTACTCGCTGGGCATGAAGCAGCGGCTCGGCATCGCCGCCGCGATGCTCGGTGACCCCCGCGTGCTGATCCTCGACGAGCCGGCCAACGGGCTGGACCCGGAGGGCATCCGGTGGATGCGTGGGTTCCTCAAGAACCTCGCCCACGAGGGTCGTACGGTGCTGGTCTCCAGCCACCTGCTGTCGGAGATGCAGCTCCTCGCCGACGACGTGGTGATCATCGCGGCCGGGCAGTTGGTCCGGCAGGGTCCTGTCGACCAGGTGCTCGGGTCGATGGCCCAGGGCGCCCGGGTCCGGGTCCGCACCCCGCAGGCCGAGGCGTTGACCGCCGCCCTCAAGGCGCAGTCGGCGACCATCGAGACCGACGAGCAGGGTGTGCTGCTGGTCGGCGGGGTGGACGCCCCGACGATCGGCCGATCCGCCCTCGCGGCCGGGGTCGAGCTGCACGAACTGACCACCGAACGGCCCGATCTGGAACGGGTCTTCCTGGAGCTGACGGCCGGAAAGGCGGGCATCCGATGAACCTGGTCCGATCCGAGCTACTCAAGATCCGTACCACCAGCACCTGGTGGTGGCTGGCCCTCGGCGCGTTCCTCTCGATCGCCCTGGCGTTCGCGATCAACGCGTGGTTGGCCGTCACGACGCTCGGCGGCGACGCCGAGGACATCGGCGTCAGCGCCGAGCAGGCGACCGCGCCGGCGCAGGCGGCGAACCTCTACACCTCGGGCCAGTACCTCGGGCTGATGTTCGTGATGCTCATCGGCATCCTGATGGTCACCAACGAGTTCTTCCACCAGACCGCGACCACGACGTTCCTGACGACTCCCCGGCGTACGTCGGTCATCGTCAGCAAGCTCGTCGCCGCCAGCCTGCTCGGCTTCATGTTCTGGCTGGCGACCACGCTCATCGACCTGGCCGCTGGCGCGATCTTCCTGTCCGCGAACGACTACGGCACTCAGCTCGGCGAGTGGCCGGTGCAGCGGGCGCTGTTGTTCAACCTGCTGGCCTACGCCATCTGGACGATCCTCGGGGTGGGCATCGGCACGCTGATCACCAACCAGCTCGGTGCGGTGATCACGGCGGCGGTGCTCTACCTGATCGGCACCCAGGTGGTGGGTCTGCTGTTCCTGCTCCTGTCGAACGTGCTCGACAGCCAGGCGGTGCTCAAGTGGCAGGTCATCTGGCCCGCTGTGGCATCCCAGGTCATGATCACGGAGGGCACCTCGGAGTTCACACCGTCCTGGTGGGTCGGGGCCCTGGTGCTGATCGGCTACGCGCTGGTCAGCGGAATCGCCGGTGTCCTGCTCACCCGGCGGCGCGACATCGCCTGATGGCGTCTGCGACCCCGGAGCGGCAGTGACAGGCTGGCCGCTCCGGGGTCGGGCGTCACCCTCGGCGACCGGCCGTGCGCGGGCCGGGTGTTACCAGTTCGACACGGTGCGCGCAGGCGTTGCTGAACTTCTGGCATCTTCTGTGAAACCGGCCACGGGACCGAGGCGGAAATGCCTGCGGGATCGGTACGGCGTAGCCTGGGAGCCGTCTAGTCCGTGCTCCTAATCGGGCGCGACGGACCCACCGCGTGCCACACAAACCCGCGTGAAAGAGGCGATTACCGGCCGTGTCGACCCAGCAGACTTCGCAGGAGAACCCACTGGCGGGTTTCGGCCCGAATGAGTGGATCGTCGAGGAGATGTACCAGCGCTACCTCGCCGACCCATCGAGCGTCGATTCGGCCTGGCACGACTTCTTCGCCGACTACCGACCGGCACCGGGAGCGGGCACCCCGCGCGGCGCCGAATCGTCGGACAAGCCGGCCGCCGCCCCGGAGCCGGACGGTCAGCCGGAGGCAGCCGCCACCGTCGCCCAACCGAGCGCCCCGGCCACGCCGGCGACCGCTAGCAAGCCGGCCGCCGCCCAGGCGGCGCCGGCCAAGCCCGCCGCGCCGGCCACGAAGGCCGCGCCGGTGAAGACCACCGCACCGGAGAAGGCCGCTGCGCCCAAGCCGGCCGCCAAGGCCGCCGCGCCGAGCGCCGACGGCCCGCAGACCACACCGTTGCGGGGCGTCGCGGCGAAGATCGTCCAGAACATGGACGCCTCGCTGAGCGTGCCCACCGCGACCAGCGTGCGCGCAGTCCCGGCCAAGCTGCTGGTGGACAACCGCATCGTGATCAACAACCACCTCGCCCGTGGGCGCGGCGGCAAGGTCAGCTTCACCCACCTGGTCGGCTACGCGATGGTTCGCGCGCTGGTCCAGCACCCCGAAATGAACAACTCCTTCGCCGAGGCCAACGGCAAGCCGGCGGTGCTCCGCCCGGCACACGTCAACCTCGGCATCGCGATCGACCTCGCCAAGCCGGACGGCAGCCGCAACCTGGTGGTCCCCTCCATCAAGGGCTGCGAGCAGATGGACTTCCGGCAGTTCTGGCAGGCGTACGAGGACGTGGTCCGACGGGCGCGGCGCAACGAGCTGACCATGGAGGACTACTCCGGCACCACGATCTCGCTGACCAACCCGGGCGGCATCGGCACCGTGCACTCGATGCCGCGGCTCATGCAGGGGCAGAGCGCGATCATCGGCGTCGGCGCGATGGAGTACCCGGCCCCCTACCAGGGGATGTCCGAGGCCACCCTGGCCGAGCTGGCGGTCAGCAAGATCATCACGCTGACCAGCACGTACGACCACCGGATCATCCAGGGCGCGCAGTCCGGCGAGTTCCTCAAGGTGATGCACGAGCTGATCCTGGGCGAGCACGGTTTCTACGACCAGATCTTCACCGCGCTGCGCATCCCGTACGAGCCGGTGCGCTGGATGCGCGATGTCGCTGTCAACTCCGAGGGTCAGATCAACAAGACCGCCCGGGTGCACGAGCTGATCCACGCGTACCGGGTGCGCGGTCACCTGATGGCCGACACCGACCCGCTGGAATTCAAGATCCGCAAGCACCCCGACCTCGACGTCCTGCAGCACGGGCTCACCCTGTGGGACCTGGACCGCGAGTTCCCGGTCAACGGCTTCGCCGGCCGGCAGCGGATGAAGCTCCGCGAGATCCTCGGCGTGCTGCGCGACTCGTACTGCCGCCGGGTCGGCATCGAGTACATGCACATCCAGGACCCGGAGGAGCGCCGCTGGGTCCAGGAACGGATCGAGCGCAAGTACGAGAAGCCGTCCGCCGACGAGCAGAAGCACGTGCTCAACCGGCTCAACGCCGCCGAGGCGTTCGAGACCTTCCTCCAGACCAAGTACGTCGGCCAGAAGCGCTTCTCGCTGGAGGGCGGCGAGTCGCTGATCCCGCTGCTCGGTGAGGTGCTGGAGTCCTCCGCCGAGAACGGGCTGGACGAGGTCGTCATCGGCATGGCCCACCGGGGTCGGCTCAACGTGCTGGCCAACATCGTCGGCAAGCCGTACGAGAAGATCTTCTCGGAGTTCGAGGGTCACCTGGACCCACGCTCGACGCAGGGCTCCGGCGACGTGAAGTACCACCTGGGCCAGAACGGCAAGTTCACCACCCCCGACGGCGAGCACGCGGTCAAGGTGTCGGTGGTGGCCAACCCGTCGCACCTGGAGGCCGTCGACCCGGTGCTGGAGGGCATCGTCCGGGCCAAGCAGGACCGGATCGACCTCAAGCTGGAGGGTTACACGGTGCTGCCGCTGGCGGTGCACGGTGACGCCGCCTTCGCCGGGCAGGGTGTGGTCGCCGAGACGCTCAACCTGTCCCAGCTGCGCGGCTACCGCACCGGCGGCACCGTGCACGTCGTGGTGAACAACCAGGTCGGCTTCACCACCGCCCCGGAGTACAGCCGGTCCAGCCTCTACAGCACCGACGTGGCCCGGATGATCCAGGCGCCGATCTTCCACGTCAACGGCGACGACCCGGAGGCAGTGGTCCGGGTGGCCCGGCTGGCCTTCGAGTACCGGCAGACGTTCAACAAGGACGTCGTGATCGACATGGTCTGCTACCGCCGGCGCGGGCACAACGAGGGCGACGACCCGTCGATGTCCAACCCCCAGATGTACAAGATCATTGACTCGAAGCGCTCGGTCCGCAAGCTCTACACCGAGGAGCTGATCGGTCGCGGTGACATCACCGTGGAGGACGCGGAGGAGCTGCTGCGCGACTACCAGGCGCAGTTGGAGAAGGTCTTCAAGGCCACCCGGGACGCCGCCTCGGCACCGCGCCAGCTCAACCGGCCGCGCCGCGAGGAGGAGCCGGAGCCGCAGGTCGACACCGCCACCGACGCGTCAGTGGTCAAGGCCATCGGCGAGGCGCACGTCAACCTGCCGGAAGGCTTCACCCCGCACAAGCGGATCCAGCAGCTGCTGGACCGGCGGGCCAAGATGTCCGTCGAGGGCAACATCGACTGGGGCTTCGGCGAGATCATCGCGCTCGGGGCGCTGCTGCACGACGGGGTCACCGTCCGGCTCGCCGGGCAGGACTCTCGTCGCGGCACGTTCGTCCAGCGACACGCCTCGGTGGTCGACTCCCGCACCGGCGACGACTACCTGCCGCTGAAGTCGCTCACCGGCGACGGCGACCGCTCCCGGTTCTTCGTGCACGACTCGCTGCTCAGCGAGTACGCGGCGATGGGCTTCGAGTACGGCTACTCGGTGGAGAACATCAACGCCCTCGTCGCCTGGGAGGCCCAGTTCGGCGACTTCGTCAACGGCGCCCAGTCGGTGATCGACGAGTTCATCTCGTCCGGTGAGGTGAAGTGGGGCCAGCGCTCCGCCATCACCCTGCTGCTGCCGCACGGCCACGAGGGTCAGGGCCCGGACCACACCTCCGGCCGGCCGGAGCGGTTCCTGCAGATGTGCGCCGAGGACAACATGCGGGTGTCCATCCCGACGACCCCGGCGAACTACTTCCACCTGCTGCGCCGCCAGGCCCTGTCGCCCAAGCGCAAGCCGCTGGTGGTGTTCACGCCGAAGTCGCTGCTGCGGCACAAGCTCTGCGTCTCGTCGGTGGAGGACTTCACCACCGGCACCTTCCAGACGGTGCTGCGCGACACGGCCGCCCCGGCGCCGGAGTCGGTGAAGCGGGTGCTGCTCTGCTCCGGCAAGGTCTACTACGACCTGTTCCAGGCCCGGCAGGAGCGCGGCGTCACCGACACCGCGATCCTCCGGCTGGAGCAGCTGTACCCGCTGCCGGTGGAGGAGATCCGGGCCGCCCTCGCGCAGTTCCCGAACGCGGAGGACTTCGCCTGGGTGCAGGAGGAGCCGGCCAACCAGGGTGGCTGGTCGTTCGTCGCGCTCAACCTGCTGGAGCACCTCACTGACGTTCGGCTGCGGCGGATCTCCCGCCCGGCCGCGGCCGCCCCGGCGGTCGGCTCGGCCAAGACCCACGAGGTCGAGCAGAACGCGCTGATCGAGGCGGCACTCCCCCGCCCGTGACCTGACCTGAGCACGGAAGCCGGGGCAGGGCCGTTTCACCACGGTCCTGCCCCGCTCCGTCGGTCCACCCGCCATCTCATCCGCCCGGCCCGAGCCGGGCCGAGCACGAGGACGTACCCATGTACTTCACCGACCGTGGCATCGAGGAGCTGGTCGAGCGCCGGGGCGAAGAGCAGGTCACGCTGGAGTGGCTAGGCGAGCGCCTGCGCGACTTCGTCGACCTCAACCCGGACTTCGAAACCCCCATCGAGCGCCTGGCAACCTACCTAGCTCGCCTGGACGACCCCGACGACGAAGACGCCTAACCCCGTTCCGCACCCGGTGATCAAGAAGTTTCGGTCACGATGGGGGCCGGAGCTGACGCAAACTTCTTGATCAACGGGCAGGGGGTGGGAACGTGGCTCGGAGTGTTTACCTCACCAGCGTGGGGTCCGGCGGGGGCAAGTCGACGATTGCCCTCGGGTTGGCGGAGTTGCTGTCCCGCCAGGTCGGGCGGATCGGCGTGTTCCGGCCGTTGGTGGCCGACACCGGCCAGGACCCGATCCTCGCCCTGCTGAGCGAGCGGTACCGGGTCGAGGTGCCGCTGTCCGAACTGGCCGGGGCGAGCTACGCCGAGGCTTCGGCGCTGGTCGCCGACGGCCGCCGGGAGCAGCTCATCTCCGCCATCGTCGAGCGCTACCGGGCGGTGGAGCGGCAGTGCCCGGCGGTGGTGGTGGTGGGCAGTGACTTCGACGAGCCGGGCGACCCGGCCCACCCCCGGGAACTGGCCTTCAACGCCCGGCTGGCCACCGAGTTCGGCAGCGTGGTGGTGCCGGTCGTGGACGGCTTCGGGCAGGAGCCGGCGGCTGTCGCGTCGGCGATGCGGGGGGCGTACCACGATCTGGCCGACCTCGGCGCAACGGTGCTCGCGGTGATCGCCAACCGGGTGACCGCGCCGATGACGCTGCCCGACCTGCCGGTCCCCGCGTACGCCATCCCGGAGGTGCCGAGCGTGTCCGCGCCGACGGTGGCCGAGGTGGCGGCGGCGCTCGACGCCACCCTGCTGGCCGGAGACGACGCCGCGCTCGGTCGCGACGTGCTGGACTTCGTGGTCGGCGCGGCGCACGTGCCGACAGTGCTGGGCCACCTCACCGAGGGCGCCCTGGTGATCACCCCCGGGGACCGGGCCGACCTGCTCGTCGCCGCGAGCGCCGCGCACGTGGCCGGGCAGGTGTCGGTGGCCGGGCTGGTGCTCACCCTCGGCGAGCAGCCCGACCCCAGGGTCATGCGGCTGGTGGAGGGGCTCAACACCGGGTTGGCGGTGCTCTCCGTGCGTCTCGACAGCTACGACACGGTGGCCGCGTCCAGTCGCATCGAGGGCCGGCCCAGCGCGACAAATCCCCGCAAGGTGGAGGCCGCGCTCGGCGCGTTCGAGCGCTGTGTGGACACCGACGACCTGGCCCGTCGGCTGCGGTTCAGCCGGTCGGCGCGGGTCACCCCACTGATGTTCGAGAACGAGCTGATCGACCGTGCCCGCTCGAAGCCCCGGCACCTGGTGTTGCCGGAGGGCACCGACGAGCGGATCCTGCGCGCGGCGGAGATCCTGCTACGGCGTGGAGTGGCCGAACTGACGGTGCTCGGCCGGCCGGACGACATCTCCCGACGCACCCGGGAGCTGGGCATCGACCTCGGCGACGTACAGGTGGTCGACCCGGGCGCCAGCGAGTGGCGCGACGACTTCGCCGCCGAGTACGCCCGGCTGCGCGCCCACCGGGGCGTCACCGCCGAGTTGGCGCACGACATCGTGGCGCAGCCCAACTACTTCGGCACGTTGATGGTGGCCACCGGCCGCGCCGACGGCATGGTCTCCGGGGCCACGCACACCACCGCAGCTACCATCCGGCCGGCGTTCGAGATCATCCGTACGCTGCCGGACGTCTCGGTGGCCTCCAGCGTCTTCTTCATGCTGCTCGCCGACCGGGTGCTGGTCTACGGCGACTGCGCTGTCAACCGCGACCCGGACGCGGCCCAGCTCGCCGACATCGCGATCTCGTCGGCCGACACCGCCGCCCGGTTCGGCATCGAACCCCGGGTGGCCATGCTGTCGTACTCGACCGGCAGCTCCGGCGCGGGCGCCGACGTGGAGAAGGTCGCCGCGGCCACCGCGCTGGTCCGGGAGCGCCGGCCCGACCTGCTGGTCGAGGGGCCCATCCAGTACGACGCGGCGATCGACCCGGCGGTGGCGGCAACGAAGCTGCCCGACAGCCCCGTGGCGGGGCACGCCACCGTCTTCATCTTCCCGGACCTGAACACCGGCAACAACACGTACAAGGCGGTGCAGCGCTCGGCCGGGGCGGTCGCCGTCGGCCCGGTGATGCAGGGCCTGCGGCGGCCGGTGAACGACCTGTCGCGGGGTGCCACGGTGCCGGACATCGTCAACACCGTGGCGATCACCGCCATCCAGGCGGCCACCGAGGAGGCGTCGTGAGTCGGGTACTGGTGCTCAACTGCGGGTCGTCGTCGGTGAAGTGGCGCCGCTACGACGGTGACCGGGCACTCGACCACGGCACCGTCGAGCGGATCGGTGAGCCCGGCGGCGGCCCGGCGGACCACGCCGAGGCGGTCCGGCAGATCCTGGACGGGCTGGACCTGGCCGGGCTGGCGGCGGTCGGACACCGGGTGGTGCACGGCGGCCGGACGTTCAGCGCGCCGGTACTCGTCGACGACGCCGTGCTGGCCGCGATCAAGAATCTGGTGCCGCTCGCCCCACTGCACAACCCGGCCAACCTGGCCGGCATCGAGGTGGCCCGCGCGGCGCTGCCGGACGTCCCGCAGGTCGCCGTCTTCGACACCGCGTTCCACCACACCCTGGCGGAGGCCGCCGCGACGTACGCGATCGACCGGGACACCGCCGAGCGGTACGACATCCGCCGGTACGGCTTCCACGGCACCTCGCACGCGTACGTGTCCCGGCGCACCGCCGAACTGCTGGGCCGCCCGTACGAGCAGATCAACACGATCACCCTGCACCTGGGTAACGGGGCCAGCGCCTGCGCGGTGGCGAACGGTCGCAGCGTCGCCACCTCGATGGGCATGTCCCCGTTACAGGGGCTGGTGATGGGGACCCGCAGCGGCGACGTGGACCCAACCGTGATCTTCCACCTGCGCCGCGAGGGTGGGCTGTCGGTGGACGACATCGACGACCTGCTCAACCACCGCAGCGGCCTGCTCGGGCTGACCGGCGCCAACGACATGCGCGAGGTGCTCGAACGCCGGGCGGCCGGTGACCGGGCGGCGGCGTTGGCCTTCGACGTGTACTGCCGGCGCATCACCGAGTACGTCGGGGCGTACTACGCGCTGCTCGGTCGGGTCGACGCGATCGCCTTCACCGCCGGGGTCGGCGAGCACGCCGCGCCGGTGCGGACCACCGCGCTGGCCGGCCTGGGCCGGCTCGGCATCACAGTGGACGATGCCCGCAACGACGGCGAGGGTGACCGGTTGATCTCGCCCGACGGCGCCGAGGTGAGCGTCTGCGTCATCCGCACCGACGAGGAGCGGGAAATCGCCCGGCAGACCCGGGACGTGGTCGGGGCGGCCTGACGCAACTGAGGCGCGCACCCCCGGGGAACCCGAGGGTGCGCGCGAGTCGGTGAAGCCCGTTCGGTGCCGGCGCCAGCCACGCGACTCGATCAGCGAGACGCCAGCCAGGCGTCTCGATCAGCCGGTCGCCAGCCAGGCGACGAGTGCCACCAGCACCACGACGACCACTGCCGCACCGATGATGAGCGGCAGGCGGGACGGGGCCTCCGTCGGCGCAGCGGTCTCCGGCGTCTGGTTGAAGGCGCGGAACGCCTCGGTGTTGCCGCTGGGGTCCGTGTAGTTCTCAGGCATGTCGGTGACCCTAGCGAAGCCGGCCAGGCGGCACCGTCCCCGGCCCGCGGCGTCCCAGGGGTGGACCCGGCCGGCGGAGGGGACCGACCGGGTGGCGCGTGCACCCGAGCCGGACGGCGGGGCCGCCACGCCCGCCCGGCACCTACCGTGGAACGATGGGGGCGGGCCGGCTGATGGCCGTACTGGTGACAGCGCTGCTGGCCGGTTGTGCGCCGGCCACCGCCGTGGCCGGCGGGGCCACCGGGCCGGTGTCGGCGCGTCGGGCGCCCGAGGTGTCGTACGCCGTCGGCGTGCGTACGTTCACCCTCGATCCGCGCTCGACGCGCCCCCTGCCGGTGACGATCTGGTACCCGGCGTCGACCGATCAGGTGGCGGCCGGACGGTTCCCGGTGGTGGTCTACAGCCACGGGCTGGACAGCCTGCCCGAGCTGCACGCCGGCCTGACCACCCGCTGGGCGGCGGCTGGCTTCGTGGTGGCCGCACCCGCGTACCCGCACACCCGACAGGGTGCCGCGCACTTCACCCGGGCCGACGTACGCCACCAGCCGGCCGACGCCTGGCGACTGATCCGGTATCTGGGCGACCTCGACCGGAGCCCTGTCGATCCCCTCGCCGGGCACCTCGACCTGACCTCGGTCGCCGCCGCCGGGCACTCGGCGGGCGGCTTCACCACCTCGGGCATGTTCAGCGAGGGTCACCCGGCTCGGCTACGCGCCGGGATCGTGATCGCTGGCGGTGGGCTGCCGGGCAGCTTCGCCGGGCCGGCCGCGCCAGTGCTCTTCGTGCACGGCACGGCCGACCCGGTGGTGCCGGTGACTGTCGGCCGGGCCGCGTACGCCCGCACCCCCGGGCCGGCCGGGTTCCTCAGCCTGCTCGGCCAGGACCACGGCACCTACCTCACGCCGGGTCACCCCGGCTTCGCCCCGGTGCTCGCCACCACCACCGACTTCCTGCGCTGGACCCTCTACGGCGACCGGGCCGCCGGTGCCCGCCTCCCCGCCGACGCCCACTCCCCCACCCTGACCCGTTACGAGTCCCGCCCGGCCCACTGACCCGACCGACACAGGTGGCGGCCCAGGTCGAGTTCAAGCAGATGCACCCGGTCTGGATGCCGGAACGACGCGCCCCCGACCGGATCGACGAGATCGTTGCGCTGGAACGAACCGGTACACCCCCAACGCCGCCTTCCCTCCGCGCGCGCTGACCGACGCCGCATGTCGGCGACGCCCGCTCGCCGAACGTGCTACGGCCTGATACCGACCGCGCAGCGCTGGGTGAGTCGACGGGCACACCGCGTCGAAGTCCACCAGGCACGTCGGCGGGGCGAGGCACAATCGGATTCATGCCACGTCGCGTCACCCCCGCCCTGCTGGCCAGCGCCGTGCTCATGGCCGGTCTGGTCGGCTGCTCAGCGGACGCCAGGAAGACCGAGGGTCAGCAGGCGCCCGTCGAGCCACCGCCCGCCGCCACGCCGACACCGCAGGTCCCCGCCGGCGAGGCCCCGCAGCGCGCCTTCGCGGTCGGCGTACGCCAGCTCAAGCTGAACCGGGACGGCCGCGCGCTGCCGACGACGCTCTGGTACCCGGCGGCCGGGCAGTCTGGCGGCGCGGCCAAGCGGTCGGCGACGGCGGCTGAGGGCCGGTTCCCGGTGGTGATGTTCAGTCACGGCCTGGGTGGAAGACCGGACGACTACGCGACGCTGCTGACCCGCTGGGCGGCGGCGGGTTTCGTGGTGGCCGCGCCGACATTCCCGCACACCTCGCGGGGCGCTGACAACAACGTCCTCGACGTGCTCAACCAACCCGCCGACGTGTCGTACGCGTTGGACCAGGTGCTGGCGTTGGACGGCAAGGCCGGCGACGCGTTGCGCGGCCGGCTGGACGGCGAGCGGGTGGCCGCGGCCGGGCACTCCGCGGGAGGGGTGACCACCATCGGCCTGTTCACCGCGAGCCGGGACGAGCGGCTGGACGCGGGTGTGGTGTTCGCGGGCACGGCGCTCGGCGTGGGCACCGCGTTCGCGGGTGCGGCAGCGCCACAGCTGTTCGTGCACGGCGAGTTGGACGAGGTGGTCGAGTACGCGGCGGGCAGGGCCGCGTACGACAAGGTGCCCTGGCCGAAGGCGATGCTGAGCCTGCCCAAGGGCGACCACGGGCGGGCGCTGCTCGGCGACGGCGCGACGCTGCGGGTCGTCTCGGACACGTCGGTCGAGTTCCTGCGTTGGTCGCTCTACGGCGACGCCGACGCCAAGAAGCGCATCTCCACCGACGCGACGCGCGGCGACATCGCCACCTTCGACGACCACCTCTGACGGCCGCTCCGGCACTCGACCGCCACAAGATCGTGCAGTAACCAGGAAATAGTGGCCTCCCACGACGCGGAGGCCACTATTTCCGTGATGTTGCGCGATCTTGCGGCGGGCCAGGCCAGGCCAGGCGGGACCAGGCGGGACCAGGCCAGGCGGGACCAGGCCGGGCGGGGCGGCGACGCCGCGCGCGGTGCGCGTCAGGCCGTGTGGTCGATGACGACCTTGCCGAAGGCGTCGCCGGAGTGCAGTCGGGCGAAGGCGTCCTCGACCCGGCTGAACGGGATGACGCTGTCCACCACCGGGCGCACCTCGTTGTCGGAGCAGAACGCCAGCAGCTCGTACAGCTCGCCGGGCGTGCCCATCGAGGTGCCCAGGATCTCCAGCTGCATGGCGAACACCCGGCGCAGGTTGACCGACGGCTCGTGCCCGGCCGTCGCGCCGGAGACCACGATCCGGGCCATCGGCGCGGCCGACTTCAGCGAGTGGTCGAAGGTGGCCGCACCGACCGTCTCGATCACCACGTCCACCCGCTCCGGCAGCCGGGCACCGGGTTCCACGGCGATGGCGCCGAGGGCCGAGATCCGGTCCCGCTTGACGGCGTCGCGGCTGGTGGCGTACACCCGCTTGCCCATCGCGACGGCGAGCGCGACGGCCGCTGTGGCCACGCCGCCGCCCGCGCCCTGGACCAGCACGCTGTCGGCGTCCGCGACGCGGCCCTTGGTGGTCAACATCCGCCATGCGGTCAGCCAGGCCGTGGGGAGGCACGCCGCGTCGGTCGCCGCCATGCCGTCGGGCAGCGGGATCAGATTCGACCGGGGTACGGCCACCCGCTCGGCGAGCGTCCCGGCAAAGTGCTCGGAGAGGATGGAAACCCCGCGCGGGTCACCTGGTGTGACGACCACCGGGTACACGACCACCGGGCGCCCCTCCGGGTCCAGCCCGACAGCGTCACAGCCGAGGATCATCGGCAGCTGGGCCTCGGTGAGACCCACCCCGCGCAGCGACCAGAGGTCGTGGTGGTTGAGCGAGGTGGCCCGCAACTGCACGGTCACCCAGTCGTCAGCCGGAGGGGTCGGCTCGGGCCGCTCGCCGACGGTGAGCGCGGCGAGCGGATCGGCGTCGTCGAAACGGGAGGCAAAGGCAGCACGCATGATCGGCACGGTAACAAGCTGAGCGCTCGTTAAGAAGCCTGCGCGCAGGCCGGCGGCGCATGCTGCGCCGGAGCGCCCCCGGCCAACGAGTGCGCACAGGCCGGCGGCGTCGGAACGCCCCCGGCCCACGCGTGCGCACAGGCCGGCGGCGTCGGAGCGCCCTCGGCCAACGCGTGCGTTCAGCGGCGGGCGACGCCGTCGCGGCGGGCGGCCTCGGCGACCGCCTCGGCCACGGCCGGCGCGACGCGCGGGTCGAGCGGGGACGGAACGATCGCGTCGGCGGTCAGGGACTCCGCCACCACACCGGCGATGGCGTCCGCGGCGGCGACCTTCATCGCCTCGGTGATCCGGGTGGCGCCGGCATCCAGCGCGCCGCGGAACACACCGGGGAAGGCCAGCACGTTGTTGATCTGGTTCGGGTAGTCGCTGCGCCCGGTGGCGACCACAGCGACGTGCCGGGCGGCCACCTCGGGGTGCACCTCGGGGGTCGGGTTCGCCAACGCGAACACGATCCCGCCGGGCGCCATCCCGGCCACCGCGGCCTCGGGGATCTGCCCGCCGGAGACCCCGACCAGCACGTCCGCGTCGCGCAACGCCTCGGTGATGTCGCCGTGGCGGCCGTCGGCGTTGGTGCTCGCCGCCAACTCGGCCTTGGTGCCGGTCAGCTCGGTGCGGTGCCGGCCGATGATTCCCTTGGAGTCACAGACCACCACCTGGTCGGGGTTGACGCCCCCGGCGATCAGCATCTTCGTCACGGCCACGCCGGCCGCGCCCGCGCCGCTCACCGCCACCCGCAGGTCACCGAGCTTGCGGTCGAGCAGCGTCGCGGCGTTGCGCAGCGCGGCCAGCACCACGATGGCGGTGCCGTGCTGGTCGTCGTGGAAGACCGGGATGTCCAGCGCCTCGTCGAGCCGACGCTCGATCTCGAAGCAACGCGGCGCGCTGATGTCCTCCAGGTTGATCCCACCGAAGGACGGTGCCAGCGCCCGCACCACGGCAACGATCTCGTCCACGTCCTGGGTGTCCAGGCACACCGGCACGGCGTCCACCCCGGCGAACTGCTTGAACAGCACCGCCTTGCCCTCCATCACCGGGAGCGCGGCCCGGGGACCGATGTTGCCCAGCCCGAGCACCGCCGAGCCGTCGGTGACCACCGCGACCGTGTGCGACACCCAGGTGTAGTCGTCCACCAGGGCGGGGTCGGCGGCGATCGCCTCACACACCCGGGCCACCCCCGGGGTGTACGCCAGGGAAAGGTCCTCCCGGCTGGTGAGCGGCACTGTCGAGGTGACGGCCATCTTGCCGCCCCGGTGCAGGAGGAAGACGGGATCAGCGGGGTCCACGGTGGACGACGACATGGTGGTGACTCCAGGATCTGTCGAGCAGATGTGAGGCGGCCTGCCTCGCCGCGAGGTGGGCGGCGAGCGGTGGCACGCGGTGCGGGGGGTCACCCGGGCACTTTCCGAGCATAGTGTCGGCACCACCCCTCGGATGTGAGCAGGGTCATAACTGACGGCGAGGTACCCGTCCGGGGCGTGGCCAGTAGCGGGCCACCACCCGCCCCCGTACGTCGGCCACCCCGTACGCCCGGGAGTCATCGGTGATCAGGTCGTTGTCGCCACGCAGCCACCAGCCGCCGTCCTGCGGCCGAACCGCACGCTTCACCACCAGCAGATCGGGCCGGGTCCGGAAGACCGCGACCACCACGTCGCCGGCGCGGATCGGGCGGCCACCGGGACGAACCAGAACCGCGTCGCCGTGCCGCAGGGTCGGGGCCATGGACGGGCCGGTCACCAGAACGGCGGTCAGCGGCCCGCGCAACCGGGGCACCTCAGCCGGGTGATCGGCGGCCACTGGTTTCACCTCCACTCCGTTCGGGGAGCATTCCCAGGAGTAATGTCGCCTTTGATCATCGCAAACTTCCCATGGAGGATCCCGATGCGACTTCCGCGCATCCTTGCGCCCCGCGTCACCGCGAGCGCTCACTGCGACCTGCCGTGCGGTGTCTACGACCCGGCTCAGGCCCGGATCGAGGCCGAATCGGTCAAAATGATCTGCGAGAAGTACCAGGCGAACACCGACCCGGAGTTCCGCACCCGCGCCGTCATCATCAAGGAGCAGCGCGCCGAGCTGGTCAAGCACCACCTCTGGGTGTTGTGGACCGACTACTTCAAGCCGCCGCACTTCGAGAAGTACCCGAACCTGCACAGCCTGTTCAACGAGGCCACCAAGCTCGCCGGCGCCGGTGGCGTCAAGGGCAGCCTCGACCCGGCCACCGCCGACAAGCTGCTCGCGAAGATCGACGAGATCTCGAAGATCTTCTGGGAGACCAAGAAGGCGTGACCTCCCCGGTCATCCCGACGATCCGGCCGGCACGTCCCGAGGACGTGCCGGCCGTCGTCGCCATGGTGCACGAGTTGGCCGAGTACGAGCGTGCCGCGGAGCAGTGCCACCTCACCACCGAGCAACTGACCTCGGCGCTCTTCGCGACTGCTCCAGGTCGCGGCGTGGCGTCAGACGCGCCGAGCTGGAGCGGTCGTACGACCGCTCCGGCGCTCTTCGGTCACGTCGCGGTGGACGCGCACGACGAGCCGGTCGGCTTCGCGCTGTGGTTCCTCAACTTCTCCACCTGGGCCGGCGTGCACGGCATCCACCTGGAGGACCTCTACGTCCGGCCGGCCGCCCGGGGCACCGGAGCCGGTCGACTGCTGCTCGCCGCGCTGGCCGACATCTGCGTACGACGCGGCTACCAGCGGCTGGAGTGGTGGATGATCGACTGGAATCCGGCGGCCGGGTTCTACGCCTCGATCGGCGCCGAACAGATGAGCGAGTGGGTTCCCTACCGACTCAGCGGCGCCGCGCTCCGCGAGCTGGCCGAGCACGCCACCACCGCCGGCACGCGTACGGGCGACTGACCGGGTAGAGTCCCCGACCGGGGGGATGAGGCGTGACTCAACTGACTGGCCAGCCAGCGACCGACGACGACGTGGTGCACCTCACGGTGCCTGCCGACGGCGGTTACCTCGGCGTGCTCCGCACCGCCACCGCCGGTCTCGCGGCCCGGTTGCAGTTCGCGCTCGACGAGATCGAGGATCTACGGATCGCTGTCGACGAGGCGTGCGCCATGCTGCTCGCCATCGCCACCCGCGACGCCGAGTTGGAGTGCCGCTTCGCGGTCACCGAGGACGCGCTGACCGTCGAGGTGACGGTGCCGACCGTGCGCGGTGCCACCCTGCCCGGCGAGTCATCGTTCGCCTGGAAGGTGCTCACCGCGCTGACCACCTCGGCGTCCGCCACCTCCGCCGACGATCGGGCCACGATCGCGCTGCTCACCCGCCGCTCCGGCGGCTACTAACCGGTCCGACGCACCGGCGGGGTCACTCGAAGCCGAGGGCCCGGGTCGTCGGTGGGCAGATCAGCAGCCAGGCCACGCCCAGGCCGAGCGCCATCAGCGGCACGCCCAGCCAACCCAGTCCGGCCTGGATCATGAACCACCCGATCGGCAGCACCATCAGCTGAAGCACTATCGCGGGGGCTCGTGCGCCCGCCTGACGGCGTAGCAGCGCGCGACCCAGGGCCCAGAGCGCGACGGCCGCCCCGATGGCGAACACTGTCACCAGCAATGCCACCAGCAGGTCGGTGCGGGTGGCCGTGAGGTCGGCCCAGATCAGCCAGACGGCGATCAGCCCGACGACGGCCGCCTCCGCCCACAGCAGCCGGACCGCCCAGCGGAGCGTGACGGGGATCGGGTCCGAGTCGATGGTCACGCGCGCCACGATACCCGGGCTGCCGGAAGGTACAGTGCCGCCCATGCGGGCCGTCCTGGTGGTCAATCCGAAGGCCACCACCACCAGCGAACGCAGCCGGGACGTGCTCGTCCGGGCGCTGCGCAGCGAAGTCGATCTCAGCGTGCGCTACACCCGTCGGCGTGGACACGCCGTGGCGCTGGCCCGGGAGGCAGCCGCTGAGGGCGTCGACCTGGTCGTCACCCTGGGTGGCGATGGCACTGTGAACGAGGTGGTGAACGGCCTGATGACGGCCGAACCGCCGACTCGCGCCGGCGACGCGCCGATGGCGGAGCGACTGCCCGCGCTGGCGACCGTCCCCGGTGGCTCGACAAACGTGTTCGCCCGCGCTGTGGGTCTGCCCCGGGAGTGGCCGGAGGCGACCAGCATGATCCTGGAAGGGCTGCGGCTGGGCCGGAGCCGGACGGTGGGGCTGGGCCTCGCCGACGACCGCTACTTCACCTTCTGCGCCGGCTTCGGCCTGGACGCCGCGGTGATCCACCGGGTGGAGCAGGCCCGGCGGAAGGGGCGGGTCTCGACACCATCGCTCTATCTGCGCTCGATCATGAACCAGTACTTCTTCGCCTCGGACCGGCGGCATCCGGCGATCGTCCTGGAGCGTCCGGGTGAGCCGGCGGAGGCCGAGCTGGCCACCGTCATCATCCAGAACACGGCGCCGTGGACGTACCTGGGCGACCGGGAGGTCAACCCGAACCCGGCGGCGTCGTTCGATCTCGGGCTCGATGTGCTGGCGTTGCGTCAGCTCCGGGTGGCTAGCACAACACGGACAGTGACGCAGTTCCTGTCCCGGCAACCGGATCCACGCGGTCGGCAGGTGTTACGACTCCATGACACCGCGGAGTTCACGCTGGTCTCCAGTCGTCCGCAGGCGTTCCAGCTGGACGGGGACTATCTCGGCGAGCGGGAGAAAGTCAGATTCACCTCCGTTCCGGCCGCACTGAGAGTAATCTGCTAGGTCTCGGGTACTGCCCTTGGTCGACACGGTGGCCACAACCGATCGACTTGGTCGCCGCCACACCGAGGGGCAGGTGCCGGAAATGTCAGCAATGTCACGCGGACTGTACTATATTGATCCTCGACTGTGGCACGGCGGGTAACCAGGAAAGCACTGGAATCCGGACAAATGGGTTGTGGGCTTGCTCACCGCCCGGAGTTTTTCCGAGCGTCACCCTTGACATCGCGACTGTTCGTGAAAGTATTCACAAGCGAACTTGAGTTACCGGGACATTGCCTGGATATGCTCGTCAGGTTGAGCTGTTCCAGCAGGTCCCCGGCGCTGAACGCCTGCTCACGCACTGCCGAATGGACAGACGCTAACTGTCACCATCGGCACTGCGGATGCATATAGGAAAAGCACGACAAGCAATTGTTCGCCACCCATCCAGAATGAGGAGTGTTGCCGCCATGGACTGGCGTCACCATAGTGTCTGCCGCGACGAGGACCCCGAGCTGTTCTTCCCGATCGGGACGTCTGGACCGGCTCTGCTGCAGGTCGAGCAGGCCAAGGCCGTCTGCAGGCGCTGCTCCGTGACCGACCAGTGCCTTCAGTGGGCACTCGAGTCTGGTCAGGACGCCGGCGTCTGGGGCGGAATGAGCGAGGAGGAGCGGCGCGCCGTCAAGCGGCGCGGCGGTCTCCGGGTGTTGCGCGCTCACTCCGCCTGAACCCCAACACACAGCTGTACGCCCCGGTGGGTTCGCCCACCGGGGCGTTCTGCTGTCCGGCACCGGATCACCCAGTGCCCGCACGGGCCGGGATCACCCAGTGCCCGCACGGGCCGGATCACACAGCGCCGGCACGGGTCAGCCCGTAGACGCCAGCACCGGCCGATCGTCGACCCGACGCAGCACCAACTCGACCAACTCCGGTGCGTCGGTCAGCGGCGCGGCGACCGCCACCGCACCCGCCGCCCCGGCCGCCTCGGTCACCGCGTCATGGAACAGCCCCGGCGCGAGGAAGTACGCGGACACCGCGACCCGACGCGCGCCGGACGCCCGCAACCGGGACACCGCCACACCGGCCGCTGGTGGAGCCGCCGAGGCGTACGCCACCCGGCAGGGCACCCCGAACTCCACGCCGAGCGCATCGGCGACCCGGCCCACCGATCGCCGCGCCCGCGCGTCCCGGGTGCCCGCCGCGGCCAGCACCAACGCGTCGAAGCGGCCCGGACGCGTCTCACCCAGCCGTCGGCACAGCCCGGCCAGCAGCCCAGGATCGGGAGTGTCCTCCGCCGGCCCGAGCACATCGGTCACCCGTACCGACAGCGGTGGCCCGGACCGCGTCGCCGCGGCGACCGCCGCCGGAATGTCCACCCGATGGTGGTACGCGGCGGTCAGCAGCAGAGGCACCAGCACCGCCCGGCGGTGACCGGCCACGGCCAGGTCCCGCAGCACCTCGGTCGGCCCCGGCTCGGTGTGGTCCAGCCAACTCGCCCACACCGGTGTGCCCGGCCGGGCCGCCGACACCGCCCGAGCCAGCGCCCGGGTGGCATCGGCAGCCCGTGGGTCACGACTGCCGTGCGCGACAAGCACCACCGGGTCCGCCCCGCCAGCCGCACCGAGGCCGGTCAGGGGCGTCGCCGGGGAGGTCAGACGTGCAGCCCGCACTCGGTCTTCTCGAACATGGCCCACCGGCCGGCCCGCGCGTCCTCGCCGGCCTTCGTACGGCGGGTGCACGGCCAGCAGCCGATCGACCCGTAACCCTGCTTGAACAGCTCGTTGACCGGCACGTTGAAACGGGCGATGTAGGAGTCCACATCCTTCTGCGACCAGGCCGCGATCGGGTTGACCTTGACCTTGCCCCGACGGGCGTCGAAGGTCACCACAGGTGTGTTGGCTCGGCTCGGCGACTCGTCCCGACGCAGACCGGCGGCCCACGCGTCGTACCCGGTCAGCGCCCGCTCCAGCGGCTCCACCTTGCGCAACTGGCAGCAGTCGTCCGGCGACTTGTTGAACAGCCGAGGGCCGTACTGGCCGTCCTGCTGGCCGACGGTGAGCCGGGGCCGGATCGACCTGACGTTCACCGGCAGCGTCCGGGCGACCTCGTCGCGTACCCGTAGCGTCTCGGGGAAGTGCAGGCCGGTGTCGAGGAAGACCACGTCCACCCCGGGGGCCACCCGGGAGACCAGGTGCGCCAGCACGGCGTCGGCCATCGAGCTGGTCACGCAGAACCGCTCACCGAAGGTCTGCGCCGCCCAGCGGGCGATCTCCAGTGCCGGGGCGCCCTCCAGGTCCCGAGCGGCCTGCTCGGCCAGGGCCCGCAGCTCGTCCGGGTCGCGCCGGGCCGGGTCGGCCGACGTCGAGCCGCCCGGGCCCACCAGGCGCAGGCTCGCGGCTGAGACGAGACTCATGAGGTCACCGCCCGACTCAGCAACCCGGTGAACTTCACCGAGAAGACCCGGGTGCAGGCGTGGCACTCCCAGGCGCCGTGACCCGCCTCGTGCGGCCGTAGGTCCTCCTCGCCGCAGTACGGGCAGTACAGAGGTGCCGCTCGGTTCTCGCTGCTCACCGCAGTTCCTCCTCGTCGACTCTGATCACCCAGTTGGCGAACGTCTCGCCCTCGCTCCGACCGGCCAGGTAGCGACGGGCCAGCCGTTCCACGTACTCCGGAAGTTCGTCGGCGGTGGTCTTCAGGCCGCGAAGCTTGCGGCCGAAACCGGCGGTCTGCCCCTGGGCCATGCCCAGCCCGCCGCCCAGGTGCACCTGGAAACCCTCGACCTGCCGGCCGTCCGGGCCGACCACCAGTTGCCCCTTGAGCCCGATGTCGGCCACCTGGGTGCGTGCGCACGCGTTCGGGCAGCCGTTGATGTGGATCGAGATGTCCGCGTCGAAGTCGCGCAGCCGCTGCTCCAGCCGGGCCACCAACTCCTCGCCGCGGGCCTTCGTCTCGACGATGGCGAGCTTGCAGTACTCGATGCCGGTGCACGCCATCGTGCCGCGCCGCCAGGCGGACGGCCGGGCCTCCAGACCGATTCCGCGCAGCGCGTCGATCAGCGACTCCGTCCGCTCCGACGGCACGTCGAGCACCAGCAGCTTCTGGTACGGGGTGAGCCGCACCCGGTCGCTGCCGTGCGCCTCGACCACGTCGGCCAGCTGGCTGAGCTGCGCGCCGGAGACCCGCCCGACCACCGGAGCGGCGCCCACGTAGTGCCGCCCGTCGGCCTGCTCGTGCACGCCCACGTGGTCGACCGGCTTCGACGGCAGGATCGGCGCCGGGCCGTCGAGCAGCGTACGACCGAGGTAGTCCTTCTCCAGGACCTCGCGGAAGCGCTCCACGCCCCAGTCGGCCACCAGGAACTTCAACCGGGCCCGGTTGCGCAGTCGGCGGTAGCCGTAGTCGCGGAAAATCCCGACCACCCCGGCCCACACGTCCGGCACCTCGGCCAGCGGCACCCAGACGCCGAGCCGCTTGGCGAGCATCGGGTTGGTGGAGAGTCCCCCGCCGACCCAGACGTCGAAGCCGGGCCCGTGCTCCGGGTGGTCGACACCGAGGAAGGCGATGTCGTTCGACTCGTACGGGGTGTCCACCAGCCAGGAGATCGACGTCTTGAACTTGCGGGGCAGGTTGGAGAACTGCTTGTCGCCGACGTACCGGGAGACGATCTCGTCGATCGCCGGGGTCGGGTCGAGCAGCTCGTCGCGGGCCACCCCGGCGACTGGGCTGCCCAGCACGATCCGCGGGCAGTCGCCGCAGGCCTCGGTGGTTTGCAGACCGACCGACTCCAGCCGACGCCAGATCTCCGGCATGTCCTCGACCCGGATCCAGTGGTACTGGATGTTCTGCCGGTCGGTGATGTCGGCGGTGTCCCGCGCGAACTCCCGGGAGATGTCCGCGATCACCCGCAGCTGGGCAAGGCTGAGCTGCCCGCCGTCGATGCGGACCCGGAGCATGAAGAACTCGTCCTCCAGCTCGTGCGGCTCCAGCACCGCGGTACGCCCGCCGTCGATGCCCGCCTTGCGCTGGGTGTAGAGGCCCCACCAGCGGAACCGGCCCCGCAGGTCCTGCGGATCGATCGAGGCGAAGCCGCGATGCGCGTAGATGGTCTCGATGCGGGCCCGGACGTTGAGCGGGTCGTCGTCCTTCTTGATCCGCTCGTTGGGGTTGAGCGGCTCGCGGTGGCCGAGCGCCCACTGACCCTCACCCCGTGGCCGGCGCGGCGCTCGGGTCGGGCGAGCCGTCGGGTCCTCGGAACGGGCCGGGATGCTGCTGACCGCCATCGCGGCGTCCTCCGTTGTCTGCTGTGCCTCGGGATACGCGGGGCGCGGCGGCCGGCCCGGCGAAGCGGGCGGGACAACGGTGTCTGAGACAGCCGGCGCGGAGCGCGCCCGAGACAGAATGGTCGGGCGTCGTCAGTAGGCCGGACAGATCGCGCTGCGCACGCGGCCGTAATCGACGTGGCGACGTGCCACGAAGCGGCGGACGACTGCGGCGGTCATGGGCCCATGCTGCCACACCCCATGGGGGCCGGCCAATGTCCACGTGCTGGATCCCACATCACGGGCCGGAGCTCAGCCGACCAGCTGGTCACCAAGGACAGTTCGGGCATAACGGGGAGAGCGCCGGTGACGCCCACGGAGGGGGTGGTCGTGGCAGGCTCGGACCGTGCGGCAATTGTCCGAGAGGTCGGCCGGCGCGGCGTGGGAGCACCTGCGCCGCCTGCCGGTCTGGCTCCCCCCGGCGCTGTTGACAGTGGCGGTGACAGTGACCGGGCTGGGCTCCGCCCAGCTCTGGCGCGACGAATTGGCGACGTGGAGCGCGGCCACCCGGTCGCCCGGCGACCTGGCCCGACTGGCCGGCACCATCGACGCCGCCACCGGGCCGTACTACCTGCTGATGCACCTCTGGACGGGGGTCTTCGGCGACTCCACGATCGCCCTGCGCGTACCGGCCGTGTTGGCGATGACAGTGACCGCCGGGCTGCTCGCCGTGCTCGGCGCGCGGCTCGTCGACCGGCGCGGCGGTCTCTTCGCCGGGCTGCTGTTCGCGGTGCTCCCCGGCACCTCCCGCTACGGGCAGGAGGCTCGCCCGTACGCGCTGGCCACCATGCTCGCCGTGCTCGCCACAGTGCTGCTGGTGGCCGCGTTGCGTCGACCGAGCTGGGCCCGCTGGGCCGGTTACGCCGCCGCCGTCGCCGCTCTCGGGCTCATCCACCTGATCGCGCTCACACTGCTCGCCGCCCACGCGCTGGTCGTCCTCATCGTCTGGTGGCGCGGCCCGGCCCCGGCCGGCATCGCCACCCCGGCCCAGCCCGACGCCGAGCGGGACCGGCGGGTGTGGCGGTGGCTGGTCGCCGTGGTGCCGGTCGCGCTGCTGGCCGGCCCGCTGCTGGTCAAGGCGCGTAGCCAGCAGTCCCGGCAGTTGAACTGGGTCCACCTGGCCCGGCTGGACGACCTGAGCGCGCTGCCCGGCGGTGTGGCCCAGAGCAGTGTGGTCGGTGGCCTGCTGGTGGGGGTCGCCGCGCTGGGCGCGGCCCGGCTCGGGCGGCGCTCCCTGCTGCCGGTCGGCGCGGTGCTGCTGCCCGTACTGCTGCTCTTCGCCGCCGGCACTGTCGTACCGCTGTGGGTGCCCCGGTACCTGGTCTTCGTGGTGCCCTTCGCGTGCCTCCTGGCGGGCGCGGCGCTGGCCGCCGTGGCCGCTCCGGCCGCGCTCGTCGTGGTGATCCTGGCCGGGCTGCTCGGCCTACCCGACCAGGCCGCGCTGCGACGGACCCACGAGTGGCCACGCAGCGCGCCGGTGGACTACGCGGGGGCGGCCCGGGTGATCGCCGACGGCCAACGCCCGGGGGACGCGGTGGTCTACTCGCCCCGACACAGCTGGCTCTTCCTCGATCTCGGCATCGAGTACCACCTCAGCGACCCGCCACGCGACGTGCTGGTCACCGAGGACGAGGTCCGCCGCGGCGACCTGTGGGCCGCCGAGTGCCCCCAGCCAGCACCGTGCCTCGCCGGTACGACGAGGGTGTGGCTCGTCGTCTCCGGCCGGCACGCGGAGCCGCTGGCCGCTGTGCCCGGCCCCAAGGGCGACGCCCTACGCACCGACTTCACCGTCACCCAGGTCTGGCCGCGCCCCGGCCTGACCATTGCCCTGCTGACCAGCCGCCCCGACCGCTGACCGGCCCGTCCACGGGCAGGCCGGCGGCTCAGGTCTGCGAGCGGCCGTCGTGGGTGTTGCGGGCCAGCGGGACGACCAGCATTGCCTCGGTGCCACCGTTGGCGCCGGCACGCAGTTCGATGGTGCCGCGCAGCTCCCCGGTGATCAGCGCTCGGACGATCTGCAGGCCGAGCCGGCTGCCGCGTTCGGCGTCGAAGTCCGGGGGCAGGCCGCGCCCGTTGTCGGTCACCGAGACGTGCAGCATCTTGCGGAACCGGTGCGCGGAGACCACCACCTCGGGTCGCAGCGACGGGTCCACCTCGGGCGCGGCGACCGGCACCATGCCGGAGGCGGAGGCCACCGGGGGATCCTCCGCCTCGTCGGCCGGTGGGAAGCCGTGCTCGACGGCGTTGAGCAGCAACTCGTTGAGAACCATCACCAGCGAGGTGGCGATCTCCGCCGGCAGTACGCCGAAGCTGCCCCGCCGGCGCATGCCGACGCTCACCTCGGTCGCCGCGACCTCGGTCGCCGCGCTGGCCACCCGGTCGACGATGCCGTCGAACTCCACCGCCTCGTCGCTGGACATCGAGAGGGTCTCGTGCACCAGGGCGATCGAGGCGACCCGACGGACCGATTCCTCGAGCGCGACCCGGGCCTCCGGCATCGCCACCCGGCGGGCCTGCAACCGCAGCAGCGCGGCCACCGTCTGAAGGTTGTTCTTCACCCGGTGGTGGATCTCCCGGATGGTGGCGTCCTTGGTGATCAGCGCCCGGTCCCGGCGGCGTACCTCGGTGATGTCCCGGACCAGCACCAACGCTCCGATCGGCACCCCGGCCGGCATCAGCGGCAGCGCCCGGGTGAGCATCGTGGCACCTCGTGCGTCGATCTCCCGGCGGGGTGGCGCCTCACCGCGCAGCGCGGCCAGGATGCCGTTCGAGGCCTCGGTGCCGTCCAGCGGGTCACCGGCCAACCGGCGGTGCAACGCGGCCAGGTCCTCCCCCACGAGGTGCGAGGCGTAGCCCAGGCGGCGGTACGCGGACTGCGCGTTCGGGCTGGCGTAGGTGACCTTGCCGCCGGCGTCGAGCCGGACCAGGCCGTCGCCGACCCGGGGCGCCGATGTGGTCTCGCCCGGATGCCGCGGCGGCGGGAAGGTGCCGTCCGCGATCATCTGCGCCAGGTCGTCGGCGGTGGTGAGGTAGTTGAGCTCCAGCTGGCTGGGTGTACGCGCGGTGGAGAGGTTGGTGTCCCGCCCCACCACGGCGATCACCTCGCCGGCCTCCCCCTCGGCGGTACGCAGCCGAACCGGGATCGCCTCGTGGCGGGCCGGCACGTCGCCGTACCAGACCGGGTCGCCCTCGCGCCAGATCCGGCCCTGGGAGTACGCCACCCCCAGGTGGGCCACCTCCGGACCGCCGACGATCCGACCCACCTGGTCGTCCTGGTAGGCGGTCGGTGCGGTGGTCGGGCGCACCTGGGCGACGCAGAGGAACGTGCCGTCGGCGTCGACCGGCACCCAGAGCAGCAGGTCGGCGAAGGACAGATCGGAGAGCAGTTGCCAGTCGCCGGCGATCCGGTGCAGGTGGTCGATGTCGGCCGGACGGAGATGGGTGTGCTCCTCGGCGAGGTCGCGCAGCGTGGACACGGTGACCAGGGTGCCACGCCGCGCCTCACATCGTCGCGGTGACCTTCTTCAACCCGCGCGGCGCGTCCGGGTCCTCGCCTCGGGTCAGAGCCAGGGCCAGCGCCAACCGCTGCATCGGCAGGATGTCCAGGAGCGGGGCGTACCGCTCGTCGACCTCGGGGACGGCCAGCCGGGTGGCGCCCGGTACGTCGGCGGAGCCGACCACCACGACGTCGGCGCGGCGTTCGCCGAGGCGCGGCAGCACCTCACCCATCGACCGGCCGCCGGGGCCGGAGCCGACCACGGCGAGCACGGGGACCTCCGGGTCGGTCATCGCGAGCGGGCCGTGCAGCAGGTCGGCGCCGGAGAAGGCGAGTGCCGGCAGGTACGAGGTCTCCATCAGCTTCAGCGCGGCCTCCCGCGCGGTGGGGTAGGCGTACCCCCGGCCGGTGGTGACCAACTGCCGGGCGAACCGGTAGCGCGGGGCGAGCTGTGCCGGGGTGCCGTCGGCCAGGGTGCGGGCGGCCAGCTCGGGCAGTGCGTCGAGCGCCTCCCGTTCGGCCTTCGGGAGCACGCCGTCGCCGGCCCGGATCCCCTCCACCAGCATCAGCAGGGCGAGCAGCTCCGCGGTGTACGTCTTGGTGGCGGCCACCGCCCGCTCGTGCCCGGCGGCGATGTCGACGCTCAACTCGGCCACGTCGACCAGCGGCGAGTCGGGGGCGTTTGTCACAGCGAGGGTCAGCGCACCGGAGGCTCGGGCGGCGCGCAGCACCTCGGCCAGGTCGGGCGAGCCGCCGCTCTGGCTGACCCCGACGACCAGCGCGTCGGAGAGGTCGGGGCGGGCCCCGAACAGGGTGACGACGCTGGGCGAGGCCAGCCCGGCGGGGAGGCCGAGCCGGATCTCGGTCAGGTAGGCCCCGTAGAGCGCCGCGTGATCGGAGGTGCCCCGCGCGGTGAAGACCACGTGCCGTGGCCGACGTTCCGCGATGACCGCCGCCACCCGGGCGATCTCGGCGGCGTTGGCAGCGGAGAGCAGGCGCGCGTAGCCAGCCGGCTGCTCGTCGATGTCGGCTGCCATTCCAGCCCCTGCACGTGTCACGGAAACCCTCCCCCTGCGCGGTTGCCGCGCGATTCTTGCTCAGTCTTGCACTTTTGAGCGTATCTCAGCAATCGAACGAGCAGGATTGCGCAGCTGATCACCAGTTGATCTCAATATCAACTAAGCTTTACCCGTTGCACCCGGTCTAACTGCCACGAGAGGACGACGTGCCCGAGGGAACGGACGATCCCGCGCTCTCCGCGACGGAGGAGCTGGCGCTGGCCCGGCTGGCACTCGACGAGGGCGACCTGCACCACGCCGCCGGCCACCTCGCCGGCGCGTTGGCACGGGCCCCCACCCTGCCGGAGGTGCACGAGACGCTGGCCCGGCTCGCCGTGTCGAGCGGCGGCGGCCTCGACCTCTTCCCCATCAACCACCACACGTTCGTCGGCGCGGTCGTCGCCCGCGCCCACCTCCTCGCCACCGCCGGGCGCCCCGCCGAAGGGCTGGAGCTGCTGGCCGCCGCGACGTCGTACGCGCCCGGCACCGAGTGGGCCGGCGTGCCCTGGGTCACCGCGCCCGAGCTGGCCGAACGACTGGAACCGGAGCACATCGCCCGCGTCCTCATGCAGGTCTGCGCCGCACTGCCCGACCCGGTGCCGCGGATCGGCCGGGCCCCGCTGACCCCGTACCTCACGCTCGCCCGCAACGCGGCCACAGTGCACCCCGAACACGGCCTGCTGCTGGGCGCGGCGTCCGCGCTGGCCCGGCGCCTCGGCGAGGTCGAGCTGGCGGTCCGCTGGGCCACCCGAGGGGTACGCGCACAGCCCTCGAAGATGGGCGAGGTGTGGCTCGGGTACGCGTACCGCAGCTCGGGCCGGACCCGTGACGGCCTCGCGGCCCTCGGTCGGGCCGTCGAGCTGGACCCCGACGACCTGGCGATCTACGCGGACATCGCCGGCACCCTGGCCGAGATCGGCCGACTGGACGAGGCGTTGGAGTGGACCGAGCGGGCGCTGGCGCGCGATCCGTCGTTCGACTGCGCGGTGCACACCGCCCACCGCCTGCGGCACCTGCGCGACGGTGACCTCGCCCACCTTGTCGCGCTCGCCGACTTCGTGCGGGACCACCCGGACGACAGCCACGAGCACGGCGACCTGGCCCAGTGCTGCCGAGGTAGGCCCTGGCTCGGCCAACTCACCCCGGCCGGTGGGCCCCTTGTCGACGCCATGCGCCAGGCGGTGGCCGATGACGAACTTGGTCTCGGTGGTGCCGTACGCCTGCCCGCCGCCGCCCCGCCAAGCGCGGTCGGGACGGCGATCTCCACAGCCCCCGGGCTGCGGATCGAGGTGGTCGGCACGCCCGAGCCCGACCCGCGCGAGCCCCGCCGGGAGACCGCTCAGCGGTTGTGGCACTACGCGGACGCCGTCCCGACGCCCGCGCTCGCGGCGCCCTCGGCGACGGCTGTCGAACGGATCGGGCAGATCGCCCACCCGGCGTGGGCACATCCACCGGCGGCGTACGACGCCGCGGTGGGCCTGGCCGGCCTCGACCTGGGCGACCTGCTCGGTTTGCTGGTGCACCCGCCGGCGGCGCCGGCCAACGCGGTGGGTCGACTGCTGGCGGCTCACGACCCGTCGGTCTGGGTCCGTGGAGTGCAGGTGTGGGCCTGTCTGGGGCTGCTGCACCACCGCACCGACGAGCCGTGGGAGGGCTCGACCCGGCGCCGGGTGCTGCTCGATCTGATCTGGGGCGTCGAGGACTGGGTCACCGAGGCGGCACTGTTCGCCCTGGTCACCGCCGCCTGGGTGGACCCCTCGGTGCGGTCGGACGTGGCCCGGGTGGTGGCTGAGCGGCTGGCCGACGCGGCTGCCGTGGCGCGGAGCCGACCGGTCCCGATCGCCGCCTCGCTCGCTCACCTGGCACTCGCCGCCCCGCAGTTGGATCCGGCGACGGCGGCACTGGCCACCGAACTGCTGGCCATCCACTCCCCGCGGCTCCCCCGCCCCCGCAACCCCCTACGCCGCCTCTGGCAACGCCTGCTCCGCCGCTGACTCCCACCACCCCGCGATCTTGCACTTACTGTCGCCGTTTTGTCGGAAACAGTGCTTATGCACGCGCACAAAGTGCAAGATCGCGGAGGTTCGTGGGTCAGGCGACCGGGGCCTTGCCGAGGGCGACCTCGGCGTCCTCCTCCGGGGTGGCCTGCGGCGGCGCCTCGTTCGCGGTGCGCAGCGGGATCTCCTTGATGAACCAGGCGAGCACCGGGATCACGATGGTGAACAGCACCGCCCAGAGGAAGACGTGCGAGATGGCGTCGGACAGACCACCGAGCACCGCCTCGCGCGCCTGGGCGGGCAGTTCCCTGAGCTTCTCCAGGTCCATCCCGGCGCCGGCCTCGCCGCCACCGAAGGCCCGGCCGCCCTCGGAGCTGGCCAGACGGTTGGCGAAGATCGCGCCGAACAGCGAGATGCCGAACGAGCCGCCGATCGACCGGAAGAAGGTGGCCGCGCCGCTGGCCGCGCCGAGGTCCTTCTGCTCCACGCTGTTCTGCGCGATCAGCATCGACGTCTGCATGAGGAAGCCCATGCCGACGCCGAGCACGATCATGTAGAGCGAGGACATCAGCTTGCTGGTGTCGGTGTCGAGCATGGACAGCAGCGCCATGCCCGCCGTCATCGTCACGCCACCGATGATCGGGTACGCCCGGTACCTGCCGTTGCGGGTGATCGCCCGGCCGATGACCAGCGAGACGACGAGCATGCCGAACATCAACGGCAGCAGCAGCAGACCACTGTTGGTGGCCGACGCACCCTGCACTGTCTGCTGGTAGAGCGGCAGGAAGTTCATCGCGCCGAACATCGCGAAGCCGAGCAGGAAGCCGATCACCGAGATCAGCGCGAAGTTGCGGTTGGCGAAGAGCGCCAGCGGCAGGATCGGCTCCTGGACACGGCGTTCCACAAGGCCGAACGCCGCCAACGCGACGACGGCCAGCACGGCCAGGCCAAGGATCGGCAGTGACACCCAGTCGTACTCGTTGCCACCCCAGGTGGTGATGAGCACGATCGCTGTGATGCCGACCGAGAGCAGCCCGGCGCCGAGCCAGTCGATCCGGTGCTCGGTGCGGTACTTGGGCAGGTGCATGGTGGTGATCAGCACGAGCAGCGCGATTCCGCCCAGCGGCAGGTTCACGTAGAACGCCCAGCGCCACGAGAGGTGGTCGGTGATGAACCCGCCGACCAGCGGGCCGGCGACCATGGCGATGGCCATGATGCCGGCGATCATGCCCTGGTAGCGCCCGCGCTCGCGGGGCGGGACCAGGTCACCGATGATCGCCATCACGCCGACCATGAGGCCACCGGCGCCGAGGCCCTGCACGGCCCGGAAGGCGATGAGCTGGACCATGCCGTCCTCTGGGCCGCCGAGCATCCCGGAGCCGGCCATGCCACAGAGGGCGGAGCCGACCAGGAAGACGACGACCGAGGTCAGGAAGACCGACTTGCGGCCGTAGAGGTCACCGAGCTTGCCCCAGATCGGGGTGGAGACGGTGGTGCCGAGGACGTACGCGGTAACCACCCAGGTGAAGTGGTTGAGCCCGCCGAACTCGCCGACGATCCGCGGTAACGCGGTGCTGACGATCATATTGTCGAGCATCGCGAGCATCATCGCGATCATCAGCCCGAACAGCACGACCCGGATGTTGTTGGGTCGAGTGCCGGCCTGGGTTGCCTGAGTCATGGGTAAGCTCCCCCCGAGGATTGCCGTACTTACTTGCCGCCCGGCTAGTCACCTTACTAGCCGCACGGTAAGTTGGGTACAAGCAACGGTCAAGCCATTTGGAGGGTGTGCGTGAGCGAGAGCACAGGCGGCGGAACGCGGGAACGGATCAAGGCCGTCGCGCTCGAACTCTTCACCGAGCAGGGGTACGAGAAGACCTCGCTCCGGGAAATCGCCGAGCGCCTCAACGTCACCAAGGCCGCGCTCTACTACCACTTCAAGAGCAAGGACGACATCGTCGCCAGCTTCGTCGAGGACCGGCTGGAGGGGATGGACGCGCTGATCGCCTGGGCCGCCACCCAGCCCGCCACCCTGTCCACCCGGCGCGAGCTGATCTCCCGGTACGCCGACACGATGTTCGACGGCACTCAGCCGTCGGTGATGCGCTTCTTCGAGCAGAACCAGACCGCGCTCAAGAGCCTCTCCTCCGGGCAGAAGATGCGCGGTCGGATGTTGGAGCTGGCCGACGCGCTCTGCCGGGGCGACGACTCCCCCGCCGCCCAACTGCGCGCGGCGCTGTCAATCTTCGCCGTGCACACCAGCTGGTTCGCGGTCCGCGCGCCGCACATCAGCGACGACGAACGCCGCAAGCTCGCCCTGGAGGTGGCAGACGAACTGCTGGCCGCCATCGGCACGCAACCCGACGCCTGACCGGGCGTGATCGTGCCGGCCCGGGGCTCGTCGGTCGCCGGCTCAGCCGCGCGTCAGCTCCAGCCGCAGGCCGAGCAGATCCACACCCGGCAGCGGTGACCAGTCCTTCTCCGGAGAACGGACGAAACCGCGCCGCGAGTAGAGCCGGTGCGCCGAATCGGCCATCCCGGCCCGGACGCAGATCGCCACCGCCGTGCAACCCAACTCGGTCGCCCGGTCGACACACGCCTCGACCAGCGCGGCACCCACACCCCGCCCCTGGGCGCCCGGGTCGACGGCGAGCATCCGGAACTCCGCCTCGCCCGGCCCGGCCAGTTCGGCGAACGGGGTGCCCGGCAGCACGAACGTGACCGAGCCGAGCACCGCCCCGGTCACCTCGTCGACTGCGATCAGCACCTCGCCGCTGGCGGCTCGGGTCGACACGTCGGCCAGCACCTCGCCGTACCCGTGTTCGCCCTTGAGCTGGCCGTCCGCCTCGTACGCGGCCACTGTCAGCCGGGCCACCGCCGGGAAGTCGGCCGACTCGGCCAAACGGACCCGCAACCCGGTCAAGCGATCACCGCGATCAGGTCACCGTCCTGCACGACGTCGCCCTCGTTGACGACGAGCTGCTGGAGCACACCATCGGACTCGGCGACGACCGGGATCTCCATCTTCATCGACTCGAGGATCACCAGGGTGTCGCCCTCGGTCACCGTGTCACCCGCCGTGGCGACGACCTTCCAGACGTTGGCCACCATCTCGGCGCGGATCTCCTCGGCCATGTCCAGGCCCTCCCTCTTCGCGACGTGCCTGCCGATGTATCCAATCATGCGTCGACCGGCGATGGGCGGGCAGCGGCGCAGCCGGGATGACAGGCCCGCCCTGGGGAAGGCGGCGGCTGTCGACCGCACTACCATCAGCGGGTCGGACCCGACGCCGGACCGCCGGTGGCCGCATCCGCGCCGAGGTCGTGCGCAGGACGGATCCGACCCATCACGAGGAGGTCAGCATGGCGAAGAAGTCCCGGAAGAAGAAGGCTCGTAAGAAGAACGCCGCGAACCACGGCAAGCGTCCCAACTCCTGAACGGGTCGACGGGCCGACTGCCCGTCGCCGCTCAGCCGGCCGAGGCCGGGTACACCGGTGGCCCGGGTCGACATCGACCCGGGCCACCGGTCTTGCCAGCTGGTGCCGGCGCTCGATCGGCCAGCTCAAACGATCAGTCGGCCAGCTCACGAGAGTCGCTGGTCTCGAAGACCACCAGCTCGGTGAGCTTGACCCGCAGCCGCTCGCGCAGCTGATCCGGCGCGGTCTCGTTGCCACAGCAACGCGCCACCAGCGCCCGCACCTCCTGCTCCAGCCCGTACTCGCGCAGGCAGGGCCCGCACTCGTCCAAGTGGTGCCGGATCAGCGAGCGGCGCTCGTCGGCGCACTCCAGATCCAGGTAGAGATACACCTCCGCGAGCACTTCGCGGCAGTCCGTCTCGTGCGGCTCCCCACAGCTCACGTCACACCTCCCGGCCGGCAGCGGCGGTCGAGCCCTTCGCCGAGCGGGCCGCACTGAAGCCCCGCTCCCCGGCGTAACGCTCGAGCAGCTTGCGCAGATTACGACGGCCCCGGTGCAGACGCGACATCACGGTGCCGATCGGCGTGCCCATGATGTCCGCGACCTCCTTGTAGGAGAAGCCCTCGACATCGGTGAGGTAGACGGCCAGGCGGAACTCCTCCGGCAACTGCTGGAGGGCCTCCTTGACGTCGCTGTCCGGCAGCCGGTCCAGTGCCTCGGTCTCGGCCGAGCGCAACCCGCTGGAGGTGTGCGACTCGGCCTCGGCGAGCTGCCAGTCGGTGATCTCCTCGGTGGGCGCCTGGATCGGCTGACGCTGCCGCTTGCGGTAGGAGTTGATGTAGGTGTTGGTCAGGATCCGGTAGAGCCAGGCCTTGAGGTTCGTGCCCTGCTCAAACTGGTGGAAGGCCGCGTACGCCTTCAGGTACGTCTCCTGGACCAGGTCCTCGGCATCCGCCGGGTTGCGTGTCATTCGCAGCCCAGCAGCGTAGAGCTGATCGACGAATGGCATCGCGTCCCGCTCGAATCGGGCCCTGCGCTCGTCCGTCTTCTCGGTGGTCAACCGCACATCCCCTCGCGTCGGATGCTTTCCCGCCGAGGATACGCGCACGGACCTGCCCGCAGATTCACTTCCGGCCGGTGTGCCCGTGCTCACCGCACCCACCACGCCCGGTCCCGCCGTCGCCGGCCACTCCGGACCGTCCAGCAGCCGCTTCAGCTGCCGGGCGTCCCGCTCGTCCCGTTCCAGGCTTCGTGTCTCGGTTGGCACCGGTCACCCCCCTCGCAGAAAAGTCGTCCGGGGGTAGTAACGCGAGATGACCACTGGGGCATTCCGGCCGGTCCTCCCCGTTCCTGGTCCCGGCCCCGACGGCGGCCGGCGCTGGGACCAGGAAGGGCCTGGGAGGACTGGTGTAACGGGCCCTGCTCGGGCCTGCGGCACCAACGGATGCAACGACCCGTGCCCGCGCCGGAAACGGTCGCCCCGGCGAGCCGGCCGCGACGCGTCAGCCGGCCGCCCAGCCCTGGGCGGACAGCCAGTCGCGCACGGCGGCGGCGGTGCCGGCCGGATCGCGGCGCAGGTCGTGCGTCTCACCGGGACGGCTCACCACCTGCACGGCCGGTCCCGGCTCCGGAGTCCCGAACGGATCCCGGTCTCCGTTGACGACCAACGTCGGCAGGCCCGTGCCCAGTTCCGCGGCGCGCGAGCGTTCCGGCCGGCCGGGCGGGTGCAGTGGAAAGGCCAAGGCGACCACGCCCGCCGCGCCCACCGCACGGGCCGTCCGACAGGCCACCCGTGCGCCGCTGGAACGCCCACCGACCACCACCGTCGGCACGTCGGCGTGCCGGTCACGCAGCTCGGCGAGCACCGCCGCCCAGGCCTCGTCGAGGTGACCTGCCGGTGCCGGCGCACGTCGACCGGCGACCCGGTAGGGCTGCGTGACCCGCACCACCGCCAGGCCGGCCGCCACCGACGCGTCCCGGACCGCGAGCAGGTCGGGCGCGTCGACGCTGCCGCCCGCGCCGTGCCCGAGGACGAGCAGGGCGGTGGCCGGGCGGACCGGCAGGTCGGTGTCGATCCACGCCGGACCGCGCGGGGTGTCGATCTCGTTGCTGGCTGGCACCGGCCTATTCTGCGCCGCCGGACGGGCGTCGGGTGCGAACCGGGCCGTCGATCAGCTCAGCGGGACCAGGGCCAGCAGGCGATCGCGCACCGGCGGGCCCGCGTCGTCGACGGCGTCCGGATCGGGTTCGACCTCGCCGCGCCAGGCGACAAGCATCGCCCGTCGTTCCCGCGGCGTGGTGCCGCCCCACACGCCGTGGCAGTCACCGACGTCGAGGGCCCAGGCCAGGCAGGACCCCTGCACGTCACAACTGCGACACAGCGCGACGGCGGCGTCCGCCGGCTCGTTCGGTGCCGGAAAGAATGTCTCCGGATCGACGCTCTGGCAGGTTCCTCTGGTGCGCCATGCGTCGTCCTGCCGCCGTTCTCGCACGGCCCGCAGCAGTCGCGGATCTCGCCGCGCCGCCGCCACCTCGTGCGGGCGCGGCATACGTGCCCGTGTCATCCACCCACCTCCCCCGTGGGACCGGCAAGAGCTGTGGACGTCGTCCGCCCCGTGCGGACCGACAGCCACTACCGGCGCTGTGTTCTATCGCACTTCGCAACACCGGGACAAGGGTCTGCCGGGAACATGACTGAACAGCCAGGAGACGAATCGCGCGGAACCCTGGCAAATCGGCGGCCGACGATGCGCGGCGGCGTCAGAAGAGGGTCAGCTCCTGCGGTGTCACAGTCGGCGCCACCGCCACCCGCGCGGTCAGCTGTGGCCCGTCGTTGCGAACGTCTCCCACCGCCGCGCCCACCGGGCGGATCTCCAACCCGGCCAACTGCTCGGCCGACGCCGGAGTGAGCAGCCGCTCCGGCTCCTCGGTCGGCGCGAGCCACGACGACCACCGCTCGGGTGGCAGCAGCACCGGCATCCGGTCGTGCACCTCGGCCAGGTCGCCGAGCGCCGCGGTGGTCAGCACGCTGAAGGTGAGCCGGGTCTCCGCGTCGGACTTCCAGACCGACCAGATGCCGGCCAGCGCGAGCACCGAGCCGTCCCGGGGGGTCATGAAGTACGCCTGTCGCCCGCCCTCGGGCAGCCGGACCCACTCGTACCAGCCGTCGGCCGGAACCAGGCAACGGCGACGGGAGAAGGACCGGGCGTACGCCCGGCTGGTGGCCACGGTCTCCGCCCGCGCGTTGATCATCCGGGCGGCTCCCGAGGCGGACCGGGACCAGTGCGGCAACAGACCCCAGCGACCGACACAGAGGCTGCGGTGCCCCTCCGGGCTGACCCGGACCAGCGGCACCGGGTCGGTCGGCGCGACGTTGTGGTCCGCCCTGATCAGGCCGTCGGAGTCGTCGGACGACTCGAACAGCGCGCTCAGCTCGCCGGAGCTCCGGGTCGTCGCGTACCTGCCGCACATGGGGCACACGCTAACGCGTCGGAGGCCCCGTCGGCTGTCCCGCCAACCGGGAGTACGAGTGCCGGGCGCCGCCGCCCGCCCGCCGACACGGCAGAATGTAACCGTGGGCAACCTGACCGCGACCCGGCCGCCGCAGCCGTGGACCGCACCGACCGCATCCGACCCGGTGGCGGCGACGCTGCGCCTGCCCGGTTCCAAATCGATGACCGCCCGGGCCCTGGTGCTCAGCGCACTGGCCGCCGGCCCGTCGACACTGGCCCGGCCACTGCGCGCCCGCGACACCGAGTTGATGGCCGCCGGCCTGCGGGCGATGGGCGCACACGTCTCGATCAGCGACGACGAGCGCTGGCTGGTCCGACCGCACCCGCTGGCCGGCCCCGCCCACGTCGACGTCGGGCTGGCCGGCACCGTGATGCGGTTCGTGCCACCGGTGGCGGGCCTGGCCGACGGGCAGGTCACCTTCGACGGTGACCCGTACGTGCGCACCCGCCCACTCGGCCCGCTGGTCGGCGCGCTGCGCTCGTTGGGCGTTCGGATCGACGTCACCGGCACCGGTAGCCTGCCGCTGACAGTGCTCGGCGCCGGCCGGGTCACCGGCGGCGAGGTCGTGATCGACGCGTCGGCCTCCAGCCAACTCGTCTCCGGGCTGTTGCTGGCCGCCCCACGCTTCGACCGGGGCGTCGTGGTCCGCCACGTCGGCCCGCCGGTGCCCTCCGCGCCGCACGTTCGGATGACGGTGCAGATGCTGCGGGCCGCCGGCGCGGCGGTCGACGACAGCACCCCCGACGTCTGGGCAGTCGAGCCCGGCCCGCTCACCGGGCGCGGCTGGGACATCGAACCGGACCTCTCCGGCGCCGTGCCGTTCTTCGCCGCCGCGCTGGTCACCGGCGGCGAGGTCACCTTGCAGGGTTGGCCGCACAGCAGCGGTCAGCCGGTCGAGAAACTCCGCTCGCTGCTGCAGCGGATGGGCGGCGAGGTCACCCTCTCCACAAACGGGCTGACCGTCCGGGGCACCGGCGTGGTGCACGGTCTGACCGCCGACCTGTCCGACGTCGGCGAGCTGACCCTCGTGCTGACCGCGCTGGCAATGCTGGCCGACTCGCCGTCGGTGTTCACCGGCGTCGGGCACATCCGTGGCCACGAGACCGACCGGCTCGCCGCGCTCGCGCGCGAGTTCGGCGGGCTCGGGGCGGACATCACCGAAACACCGGACGGGTTGGAGATCCGGCCCCGACCGCTGCGCGGCGGCGTCTTCCGCACCTACCACGACCACCGGATGGCGCACGCCGCAGCGGTGGCCGGGCTGGCCGTTCCGGGCATCGAGGTGGACGACGTGGGGTGTACCTCCAAGACCATGCCCGAGTTCCCGGCACTATGGTCAGCGATGGTGACCGGCAAGAGCTGACGCGAGAAGAGGACAGGTCCTGGCGACCAAACGGCGGGAGTACGACGAGGACGACGTGCGGGTCCGGCCCGGAAAGTCGTCGCGCCCGCGTACGCGCACCCGCCCGCAGCACGCCGACGCTGTCGACGGGTTCGTCATCGCCGTCGACCGGGGGCGCTACACCTGCGTGCTCTCCGGGGCCGAACGCGGCGTGGTCGGCGCCGAGCTGCCCACTGTCACCGCCATGCGGGCCCGCGAGCTGGGCCGCAAGTCGGTGGTGGTCGGTGACCGGGTCAGCCTGGTCGGCGACACGTCCGGCGCGGAGGGCGCGCTCGCCCGCATCGTCCGGATCGCCGAACGTCGTTCGGTGCTGCGCCGCACCGCCGACGACGACGAGACCACCGCCGAGGGGCGGCTGGAACGGGTCGTGGTGGCCAACGCGGACCAGTTGGTGATCGTCAGCGCGTTGGCCGACCCGCCGCCGCGCACCGGGTTCATCGACCGCTGCCTGGTGGCCGCGTACGACGCGGACGTCGAGCCGCTGCTCTGCCTCACGAAGGCCGACCTGGCCGGGCCGGAGGAGGTGCTCGGCTACTACACCGAGCTGGAGCTGCCGTACGTGCTCAACCGCCCCGACTCCGACCTCGACGCGCTCCGCGCGCTGCTCAGCGGCAAGGTGTCGGTGCTGGTCGGGCACTCCGGGGTGGGCAAGTCGACGCTTGTCAACCGCCTCGTTCCGGACGCGCTGCGCGCGGTCGGCGTGGTCAGCGCGATCGGCCGGGGCCGGCACACCTCGACCAGCGCGGTGGCGCTGCGACTGCCACCGGTGCCCGGGATAGACACCGATCCGGGCTGGATCATCGACACCCCCGGCATCCGCAGCTTCGGGTTGGCGCACGTCTCGGCCGACAGCCTGCTGCACGGCTTTCCGGACCTGGTCGAGGGCACCGTCGACTGCCCACCGAACTGCCCCCACACTGCCGACGAGGCCGACTGTGGGCTGGACGCCTGGGTGGCCGCCGGTAAGGCCGACCCGCGCCGGCTGGCCTCGTACCGTCGGTTGCTCGCCTCCCGGGCCGGCGAGGGTGACTCGCGCGGCGACAGCGACCAGCGCGGCCCCGGCGAGGGTGACCGGCGCGGCCCCGACGAGTGACCCGAAGGGCGTGGGCTAGGTTGCCGGCATGACCGGGTACGCCGACGACCTCGCCCTCGCCCACCTGCTCGCCGACCGGGCGGACGCCATTGCCACGGCCCGGTTCCGCGCGCTCGACCTGCGCGTCGAGGCGAAGCCCGACCTGACCCCGGTCTCCGATGCGGACACCGCGGTGGAGCGGGACATCCGGGCCCTGCTGGCCGAGCACCGACCGACCGACGGCCTGCTCGGCGAGGAGTACGGCGCGCAGCCGCCCGCCGACCCGAACGGCCGCCGGTGGATCATCGATCCGATCGACGGCACCAAGAACTTCGTCCGTGGCGTGCCGATCTGGGCCACCCTGATCGCGCTCTACGACGGCGACCAGCCCGCGGTCGGCGTGGTGTCCGCACCAGCGCTCGGGCGACGCTGGTGGGCCAGCGCGGGTGCGGGCGCGTACGCCGGGCCGGGCCCCGCGGCCGGCGAGCGGATCGGCGTGTCAGCGGTGCGGGGGATCGCGGACGCCAGCTTCTGCTACTCGTCACTGAACGGGTGGGAGGAAGCCGGGCGGCTCGACGCTGTGCTCGACCTGATGCGGGACACCTGGCGCAGCCGGGCGTACGGCGACTTCTACGGCTACATGCTGTTGGCCGAGGGGGCACTGGACGTGATGGCCGAGCCGGAGTTGTCACTGTGGGACGTGGCGGCGCTGGTGCCGATCATCACGGAGGCGGGTGGCACGGTCACGGATCTGGCCGGACAACCGGCCCCCGCCGGCGCTCCGGGCACCGACAGCAGCGTGGTGGCCACCAACGGTGTGCTGCACGCCGACATCCTCGCCCGCCTCAATCGACCAGCCGAGCGCTGACCCCCGGCAACCTCTATCCTCGCCAGGTGGTCTCCTCCGGTTGGTGCTTTCTCGCGGCGATGATCGTCGCGTACGGCTTCGCCAACCTGCTCCAGTCGGTGGCGGCGGCCCGCACCACTGTCCACCACACCTTCGATCCGGGTCTGCTGCTGCGCCTCGCCGGGCACCGGACGTATCTGGTCGGTCTGGGCTGTCAGATCGCCGGTTTCGTGCTCGCCTTCCTGGCCCGGCGGGACCTGCCGCTGTTCCTCGTGCAGGCCAGCGTGGCCGCCGGGCTCGGGGTGACCGCCATTCTCGGCGTGTTGGTGCTGAAGTGGCGGCTGCCGGCGGCGGAGGTGGTGCTGCTGGCGCTGCTCTTCGCGGGGATCACCGCGCTGGTGCTGTCCGCCCGGCCGGCGCCGTCGAAGCAGCTCGGCACCGCCGGCTCGATCGCCCTGCTGGTGGCGTTGGGCCTGATAGCGGTGCTCGGCTTCTTCGCCGTCCGACTGCACGGGGCGCCGGGTTCGGTGGCCCTCGGCTCACTGGCCGGGCTGGCGTTCAGCTCGGCCGCGGTCGCCGCCCGACCACTGGCATCCGCGCCGTCCGCGGAGGCGTTCCTCGCCGACCCGCTGTTCTACCTGCTGATCGCCCACTCGATAGTGGGTCAGCTGCTGCTCGGTCTGGCCATGCAGCGCGGCTCGACGACAGCCGCTGTCGCCGCGATGGACGCCGCCGGCGCGGTGCCGGCCGCGATCGTCGGCCTGCTGCTGCTCAACGACAAGATCTGGCCGGGACGGGAGTGGCTGGCCGCCGTCGGCTTCCTGGTGACCCTGGCCGCGGTGATCGGCCTGACCCGGTATGCCGAACCGCAGCAGCACCGTTCGGTGGCACGCCGTCGGGACCCCGCCATGGTCGGTGCCGGCCGGCCGGGCTGACCGTCCGGCACGGCACCACAACAGAGCTGGAGGCTTAGGCCTCGACCGGCTTGCGGCGGCTCACCACACGTTCGTAGAGGCGCTCCAGCGCACCGGCGGTCCGCTCCCAGGTGTAGCTGCTGCGCACCCGGTCCACAGCGGCGTGCCCGTACGCGAACCGACCGGCGTTGTCGGCGAGCAGCCGGCGCAGCGACACTCCGAGTGCCCGTACGTCACCGGGGGGCACCAGGCGGCCGGTGACCTCGTCGACGACGGCGTCCGCCAGCCCACCCATCGCGTAGCCGATCACCGGCACCCCGCAGGCCATCGCCTCCAGCGAGACCCGCCCGGCCGAGGAGTAGTGCGGCGTGCAGGCGACCACGTCCGCCGACCGGTACCAGGTGGCCATCTGGTCGTGCGGCACCGCCCCGACGAGCCGTACCTGGTCGACGACGCCGAGCTGTTCGGCCAGTTCGCGTAGCCGTCGCGCCTCGGCGTGGTTGGTCAACTGGTCGGCCGGCGGCCCACCGGCGATCACCAGCTCGGCGTCACCGACCAGCCGCATCGCCCGGATCAGGTCCTCCTGGCCGTGCCCGGCGGCCAGCGAGCCCACCGAGAGGATGCGCGGCCGCTGTTCGCGCGGTGCTGCCTCGCCGTCGGGATGGAACAGGTCGATGTCGACGCCGGCCGGCACCAACGCTACCGAGCTGCGTTGCAGACCCATCCGGGTCAGCTCGTCGACCTCGTCGTTGGACTGGGCCACGGCGATGTCGACCGCCCGGGTCAACGCGCGCTCCAGCGTGATCCGCTGACCCGGCCCGTCGTAGTGGCCTCCCAGGTGACGCAACTGCTCGATGCCGAGCGAGTGGAACGTCTGCACCACCGGAATGTCGGTCTCCCGAACGGCGTGCGCGGCGGCCAGGCCACCGACCCAGTAGTGCCCGTGCACCACCTCGGGCCGCCAGGAACCCGACCACTCGTCGGCCAGCCAGCGGCCGACCTCCGTCACGTGCGGGATCAGCTCGACGGTCGGTAGTGGGGTGGGCGGGCCGGCGGGCACCTGGTGCACCTGGTAGCCGTCGACGTTCATCGTCGCCGGCAGCGCCGGGTCGTCCCGGCGCACGTAGAGCCGGACGTCATGGCCTCGCTCGGCCAACTCGGCGGCGACCCTCGCTGTGTGCTGTCGGGTGCCGACCGGCGGGCCGTCGGCGTGGCGGTAGGAACTGGCGTGCGCGCAGACGAGGCCGACGCGCATGGGTCACCTCCCTGCGATCTTTCCTCGGCGGTGGTCCTCCCGGTCAGAGCGTCCCATTAACCCCGCGACGCTGAGCCGAAACCTGGCAGATCAGGAAGAGTCAGCGCGAGTGCCACCGACACTTGCGCCACGGCAAGCACACGCGACACGTGGCGGCACGCTTCGACGATGATCGACAAGCCGTCGTCGGTGTGACCAGGCCCGGCCCGGGGTACCGATCAGGAATGCCGCTGACCCGCAGTCTCGACGATTCGACCGTGGTGATCACCGGCGCGTCCAGCGGGATCGGCACGGCGACCGCGTACGCGTTGGCCCGCCGGGGCTCCGCCGTCGTGCTGGCCGCCCGCAGCGAGCCGGCACTGATACAGGTCGCGCAGCGCTGCCGGGAGTTGGGCGGCCGGGCGCTCGTCGTACCGACCGACGTCACCGAGTTGGAGTCGGTGCGGCGGCTGGCCGAGCAGGCGGCGGCCGAGTTCGGCCGCATCGACGCCTGGGTGAACAACGCCGCGGTGAGCGCCGTGGGGCTGTTCGACGAGATCCCGGTCGCCGAGTTCCGCCGGGTGCTGGAGGTCAACCTGCTCGGGGCGGTGCACGGCATCAAGGCTGCCCTGCCCTACCTGGGCGCCGCCGGTGGTGGTGTGCTGATCAACAACGCCTCGGTGCTGGCCGAGGTGGCCATGCCGTACCAGTCGGCGTACAACGCCTCCAAGCACGGCATCCGCGGGCTGGCCGACACCGTCCGACAGGAGCTGCGGGTCACCGGTCGCGGTCACATCTCCGTCTGCACGGTGCTGCCGGCCACTATCGACACCCCGTTCTTCCGGCACACCGGCAATCACAGTGGTCGGGAGCTGAAGCCGCCTCCTCCGATCTACCCGCCGGAGGTGGTCGCCGAGACCATCGTCCGGCTGCTGCGCCGACCCCGCCGCGAGGCGTACGCCGGCGGCGCGGCCCGGCTGATCGGCCTGCAGTGGCGGCTGGCGCCCGCGCTGGTCGAGCGCACCCTCGGCTGGTACGCCCACCGCACCCAGTTCGGCCCGGGCGCCCGGGTGGACAGCAGCGGCAACGTGTTCCACCCCGATGCTCGGGCGCGTCAGGACGGTGACTGGCACGGTCGGCGGCGACAGTTGGTGCGGATGACCGCCGCGTTCGGTCTGGCCGCCGCCGGCACCGCTGTCGGCACCCTGGCGGCCATCAACCGCCGCTCCCGGTCGGACCGCTGATGGCCGATGTCGAGCGCCCGAATGCGCTGACCGTCACCGGCGCGCACAATGGGACGATCATGTCGAGCTGTCTCGTGGAAATCGACGAGTCGTCAGCGGTGGTCCGGCTGACCGGTGTGCTCGATGCCGCCGGCGCCGAGGCGGTACGCGGCGCGCTGCTCGCCCGTCTGCTGGCCCGGCCCGGCCCGGTGGTGGCCGACGTGACCGGCCTGCGGGTCGTCGACCCGGCCGGGCGCGGCGTCTTCGCCGACGTACGCCGGGAGGTCGCCGACTGGCCCGCCGCGGACCTGCTGCTGTGTGACCCGGCGGTCGACGGGCCCGCCCACCCGGACGCCGCGCTCGCCGGGGTGCCGGCCTGGCCGACGCTCGACGGGGCGCTGGCCGCTGTGGCGGCGACACCACTGGCGGCGGTGCTCACCGCCGACCTGGCTCCGGCGGTGGGAGCGGCCAGGCAGGCGCGCGAGCTGGTCGCCACCGGTTGCGAGCGCTGGGGCATGCCGACGCTCACCGACCCGGCGTGCATCGCGATCACCGAGATGGTCAACAACGTGGTGGCACACGCCCGGACCCCGATGACCGTTCGGCTGGCGCCTCAGGAGGCCACCCTTCACCTGGCGGTTCGCGACCACTCCCCGCGTCAGCCGACCTTCGCCGGGATCTCCCCGCCGAACCGTGCCGGCGGCCGGGGCCTGCTGCTGATCGACACGGTGACCCGTCGCTGGGGCAGCAGCGCCGTACCGGACGGCAAGGTCGTCTGGTGTGTGCTGCACCCCGACGACGAGGCCGCCTGACGGGGCTTTCGCCATCGGCGCACGGTTCGGCGACGTACCGCCGGAGCCCGCCCGGTTATGGCGGCAGGGCAGCGGGTAGTGATCAGACATGCGCGACAACGAGTACCCGACCCCCCTGTCCGACACCGAGGCGCAAGGGCTGCCCGACACCGCCGATGACGACTCGACCGCCAACGACGACGTCCTCACCGGGCGCGAGGCGGACGGTCCGGACCCGGCCCAACTGCCCGGCGATCGGACGCCGGTGGCGGTGGACCGGTTCGGAACGACCGCCGAGGAGCAGCTCGACGGTGAGTCGTTGGACTACAAGCTCGACCGCGAGGTCTACGAGCGCCCGGCGGACGACCCGCTGGCCGGCACCATCGACCCGAAGATCGCCTTCGAGGCGGACAACCTGGAAGCCGCGGCGGAGGCTCAGTTGGACGCCGACGTGATGGATCCCGGGCCGACCTCGGATCCGAACTCACCGGTCTCCCTCTACGACCACGGTCAGCTCGGCACGGTAGCCGACGCCACTGTGGGCCGACTGGTGGAACCGGACGAGGGATCGCACACCGACCAGGAGACCGACTCGGTGGCGTACGACGCCGGATCGGCCGGGGGCGGAGCGACAGCCGAGGAGTTGGCCATCCACGAGACGGAGCCGCCGCGCTCGGTCTGACGTCCGCTCAGTCGTCCAGGCCGCGTTCGATGGCGTACCGGGTCAGCTCGACCCGGTTGTGCAGTTGCAGCTTGCCCAGGGTGTTCTGCACGTGGTTCTGCACCGTGCGGTGCGACAGGCCGAGCCGCTGGGCGATCTGCTTGTACGACATCCCCTTCGCCACCAGCCGCAGCACCTCCGTCTCCCGTTCGGTGAGCTGGGGGGTCGCGGGTTCGGCAGCGCCGGCCGGGCCGGTCCCCCGCCCCGGGCCGGCGGCCAGCCGGCGGTACTCGCCGAGCACCAGGCCGGCCAGGCCGGGGGTGAAGACCGCGTCGCCGGCAGCGGTGCGGTGCACCGCCTCCAGGAACTCGGCGGGCGCTGTCGACTTCACCAGGTAACCGGTGGCCCCGGCCTTCACCGCATCCAGCACGCTCTGCTGTTCGCCGCTGGCGCTGAGCATCAGCACCCGTACGGCGGGCAGCGCCGCGCGCAAGCCCAGGATCACCTCGACGCCGGAGATGTCGGGTAGTTGCAGGTCGAGGACGACGACGTCGGGCCGGGCGGCGGCGGCCACCCGGATGGCCTGTCGTCCCTCGCCGCTGGTCGCCACCACCAGGAAACCGGCCTCGGTCAGGTCGCGGGCCACACCCTCCCGCCACATCGGATGGTCGTCCACCACCATCACTCGGATCGGGTTCGCCGCTGTCACCTCGGCACGCTCAGCTCGATCTCGGTGCCTGCCTCGGGGGCGGACACGATCCGAACCGTGCCGCCCACGTCGGCCACCCGACCCCGGATCGACTGGGTCACGCCGAGCCGGCCCTGGGCGGCCGCCTCGTCCAGTCGACCGTCCGGGATGCCCGGCCCCTCGTCGCGGATCGACACGGTCACCGTCGCCCCCTCGTCCTCGATCAGCACCCAGGCCCGTCCGCCGGCGTGCCGCCCCACGTTGTCCAGCGCCGCGCCGGTCGCGGCGGCCAACTCTCCGGCCACCCGCCGGGGCAGCGGCACCGGGGTGGCCGGGGCGGAGAGCGCCACCGCCGCCGAGGCGTACCGGCCGAGCAGGGTCCGCAGGTCCACCGCCTCGCCGCCGTCCGGAAGGCTCGCGGCGGTCGGGCCGGCGCCGGCGATCAGCGCCCGCAGGGCAACCTCCTGCTCGCCAGCCAGCCGGGCCAGCTCACCGGCCTCCCCGGGCAGGTCGGCGCCGCGCCGCTGGACCAGCGCCAGCACCTGGAGCACCGAGTCGTGAATGTCCCGGGCCAGCCGCTCCCGCTCCCGGGTGGCGGCCTCCAACTCCACAGCGCGCTGCAACCGCTCCTCGGCGCTCGCCGCGAGCCGGGCCACGTGCCCGACCACCACTCCGGCGAGCAGCATCAGGATGACCCCGGTGAACGAGGACTGGCCGATCCGCTCCCGGGTGGCCAGGTCCGCGCCGGCCACCAGCAGCGCGGCGACAGTGCCCCGCCGCCGGCCGCCGGAGACGGCCCAGGCCAGCACCGGGCCGGCCATCCAGGCCACCCCCAGGGTGGGTACGCCGTGGGTGAGCGCCGTCCGGCCGACCACCCACGGGGTGGCCAGCACGATGGCCATCACCACTCCGAGGTCGGCCAACAGCAGCGGCCAGCGCCGCCAGGCCGGTCGGGCGTACCCGATCGCTGTCGCGCCGGTCCAGGCGATCATCAGCAGGATCAGGGCGCCGACGGCGTACGGGTGGGCGTACCGGTCGGCGTCGCGCACCGCGAGCGCGCAGACGTACGCCAGGGAGGCCAGCCTGAACACGGTCAGCGCACGCCACAGCGGCACCTCGAACCCACCCGGCGGCGACGGCATGGCGGTCAGGATGCCACAACCGGGCCGGCGCACGGCGGGCAGCGAGTGCGGTTCGGGAAACCCTGACGTACGGTGGAAAAGCCGCGAAATACTCCGAGATGCGCCGCCGGGACGGGCCCATGACGAACGCAGATCCGCACGCACCGCGTACGGTTGTGCCCATCGAACCTGCCCTCCTGATCGCCGAAGCCTTTGACCAGGCCCAGGTGACCGAGATTCGACACTCGGTCACCTCCTGCGCGCATGCCTCGGGTCTCAGCGGCCAACGGCTGGACGATTTCGTGCTCGCGATCAACGAATTGATCACCAACGCGGTGCGCCACGGCGGCGGGCGCGGCTGGCTGCGGCTCTGGCACGAGTCGGGTGTGCTGGTCTGCGAGGTCGCCGATCACGGGCACGGGATCAGCCCGCAACGTCTGGGCGACCGCAGCCGACCCGCCCCGGACACCGCCGGCGGCTGGGGTCTCTGGCTGGCCCGCGAGCTGACCGACGCGATGGAGGTCGTCACCGGCACCGCCGGCACCACCGTCCGCATCACCACCGGCGTCACCACCCAGAACCCCACCCCGCGCTAACCCCGAACACCCCTCCCCCTCAGCGCGCGATCTTGCACTTACTGTCCCGACGAATCGCCCGAGACCACTCATCCCGACGACACAAAGTGCAAGATCGCGCGGTAAGGGCGCGGGGGTGGATCAGGCGAAGAGGGCTGAGACGGATTCCCCGTTGTGGATTCGGCGCGTCGCCTCGGCCAGGGCGGGGGCCACCGACAGGACCTGCAACTTGGGGACCCGCTTGTCGGCCGGGATGGGCACCGTGTTGGTGCAGACGATCTCCAGGACGCCGTCCTGGTCGCTGAGCCGCTGCAACGCGTCGCCCGAGAAGAGGCCGTGCGTGCAGGCGAGCCGGATCGACCGGACCTTCAGGCCGCGCAGATGCTCCATCAACTCGACCACTGTGCTGCCCTTGGCGATCTCGTCGTCCAGCACGATGACGTCCCGGTCGGTCACGTCGCCGATCACCGCGCTGATCTTGACCAGGTCGTCGCTGAACCGCTGCTTCGCCCCGGCCGCGACCGGCGTGCCGAGCAGCCGGGCGAAGGCCGCGGCCTCCTTGGCGTTGCCCAGGTCGGGCGACACCACCACGGTGTTGCTGAGGTCGTAGCGCCGGAAGTGGGTGGCCAGCTCCCGCAGCGCGTGCAGGTGATCCACCGGGACGCTGAAGAAGCCGTGCACCTGCGGCGAGTGCAGGGTCATCGCGAGCACCCGGTCCGCCCCGGCCGAGGTGAGCAGGTCGGCGACGAGTCGCGCGCCGATCGAGATCCGTGGCGCGTCCTTCTTGTCCGATCTGGCGTACGCGTAGTGCGGGAGCACCACGGTGATCCGACCGGCGGAGGCGCCCCGGGCGGCGTCGATCATCAGCAGCAGCTCGACCAGGTGCTCCTGCACCGGCGGCACCAACGGCTGGATCAGGAAGACGTCCCGCTCCCGGCAGTTGGCCTGCAACTGGACTTCCAGACAGTCGTTCGCAAACCGGGAGACCCGCACCGGGTGCAGCGGCACCCCCAGGTGGGCGCAGATCTCGGCAGCCAGGTCGGGATGGGCGGTTCCACTGAAAACTGCGATGTCGCGCACGTTCGCACATCGTAGGGGAAGCCGACGGCCACCGACGGCGGCGGGCCGGAACCCGCCGTGACGCCTGTCGCGCCGCGCCGCCGTCCGGGTACGGTGCTGCGGTGACCCCCCAGTACGTCGCCGCCATCGACCAGGGCACCACCTCCTCGCGGTGCATCGTCTTCGACCGGGCCGGGGACATCGTCGCCGTGGCTCAGCGCGAGCACCGGCAGATCTTCCCCCGACCGGGGTGGGTGGAGCACGACGCCGAGGAGATCTGGGACAACGTCGAGCAGGTGGTCGCCGAGGCGCTACGGGACGCCGGCACCGACGCGGCCGGGCTGGCCGCCGTCGGCATCACCAACCAGCGGGAGACCACAGTCGTCTGGGACCGCGCCACCGGCCGCCCGGTGGCCAACGCCATCGTCTGGCAGGACACCCGGACCGGGCCGCTACTGCGCGAGCTTGCGTCGGCGTACGGCGAGGAGCGGTTCCGGGCCCGCACGGGCCTGCCGCTGGCCACCTACTTCGCCGGGCCGAAGCTGCGCTGGCTGCTCGACGAGGTCGACGGCCTGCGCGAGCGCGCCGAACGCGGTGAGGTGCTCTTCGGCACCATGGACAGCTGGCTGATCTGGAAGCTGACCGGCGAGCACGTCACCGATGTGACGAACGCCAGCCGGACGATGCTGATGGACCTCACGACCCTGGACTGGGCCCCGGAGCTGCTGGACACGATGGGTGTTCCGGCGGCGATGCTGCCGGAGATCCGCTGCTCCGCCGAGGTGTACGGCACTGCCGGCGGGGTGCTCGACGGGGTGCCGGTGGCCAGTGCGCTCGGCGACCAGCAGGCCGCCCTGTTCGGGCAGACCTGCTTTCAGCCGGGTGAGGCGAAGTGCACCTACGGCACCGGCAGTTTCCTGCTGCTCAACACCGGCGCCAGCCCGGTCCCGTCGACACACGGCCTGCTCACCACGGTCGCCTACCGGATCAAGGACCAACCACCGGCGTACGCCCTCGAAGGCGCCATCGCGGTCACCGGTTCGCTGGTGCAGTGGCTGCGCGACAACCTCGGGTTGATCTCCACGGCCGCCGAGGTGGAGGAGTTGGCCCGCACCGTGGACGACAACGGCGGCTGCTACGTGGTGCCGGCGTTCTCGGGGCTGTTCGCCCCGCACTGGCGCAGCGACGCCCGCGGGGTGATCGCCGGCCTGACCGGTTACATCACCAAGGGGCACCTGGCGCGGGCGGTGCTGGAGGCGTCGGCGTGGCAGACCCGCGAGGTGGTCGACGCGATGAACGCCGACTCGGATGTGGCGTTGCGCCGTCTCCGGGTGGACGGCGGGATGACAGCGAACGGCCTGCTCATGCAGTTCCTCGCCGATGTGCTCGACGTGCCGGTGGTCCGTTCCCGGATCACCGAGACCACCTGCCTGGGCGCCGCGTACGCGGCCGGTCTGGCGGTCGGCTTCTGGCCGGACCTGGCCACCCTGCGGGCGCAGTGGCGCTCCGACGCGCAGTGGGAGCCGGCCATGGCCCCGGACCTGCGCGAGACGGAGCTGCGACAGTGGCGCAAGGCAGTGCGGCGCACCCTCGACTGGGTGGAGTGAGCGCCGCCGCGGCGATCACTCCCAGCGGTTGCCGGTGAGCTTCTCGTAGACGTCGATGTAGCGAGCCCGGGTCGCCTCGACCACCTCGGCCGGCATGTCCGGGGCGGGGGCCTGCTTGTTCCAGCCGCTGCCGGTGGCCCAGTCCCGCACGTACTGCTTGTCGTAGGAGAACTGCACCCGGCCCGGCTGGTACGACTCGGCCGGCCAGAACCGCGACGAGTCGGAGGTGAGCAACTCGTCGGCGAGGACCAGGGTGCCGTCCGGCGCCCAACCCAGCTCGATCTTGGTGTCGGCGACCAGGATGCCCCGGTCGGCGGCCAGCTCGGCGCCGCGCCGGTAGATGTCGATGGTGATCTGCCGGAGCCGCTCGGCGGTGGCCTGACCCACCTTGTCCACCACGTCGTCGTACGTGATCGGCTCGTCGTGCTCGCCCGCCGGGGCCTTGCTCGACGGCGTGAAGATCGGCTCGGGCAGGATCGACGCCTCGCCGAGCCCTCGCGGCAGTGGCACACCGGAGACCGCGCCGGTCTGCTCGTACTCCCGCAGGCCGCCGCCGGTCAGGTAACCGCGGGCGACACACTCGACCGGGACCATGTCCAGCCGCTGGCAGCGGATGGCCCGCCCGGCGAACTCGGCGGGCACGTCGGTGGCCGAGATGACGTGGTTCGGCACGAGGTCGGCGAGCTGCTCGAACCACCAGAGCGAGAGCGCGGTGAGCAGACGGCCCTTGTCCGGGATCGGCGTCGGCAGCGCCACGTCATAGATCGAGATGCGATCCGAGGCCACCAGGATCAGGTCGTCGCCGTCGGCGTAGACGTCCCGGACCTTGCCCGAGTGCAGAAGTTCCACGCGCCCTAGTACACCACGCGATATGGGAAGCCCCTGATTCGACCACCCAGCCGAGGGTGACCGGACGGACGTTGACACCTTCGTGTGCTGCCTGCGTGAATGGTCCGACCGCCACCCCCGTAGGTCCAGGAGAGCCCCGTGCCCGTTGTTCGACCCCCGCTGGACCGCCTCGGCGTCGACCCGGGCCGACGCCGACTGCTCGGCGCGCTGCTCGGCGCACCTCTGCTCGCGTCCGGCGGGCTGGCGGGGTGCAGCGACGGCGCCGCCACCTCGACCCAGGACGGGCCCGTCGAACTGTCGGTCTTCTGGTGGGGTGGCACCAAGCGGGCCGAGCTCACCGAGAAGGCGCTGCGGCTCTACTCGGATCGCAACCCCCGGGTCACCTTCCGGGTCACCTGGCAGGGCGCCGACGGCTACTACGACCGGCTGGCCACCCAGGCGGGCGGCGGGAACGTACCGGACCTGATCCAGATCGACGACGCCATGCTGACCGAGTACACCCAACGTCAGGTCATCCTCGACCTCACCGACCACCACCTGGATCTTCGGGGCCTGCCGGAGGGTCTGATCCGCTACGGCACCGTGGAGGGGCGGACGATGGCGGTGGCCGCCGGGCAGACCCACGCCGTTGTGGTGTTCAACCGGGACCTGCTGCGGGAACTGGAGATGCCAGAGCCCCGCGGCGGGATGACCTGGGCCGACTACATCTCCTGGGCCACGCAGGTCACCGAGGCCAGCAACCGCCGGGTGGCCGGCACGATGGACGGGTCGGGCGACTACCGGGCGCTCTGGCTCTGGCTGCGGTCGCAGGGCGGCGAGTTCTACCGGGGCAACCAACTCGGCTTCGGCGCGGACGAGCTGATCGCGTGGTTCGAGTTGTGGCAGCGGGCCCGCCGGGGCCGAGCCACGCCGAGCGCCGCCCTGGTCGAGCAGGCCGACAGCGGCGAGCCGGCCCGGCAACTCGTGGTGAGCGGGGTGACGGCGGCGTCCTTCGCCTGGTCGCACCAGCTACCGGAGCTGCAACGGCTCACCGATTCCGAGTTGGGCATCGTCGGCGTTCCCGGCCCGACGGGGGCTCAGTGGGCACGAGCGTCGATGTACTGGGCGGCGTTCCGGGGCACCCGCCACCCGGACACGGTCGCCGACGTGATCAACTTTCTGACCACCAATGGTGAGGTTGGCGCGGTTCTGGGCCACGAGCGCGGGCTGAACGCCAGTGCGGCGGTGCGCCGCTACGCCGAGGGCAGCATCACCGACCCGGCCCAGCGACGTGCCGCCGAGTTCGGCGCCAGCATCGCCGACCTGCTCGGGCCGGCGCCGGCGCCGCCGCCCAGGGGGCACGCCAAGGTGCGCACCCTGCTGGTCACCGCCGCCGAGCGCATCCGCGTCAAGCGCGACGGCACCCGCGAGGCCACCGCGCGCTTCCTGTCCCAGGCGATCGCGGCCCTGGCTGTGTGAGCACCGGCGGCCGGCCCCGGAGCCGGCCGCTGGTGACCCGCCGACGCCTCGGGTCCGGTCAGCGCGGCGGGCCACCCCGGCGGTTGCGCATCAGACGCAACACCAGGAACACGACGATCGCGACCACCACCAGGCAGCAGAGCAGCGGGAGCACCCCGAAGCCGCTGCGGCCTCGCCGCCGGGCGGCCTCCACCACGAGTTCGCCGGTGCCCGTGGACGCCCAAGCCGCGACGGGCACGAAGACCGCCAGTACGACCGCACCGAAGACCGCGCTCAGGCGGCCCCACCACTTTCCGAATGAAGACATGTGCCCATCCTCGCCGAAGCGCGCAACCTCGGCACGTCGGTCCACGCCGAATCACGGGACCGGATGGTCCGAAAGCTCTCCGGGCGGTGCGCAACGCGCTCGCAACATCCCGGCAAAGATGATGATCTTTACATGAATCTCTCGAGGTGATCGGATTCGCCTCATGCTCAACTCTGTAGACAGTGCGCGGATCTCTCGCACCCGAAGATCTGCGGCGGCAGCGGTCGGCGTCACCCTCGTCGCCGCTCTCCTCACCCCCACGGCGGCGCACGGCGCCCCGCCACCCCAGCCGCCGCCGACGAGACCCGCTCCGAACGGCAACGCGGACCGCACACCCGTCACTGTCACGCTGATCACCGGCGACCGGGTGACGGTGACCCCGGGCGTCCACGGCGCAACCGATTCGGTGGACGTCAAGCGCGCCCCGGGCGCCACCGGCTCCGTACGCGTCTCCACTGAGGGCCGGGACACCTACGTGTACCCGGACGAGGCGATGCCGTACCTCGCCACCGGTCGACTCGACAAGCAATTGTTCGACGTCACCCAGCTCATCGCCCAGGGCTACGACGACGCGCGGACCGCCGAACTCCCCCTGATCGTCACCCGCACGACGGGTGCGGCGAAGCTCAGGACCGGCACCACGCTGCCGGGCGCGCGGACCACGCTGGAGCTTCCCTCCGTCAGTGGTGAGGCGATCCGCGCCCGCCGATCGCAGGCTGCGGACTTCTGGTCGGCGCTCACCAGTGGACAGTCGCCGACCGGCCGCAGCGCTGTCACCCCGGCACCCTCCTTCGCGGCCGGCGTCGACAAGGTGTGGCTCGACGGCAAGGCGAAGGCCACCCTGGCCGACACCACCGCCCAGATCGGCGCGCCCGCGGCGTGGGCCGCTGGTGGCACCGGCAGCGGTGTCCGGGTCGCCGTCCTGGACAGCGGGGTGGACACCACCCACCCGGATCTCGCCGACCAGGTGGTGGCCTCCCGGAGCTTCATCCCCGGCCAGGACGTGATCGACCGGAACGGGCACGGCACCCACACCGCCTCCACCGTCGCCGGGACGGGCGCCGCCTCCGGCGGCAAGGAACGGGGCGTGGCCCCCGACGCCGACCTGGTGATCGGCAAGGTCCTCGACGAGTACGGCAGCGGGTCCATCTCCGGGATCATCGCGGGCATGGAGTGGGCGGCACGGGCCGAGCACGCCAAAGTGATCAACATGAGCCTCGGCGTGAGCGCCTGGCACACCCAGGACGACCCGCTGAGCCAGGCCGTCAACCAGCTGACCGCCGAGACGGGTGCGCTCTTCGTCGTGGCCGCCGGCAACAGCGGACCAGACCCGTACACCCTCGGTGCGCCGGGCACCGCTGACGCCGCGCTGACCATCGGCGCGGTGGACACCTCCGACCACCTGGCGGGCTTCTCCAGCGTCGGACCCCGGATGAACGACGAGGCCCTCAAGCCCGACATGACCGCTCCCGGGGTGGACGTGCTGGCGGCGCGCTCGCAGCACATCTCCTGGGGCGAGGGCTACTACTACGCCGACAGTGGCACCTCGATGGCGGCGCCGCACGTCGCCGGGGCGGCCGCCCTGCTGGTGCAGAAGCACCCGACCTGGAGCGCGCGGCAGATCAAGGACGCCCTGATGAGCACCAGCGTCCGCACGCCCGACTACGACGCCTACCAGGCCGGCAGCGGTCGGTTGAACGTCGCCGCCGCCTACCACCAGGACCAGGTCATCGCGTCCGGGTCGGTGGACGCCGGACTCGTCGGCTGGGGCACCACGCCCCAGCCCGTCAAGCGGACGATCACCTACACCAACACCACTGACAGCCCGATCGCGTTGGAGCTCTCCGTCGACCACGGCACCGCCCCCGCGCAGACGTTCACGGCAACCGCCGACAGCGTCACGGTGCCCGCTCGGGCCAGCGCGACTGTCGACGTCGTGGTGGCCCCGGCCGGCCTTCCCGCCGGCAGGTACTCCGCCCAGGTCACGGCCCGCTTCGCCGCCGGCGAGGTGCACACGGCCGTCGGGGTCGCCGTCGAGTCCAAGAAGCACGACCTCACCATCCACCTGAAGGACCGCGCCGGCCGGCCCATGAGCGGCGAGGTCGAGGTCGTCAACGCCGAGACCGGCTCCGCCTTCCTGTGGGTGCCGGACGGAAAGCTCACCGCCCGCCTGGCGCCCGGCTCCTACACAGTCGTCACGGCGGCGGACGTGGAGGGTCTGCACGGGCCCCGCTCCCTCGGGCTCGCGATGCTGACCGCTCCCGAGGTCGACCTGACGACCAACCGGGTCGTGGACCTCGACGCCGCACGGGCCCGCCAGGTGAAGGTGGCGACGCCCCAGCCGACCGCCGTCGTCAACAGCAGAGTCGACGTCTACCGCTCCTTCACCTCGAGCGAGCCGACGCCCACCGACTGGAGCGCCCTGCGCGAGACGTTCTGGCCGGGCGCCGCCTACGACAGCCTGTGGGCCCTTCCGACCGGGGACAAGGTGCGCAAGGGCAGCTTCGTCTTCACCACCCGGATCCGCGCCGCGCAGACGCCACTGGCGATCAGCTACCACGGCCGGCACCTCAGCGACCCGCTCGCGCAGCCCGGTTCCCCGCCGCTGCCCGACGGCACCTCGCGCCTGGACGCCGTCTTCGCGGGCGTCGGCGGCACCGCCGACTACGCCGGCGTCTCCGCCCGTGGCAAGGCGGTGGTCGTCCGCGGCAGCGACTCGGTGACCCCCACTGACCAGGCAGCGGCGGCACACACCGCCGGTGCGGCGATGCTCGTCGTGGTCAACGACCGCGCGGGTCGCAAGAGCGATTGGTACGGCAACCCCGACGCCGTGACGCCCGGACCGATCCCGGTGACCTCGGTGACCACCGACGAGGGCGAGGCGTTGATCCAGAAGATCACCGCCGCGGGCCGCGGGCCGGTACGACTGGTGGTGGTCGCCCACCCCAGGGCGACGTACCTGTACGACCTGGTGGACTACCACGATGGCGGGGTGCCGAAGGACCCGTCCGCCACCACCGACCCGCGCAGCCTCGCCCGGATCGATCTCACCTTCTCCCCGCCCCCCGGAAAGCAGTCCAGCGAGACGCGGATGGACTTCCCGCCGTACGAGTACGCGGCGGCACGGCCGTTCCCGTTCGAGCCGGTCGCGCCGGGGCCGCGTACCGACTGGGTCTCCGCGGGTGGCGGCATCAAGTGGATGCAGTACGCCGACGTCGCCGACTGGGCGCGGTCCAACACGGAGGCCGTCGCGTACCGGCCGGGCAGCGTCCAGAAGGACCGCTGGTTCGGGCCCATCACCCGGCCTCGGCTGCTCAGCACCGAGATCCCGTTCCGTGGTGAGACCGCCATGAGCGCCTACATCCAGGGGTTCGGCGACGCGGGCGCGGCGCACAGCGGCGGGGCCAGCATGTCGCAGATCGCCACGTTCTATCAGGGCGACAAGCAGCTGACCCGGTTCGACGGCTGGCCGGAGGTCGGCGCTGGTGACCTGTCGCCGGAGAAGCTGCCGTACCGACTGGTCGTCGAGACCACTGGCAAGCCCGAGTTCAGCCCGTACTCGACCGCCACGCACACCGAGTGGAGCTTCGTCTCCGGCGGCAGCACCGAGGTGCAGGCCATCCCGCTGGTCCAACTGGACTACGGAACGGACGTGGACGTCGCGGGTCGGACGAAGCGCCGAACCGACTTCTCGATCACGCCCGTGGTGGTGGGCAGCACCGCGGCTCGGGACGCCGTGTCGTCACTTCAGCTGGAGATCTCCTACGACGACGGGGCGACCTGGCAGCGGCAGGCCCTGCGGGAGAAGAAGGGCACCTGGCAGGCGTCGCTGAACGCGCCGCACCGGACCGACTTCGTGTCGATCCGGGTCACCGCCAAGCAGCGCAACGGCGGCGGCGTCACCCAGACCGTCACCCGGGCCTTCGGCCTGCGGTAGGACCCGCCGGGGGCCGGTGCCGAAGAGGTGCCGGCCCCCGCGGGCCCTCAGTTCTGACAGCGACACCAAACAAGTCCGGCCCCCACACTGTGGGGGCCGGACTCACATCACTTTCAGTGGTAGCGGGGACAGGATTTGAACCTGCGACCTCTGGGTTATGAGCCCAGCGAGCTACCGAGCTGCTCCACCCCGCGTCGACTGGTTAAGACTAACTCACCCGTTCCGGGCAATGATCACCGGGGTCACCAACCGCTGCGGGGGCCCGTACCCGACGATGCCCGACGTGCCGGACAATGCCGAAAGCCCGCCCCGGTTTCCCGGGACGGGCTTTCTCTCGTAGCGGGGACAGGATTTGAACCTGCGACCTCTGGGTTATGAGCCCAGCGAGCTACCGAGCTGCTCCACCCCGCGTCGGCTCGATAACCGTAGCGCACCGACCCGGGACACCGCAAAGCGACGCCGATACCGCACTCGCCGACACCCCTGACCTGGGCCGTTGTCAGTCGAGCCAGTTCTCGATCGCCGCGACCGCCCGTCGACTGTCAGCATCGACCTGGGACCGAACGGCCGCCGTGTGCTCCCAACCCTGCTCCCAGAGCACCGTCACGACGTCGCCGACCCGGACCGCCCGGACCAGCCGAACCTCCTCCGCACCCGGCTCGCCCATCCCGTCCGGCATCGGAGCCCGCATCTCGAACAGCACCGACCCGTCCCCGTACGCCCCCGAGGCCAGCAGCCGCTGCCGCCACGTCCTGTTGTCGTCGGACAGCTTCTGGTCGGGGCAACCGCGCACGGCCTGCCGCAGCTCCCGCAACGCGTCGTCGGCCCAGCCGGCCCGGTAGATGGTGATGGTGTGCCGGTAGCTGCCGTCCGGAACGTGCCCCGTCGGCGTCCCCGGCAACTTGTAGGCCAGGTAGCGACCACGGCGTTGGACCATTGCCGCGTCGCTGGGCAGGCGCGTCCCGCACATGGTCGGCAGGGCCGGACCCTCCCCGAGGATTCCAGTCCGGTCCGGTTCGGGGCCGCCAGCACGAAGAAGGCGCGGTCCGGGATCGAGGTGGGCGGCCGAGGTGCCGCCGGTCCGGTGGCCGGCTGGGACGGCGTACCGCTCGGGGTGGTCCGCGACGGTGGCGGGAACGAGGGTGTCGACGCCGGGGTCGGCGTGGGTGACGGCCGGGAGGTCGCAGTCGCCCCGGTCGGCAGCGGGCCAGGGGTGTCGGCGGGCGGCGGCAGCGGTGCGGAGCCGTCCGCCGGGTACGCCAGTCGGCCACCGACGGCGACCCCGCCCACGAGCAGCGCCACCGCGAGCGTCGAACCGGCTACTCGGGCTCGGGCCCTCCGGTCGGCGAACCGTCGAAGTGACTCGGGGTGGGTCAGCTCGTGCCCGTCCGCGACGGTGCTGAGCGACCGGTACAGGTCAGAGAGTTCAACTGACATCGTTCGCCTCCAACTCCACGGTGCTGAGGTCGGGCAGCAGCGCGGCCAGCCGGGACCGGCCTCGGGACAGCCAGGACTTCACGGTGCCGACCGGGACGTCGGTCTCCCGGGCGATCTCCTCGACGGACATGTCGAAGAGGTAGTGCAGGGCCAGCGCCTGGCGGTGCGTGGCGGGCAACTGCCGGAGCGCTCCGACCAGGAGCACCCCGTCCTCGCTGGGCGGGGGTGCGACCGCAGGCGGTCCGGTGCGGCTCAGCACCACCCGCCAACGGTGCAGGCGGCGCCAGCGGTCGGTGGCCAGCCGGGCCACCACGAGCCGCAGCCACGCCTCCGGCGCCGGATGCGACGACAGTCGCCCCCACTGCCGCCAGGCCCGGGTGTACGCCTCCTGCACGAGGTCCTGCGCCTCACTGTGGTCGCCAGCGACCGCATAGCCGTACCGCAGCGTCCGCCGGGCGGTGCTGCGGTAGAAGTCATCGAAGCTCTGCGCGTCCCGCACGACTGTTCCCCCTCGTCCCCACCCCGTTGCATTGAGGACGGCGGACCGGCGTCGCAGGTTGCGGAGGTGGAGGGTGCTGTCGGTGACGTGACAGATACGCACAGATCAGGACAACGGTCGAGCCCCCGCCGTTCGGACCTGATGCGGTCCGAACGACGGGGGCTCGGGAAGGAACTGCGTGCGGTGGCGGATCAGCCTCCGGCACTCGGACTGGCACCCGGCGCACCAGCGGCCTGCTGCGCCTGCTGGAACGCGGTGAGCGCCTCGTCGAGGGCCTTCAGCGCCCGCCCGTACCGCTCGAAGTCGCCGGACGCCTGCGCGGCCCGGACCTCGGTGATCGCGGTCTGCACCCGGTCCGCGGCGGCAGCCAGGTCACCGGTCGGCGGTGGGGTGCCCGGGCTCGGGGTCGCCGTCGGCGCTGGCGTCGCCGTACCCGAAGGCGTTGGCGTCGGCGTCGGCGTCGTCGGGTTGCCCCCGGTCGTCGGTGGCGGCGACGTGCCCTGCCCGGCCTTCTTACCCTGCTCGACCAACTGCTTGATGCCGTCGTTGATGTTGTCGGCGAGCGCCACGAACGAGCCGCCGTCACCGTACGAGAGCAGCACCTTCTGCAACAGCGGGTACGCGTCCTGCTGGTTGCTCTTCACGTAGACCGGCTCGACGTAGAGCATGCCGTCGGCGAAGGGCAACGACAGCAGGTTGCCGTACTGCACCTGCGCCTGGTTGCTGGAGAGCAGGTTGAGCTGCTGACGGATGTTCGCGTTGTTCGTCATCTGCTGGTGCACCTGCACCGGGCCGGAGATCCGGGTCTGGTCCGGCAACTCCAGCACCTCCAGCCGGGGCTTCCCCTCGACGTACGACCCGGAGATCAGCGCGGCGAGGTTCTGCCGGCCGTTCGGGGTGACCGCCGAGGTGAGCTGGAACCGAGGGCTCTCCTGCCCGGGGAACTGGGTGAACAGGTAGTACGGAGGCTGCTTCTGGCCGCTGTCCGGGGCGTCCGGCACGTTGGGCACCTGCCAGAAGTCCTGTGCGGAGTAGAAGTCACCCGGGTTGGTCACGTGGAACTTGGTGAGCAGGTTGCGCTGCACCTTGAACATGTCCGCCGGGTAGCGCAGGTGCTCGGTCAGCTCGACCGGGATCTCCGCCTTCGGCAGCACCAGGTCACCGCCGAACGCCTTGTTCCACGCCTTGAGCACCGGGTCGGTGTCGTCGTACTCGTAGAGCTTCACAGTGCCGTCGTACGCGTCGACGGTGGCCTTCACCGAGTTGCGCATGTAGTTGACGTCTTCCCGGGCGAGCTGGAAGGTGCCCCGGTTGGTCAACTCGTCGGTGGTCTCGGTCTGCAGGTTGACCCTCTCCGCGTACGGGTAGGAGGCCGCCGTGGTGTAGCCGTCCACGATCCACTGCACCCGACCGTCGACCACCGCCGGGTACGGGTCGCCGTCCAGGGTGAGGAACGGCGCCACCTTCTCCACCCGGTCGCGCGGGTTGCGCACGTAGAGCAGCTTGGAGTCCTTGTTGACCGCCTCGGAGAGCAGGAAGTTCGACTCCTGCTCCTTGATGGAGTACAGCAGTCGCCGGGTGAAGGAGCCGATCTCCACGCCGCCCTCACCGGTGTAGGTGTAGGACTCGCCGCCACCCTCACCGACCGGCCTGTCGAACTCGGCCTTCTTGTTCGGGTCGGACTGCCCGACGATGGCGTAGTCGTCGGCCGCCATCCGCTCGCCGTAGTAGATGCGCGGCTGCTTGGCCGGGATCTGCTCGGTCTGCGAGGAGCACGCCTCCTGGGTCTTCTCGCCGAGGAAGCCGGAGACGAAGAACGGCTGCCCGCCGCAGACCACCTGGTTGGCCGGGGCGGCCACCAGCCCGTACCCGTGGGTGTAGACGGTGTGCCTGTTGATCCAGGTGTTCTGCTGGTCGGTCAGCTCGCCGTAGTTGATCTCCCGGACGCCCACCACGTAGTCGGAGACCTTGCCGTTCACCCCGTACCTGTCGATGTCCAGCTTCGGACCGAAGTCGTAGAAGCCACGCACCTGCTGGAGCTGGGTGTACGTCTCGCTGACCAGTTGCGGGTCGAGCAGCCGCACGTTCGACACCACCGAGGTGTCGGTCGCCAGGTTCCCCGGTGGGGTGAGATTGTTCGCCGCGTACGGGGTCGTCTCGGTGGCCCCCAACCCGAACGCCGCCCGCGTCGCGTCGATGCTGCGCTGGATGTACGGCGCTTCCTTGTCCTTGGCGCTCGGCTTGACCTCGAAGGTCTGCACCGCCCAGGGGTAGATGCCGCCGATGGCCACCGCGGACACGCCGAGCAGCGCCAGCGAGATCCCCGGCCAGACCAGGTTCCGCATCCAGGCGTTGGAGAACACGAGGATCGCGATGGCGACCACGATCGAGATGTAGGCGAGGATCTCCTTCGCCGGCAGCAACGCGTTGACGTCGGCGTAGCCGGCGCCGTACAACTTGGCGCCCTCGTTGTACTCCAGCAGCATGGCCCGCCGGTCCAACACGTACGCGATCGCCTTCAACAGCACGAAGACCGCGACCAGCGTGCTCAGGTGCGCGCGGGCCGCGTTGCTCATCCGGTCGCCGACGCCCTGCAGGCGGACCCCGCCGAAGAGGTAGTGCACCGCCAGCGCGCCGATCACGGCCAGCACCACAGCGGTGAAGGCGACCCCGAGCAGGTAACGCCAGAACGGCAGTTGGAAGACGTAGAAGCCGATGTCGACACCGAACTCCGGGTCCTTGATGCCGAAGTCACCGCCGTTGCGGAACAGCAGCCACTGGTTCCACCGGTTCTGCGCGGAGAGACCGGCGAAGAGCCCGACCACAGCGGCGGTCAGCGAGATCCAGGTGCCGAGACGCGGGCTGAGCACCATGCGGTAGCGCTCCAGCGTCGCCTGCTCCACCGAGTGCGGACGCAGTCGCGGGCGCAACCGGTAGGCCAGCCAGAGGTTGCCGCCGACGATCAGCGCCATGCCGAGGCCGATGGCGAGGAAGAGCACCAGCCGGGTGAGCAGGACGCCGGTGAAGACCTCGGTGTAGCGAACCTCGTCGAACCAGAGCCAGTCGGTCCACGCCTGGACACCCCAGCCGAGCAGGGTGAAGAGCACGAACACCCCGACCAGGACCGCGATGGTGACGCGCCCGCGCCGGCTCATCCTCGGGAGGGGGCTGCTGCTACGCATGACCACTGTTGGCTCCGCACGCTCGATATGATCGGCTCCGACCAGGCACCCAGAGTACGGGGTGTTCCTGAGCGTGGCGGGGCACGGTCACACCGGTCAGCAACGCGTCGGCTGACCACCCGCCCGCAACGTCTCCAGAGCGGTCATCGCCTCGTCCAACGAGCCCACCCGCAACAGCGGCAGATCGGGCTGCGGATTGCGGACCGCCTCGGCGCAGTTGTCCGCCGGCACCAGGAAGACCTTCGCCCCGGCGCGCTTGGCGCCGACCAGCTTCTGGGCGATCCCGCCGATCGGGCCGACGGCGCCCTCGTCGTCGATGGTGCCGGTACCGGCGATGATCTGGCCGCCGGTGAGGTCGGCCGGGGTCAACTTGTCCACGATCCCCAGGGCGAACATCAGACCGGCGCTCGGCCCACCGATGTCCCCCAGGTCGATGCCGAGCGTGAACGGGTGGGGCTGCTGCTGATCGATCTCGACACCGATCCGCGGTCGGCCGTCCTGCTCCTGACTGGTAACCGTCGCGGTGGCCGGCACGCCGCCACGGGTGTAGCCGATGGTCAACGCCGTGCCCGCCGGCTTGGCCCGGACCAGCTCGGTGACCTTCGCGGCCACCGGCACCGGCTGGCCGTCCACCGAGGTGATCACATCGCCGGCCTTCAGCGCCCCGGCCGCCGGGCCGTCCCCGGCCACCGTCTTGATCACCACCTGCACCGCAAAGCCCAACTCCCGCAGCGCGGCGGTCTCCGCGCTGGTCTGCGACGCCTTGAAGTCCTCGGCGTTGCGCTGCTCGACCTGCTCCGTCGACTCCCCCGGCGGGTAGACCAGCTCACGTGGCACCACCGCCTCGTCGTCGGAGAACCAGCCAGCGATCGCCCCCCGCAACCGCACGGTGGGCTGCACCCCCACCGTGGTCAGCCGCAACTGGCCGGCCGAGGTCGAGGTCTCCCGACCGGAGACCTGGATGACCTCCTTACCGTCGGTCGTACCGAGGGTGTTGACAGTCGGCCCCGGGCCCAGCACCACGTACGGAATCGGCACCCTGAGCACCCCGATGCTCAGCAGGGCGGTGAACAGGGCACCGAGCAGGACCGTCAGGCCACGACGTCTCATGCCGCAGAGCGTACCGATCGGTTGCGGGCCACCCGCCGGATGCGGCGCGCGACTTCGCCCTCAGCGCAACGCCAGCGGCGGCTACCTGGGGCGCGGTCCGCGTACCGTAGATGTCGTGCCTGATATTCCGTTCGGTTTCGCGCTCCCGGGTGGGCAACCACCAGACCCCAACGATCCCGCGCAGATGCAGCAGTTCATGTCGCAGTTGCAGCACCTGCTCTCCGCGCCGGGCAGCGGGCCGGTCAACTGGGACCTGGCCCGGCAGGTAGCAGCCAGCCAGCTCGCGGCCGCCGGTGACCCGGCGGTGTCGATGTACGAGCGCAACGCGGTCGAGGAGGCGCTGCGCCTCGCCGACCTGTGGTTGGAGCCCGCCTCGGCGTGGCCCTCCGGCATCCAGAACCCCGTTGCCTGGAACCGCAACGAGTGGATCTTCAAGACGCTGGACGTGTGGCGCAAGCTGTGCGATCCCGTCGCCAGCCGGATGGTCGGTGCGATGGGCGACCTGGTGCCACCCGAGGCGCGCGCCCAGCTCGGCCCGATGCAGTCGATGGTGGCCTCCCTCGGCGGCGCGCTGTTCGGCGGTCAGCTGGGCCAGGCCCTCGGCTCGCTCGCCGCGGAGGTGCTCTCCGCCGGCGACATCGGGCTGCCGCTCGGCCCGGCCGGCACGGCCGCGCTGATCCCGGCCAACATCCGGGCGTACGGCGAGGGCCTGGAGCTGCCCGAGGACGAGGTCCGCCTCTACGTGGCGCTACGCGAGGCTGCCCACCAGCGGCTGTTCCAGCACGTCCCGTGGCTGCGTGGGCATGTGCTCAGCGCTGTCGAGATGTACGCCTCGGGCATCCGCGTCAACCGGGAGGCGATCGAGGAGGCGATGGGCCGGGTCGACCCGACCGACCCCGAGTCGATGCAGGCCATCGCCCTGGAGGGCATCTTCACCCCGGAGGACACTCCGGCGCAGAAGGCCTCACTGGCCCGCCTGGAGACCGCGCTCGCCCTGGTCGAGGGCTGGGTGTGCCACGTCGTCGACAGCGCCGCCAGCGACCGGCTGCCCAATGTCGTCCGGCTGGGCGAGGCCTTCCGCCGTCGCCGGGCCGCCGGTGGTCCCGCCGAGCAGACCTTCGCCGCGCTGGTCGGTCTGGAACTGCGCCCCCGCCGACTTCGCGAGGCCGCGGCGCTCTGGGCCGCGCTCACCCAGCACCGTGGCATCGAGGGCCGCGACGCCGTCTGGGGCCACCCGGACCTGCTCCCGTCGGACGACGACTTCGCCGACCCGGTCGCCTTCGCGATGAACGACATGGACCTCAGCGAGCTGGACAGCTTCGATTTCAGCGCCCCCGGGGGCGTGGAGGAGAAGGCCCCCGGCCAGTCGGGGCAGCCCGGTCCGTCGGGTCAGTCGGGGCAGCCCGGTCCGTCCGATGAGACCGACGGCGAGGACGACGCCAAGTCCTGACGCCCGCGCATCGATGGCCTGCGCCCCGGGTGCCCGCAGATCGACGGCGGGCACCCGGGCGCGTTCGTCAGGTGCGTCGGTTCAGGTGGGTCGGCCCGACCCGGAGAGCAGGGCGCGGGTCGCTTCCCAACCCTCGAATGCCGGGTCCAGCGTGGCCAGGTCAGCCGGGCCGCGCAGTCGTCGCCAACCGGTGGTGACCGCCACGTCACCCGGGCGCGGGGCGTTGGCGCGCGCCTCAGCCGGCGTCGCCGTGTCCAGTTCCAGCGTCGGCAGCCAGTCCGGCGCGGGCAGTCGTACCGCGACCCCGAGCAGACCCGGGCCACCGCCCTCGACCGGCGCCACAGCGACCGGCCGGCTGGTGAGTGGGCGGAGCAGCTTGCCGACGGTCAGGGCGGGCAGGTCAGGCACGTCACTGACCAGCACTGCCGCTTGGTCGTACCCCTCGAGCGCGGCGAACACGGCGTTCGGCGTCGGCTCGGCCACCTCGTACACCGCCGTGCCGGGCCACACCAGCGCATCGGCCAGGGCCCGGTCGGCCGGGGTCACCGCGACCGCGACCTCCACCTCGTTGAGCGTGGCGAACAGGTCGATGACGTCTTCCGCGAGCGCCGCTCGCCACTGCGCCAGGTCGACACCGGGCGGCGACCAGTGCACCGGCCCGAGCAACGCCACCACCACCCGTCGCGCCATGCCCCGACCCTAGCGCCCCACCCCACCCACCCCACCCACCCCACCCGGCTCGGTCGGCCCGCTCGGCCCGCTCGGCTCGGCTCGCTCCGCAACATGATCGACTCGGCCTCATTGAAGTCGGGGTGTCCCGGCAGCCTGGACAGCGCGTTTTTCAGGAAGGCGAGTGGATCTAGGCCGATCGCGCGTCAGACAGCGGTCGGCGCTCGGCGCGGCGCCGCAGGGTCTCGACCCGGCGCCCGAAGAGCGCGGCGCGGTGTCCGAAGGGATTCGACGGGCTGCGCCAGCGCCTCGGGGGTGGGGGGATCTCAGCTGGGGAGCGGCGGGCAGGAGGAGGCTGCGGCGACCCCTTCGAGGTAGCCGCGGGCGCGTTCCGCCTTGGGGTAGCGGCCGACCAACGCCCAGAACCGGGCGTTGTGGCTGGGCACGATGAGGTGCGCCAACTCGTGCAGCAACACGTAGTCGATCACCCAGTCGGGCATCTCCTGGACGCGGTGCGAGATGCGGATGCTGCGGTCCGCCGGCGTGCAGGAGCCCCACCGGCCGTTCTGGTTGGTGACCCATCGGACGCTGGCCGGCACCGCCTTCGTGGCGTATCCGGGGAGGTAGAGGTCGATGAGCCGATTGGCCCGGGCCAGCAGCTCGTCGTCGGACCGGGCGAGGCGCCCCTCCCGGGCGGCGAGCCGGGCGAGCATCCGGTCGACCCACTCGCTCTCCTCGGCACGGGAGAACTGGTCGGGGATGAGGACAACCACTCGCTCACCGTCACGGTACGCGGACACCGTGCGTCGTCGACGCTGACTGCGCCGCACCTCGACGACCGGCTTGCGCGTCCCCGCCATCACTGGCCCGCGCAGCCTCGACTACGTGTCACGAAGGCAAGCTAATGCCCACTGACCAGGGGTCCGCAAGAGTCAACCGCACGACACGCGCCCGGAAAATGGTGATTGGTCGCCAGCCGTCCCGAAAATTTCTTGACCACGGCGTCATCGCGCCATCTCGTCACCCTTGGTGAACCCCGATGGCACCGGCGCGCGGCACGTCTCCACCGTAGGTGATCACGGCCTCGGATGCCGCCGCGGGGGCACTCGCACGGGTGGCTGTCAGGGTTTGGTCGGCGTGTCCCCGCCAAACTGACTTATCCGACCTATTTCGCCATGCACACTCTCGACGTCGACTTGCTCACAGTGTCGATGCACAGCTGACATGGAACCGCCCAGACCTGGGTAGGGTCCGCGGACCAGCGGTCACGAAGGTGGCCGCGGAGTGAGACCCAGCGCCGGCGCCCCGTGTGGCCCGCCGCCGGGCACCCCGCCGGAACGGCATTGACCGGCGGACGAGACGAGGAGGGCACCGTGGCCGACCAGGCCCAGACGACCTACAACGGTTACTGCGTGAAGTGCAAGGAGAAGCGGGACTTCGAGGGGCACGTCGAGGTCTCGAAGACCGGAATGAACATGGCCAAGGGCAAGTGTCCGGTGTGCGGCACAACAGTGAACCGCATCCTGGGCAAGGCCAAGGTCTGACCCGAACGGGTGGACGGGGGTGGGGTGGCCGGGTGGCCGCCCCACCCCCGTTGCCGGACCGGGAGCGCGTGCCACCGCTGCCAGCCCTGTCGGGTGACCGACAACAGGCGCGAGGGGCTGTGGAAAACCCGTCAAATCCTGTGGATAGCGCTGGACAGCGGCCTGACCGCCTGTGGACAACGATCGACTGAAAGCGAAGATGCGGTCACGATTCGTGACCATGAGCCGCACCGTACTGCCCCGCCCCACCCTGCTGCCCGGCCTCAACCGGCTCTGGCGGGACCGGCACACCCTCCAACTCGGCGTCGGCCCTGGGCCGGCCGCCCTACTGGAGCTGGCCAACCCCCGCGCCGCCCACCTGCTCGACCTGCTCGACGGCACCCGCAGCGAGCGGACCGTGCTGACCCAGGCGGCATCCGTCCAGGTCAGCGCTGACGACGCGCGTACCCTGCTCGACACCCTGCGGGCCGCCGGCCTGTTGGTGCCCGCGCACAGCCTGCTCCCCCGCGACCTGGCCGGTCCGGTCCGCGCCCGGCTCGCGGCGGAGGCCGGCGCGCTGGCCCTGGCCGCCGCCCGACTGCCCGGCACCCCCGCGCAGGTCCTGCGGAGGCGACGTGCGGCCCGCGTCCTGCTCACCGGCCCCGGGGCGCTCGGCGGGCCGCTGACCGTGGCGTTGGCCCAGTCCGGCGTCGGGCACGTGATTCCCCAGCTCACCGGCTCGGTACGCCCCGTCGACCTGATCGGCACCGGCATCCCCGCCGCCGAACTGGGTCAGCCGCTCGCACCGGCGGTGCGGGCTGCGGTCAACCGCGTCGCACCGGGCACCGGCACCCGCCCGAGCCGCGCCGTACGGATCGACCTGGTGATCCAGCTCGGCACGGATCGGCCTCCCGCGCTGCTCGCCGCCGGTCTCGCCCAGCGCCGGCAGCCGCACCTGCTGGTCACACTGCGCGAAGGCGTACCGGTGATCGGGCCGTTGGTCCGTCCACCCGCCGGCCCCTGCCTGCACTGCGTCGAGCTGCACCGGGCGGACCGCGACCCGGACTGGCCCAGGCTCGCCGCGCAACTCGCCGCCGCCGACCCGGTGGCCGCCGCAACGACCGGCGCGCTGCTCGTCGCCTGCGGGTACGCCCTGACCGAGGCGCTGACGCAGCTGGACGGCGGCCAGCCGGAGACGCTGGGCAGTGCCATGGAGATCACCGGTGCCGGCCGTTTTCGTCGTCGGGGTTGGCCGCCACACCCGGCGTGTGGGTGCTCACGAGGCCGAGTGTCCGCACCAGCCCGGCCGCAGAGCAGCAGCGGGGCCCTCCGGTCGGTAACAATGACCGGGTGACCGACATCCCGCGCCGCGCCGTGTCCCGCACCGCCAAGCTCGCCGCCCTGCCGCTCGGCTTCGCCGGCCGGACCGTTCTGGGAATGGGAAAGCGCGTCACCGGGCTGGCCTCCGACGTGATCTCCGCGGAGATTCAGCAGCGCACCGCCGAGCAGTTGTTCAGCGTGCTGGGCCAGCTCAAGGGTGGGGCGATGAAGTTCGGTCAGGCGCTGTCGGTCTTCGAGGCCGCGTTGCCGGAGGAGATCGCCGCGCCCTACCGGCAGGCGCTGACGAAGTTGCAGGAGGCGGCGCCACCGCTGCCGGCCGCCAGCGTGCACAAGGTGCTGGCCGAGCAGCTCGGCCCCGACTGGCGGGACCTGTTCGTCGAGTTCAACGACGTCCCGGCCGCCGCCGCGAGCATCGGCCAGGTACACCGGGCGCGCTGGCGCGAGCCGGGCTTCGACGAGTCGGGCGAACCGAACAGCCGCGACGTGGCGGTCAAGATCCAGTATCCGGGGGCCGGCGACGCCCTGCTCGCCGACCTCAAGCAGCTCTCCCGACTCGGCGGAATGTTCCGGGCCATCCAGCCCGGCCTGGACGTCAAGCCGCTCCTGGCCGAGCTGCGCGAACGGATCACCGAGGAGTTGGACTACGAGTTGGAGGCCGAGTCGCAGCGCACCTTCGCCGCCGCGTACGCCGACGACCCGGAGATCTACATCCCGGAAGTGATCAATGCCTCGCCCCGGGTGCTGGTCACCGAATGGGTGACCGGCACCCCGCTGGCCGACATCATCCGCGAGGGCACCGAGGAGGATCGGGACGAGGCGGGCCGATTGATGGCCACCCTGCACCTCTCCGCGCCACAGCGGGCCGGGCTGCTGCACGCCGACCCGCACCCGGGAAACTTCCGGCTGCTGCCCGACGGTCGGCTCGGGGTGATCGACTTCGGTGCGGTGGCCCGGATGCCGGAGGGCACTCCGGAGCCGATCGGTCGTATCGCCGCGACGGCCCTGCGCGGCGATGCGGACGCGGTGGTGGCGGGGCTGCGGTCGGAGGGGTTCATCGGCTCGGCCGAGGAGATCGACGCCGAGGGGGTGCTCGACTTCATCCGCCCCATGTTGGAGCCCATCGCGGCGGACGGTTTCCGGTTCACCCGAGCCTGGCTACGGGCCGAGGCGGGTCGACTGGCCAGCCCTCGCTCTCCCACGTACCAGCTGAGCAAGCGGCTCAACCTGCCACCGTCGTACCTGCTGATCCACCGGGTGACGCTCGGGTCGATCGGGGTGCTCTGTCAGTTGGAGGCGAAAGCCCCCTACCGGAGCATCCTGGAGCGCTGGCTTCCCGGCTTCGCCCCGGTCGCCTGACCATCGAGGCCCCGGCGCCTGAACACTCGAGACCCGGGCGCCTGAGGACATGGGGAAGGGCGGGTGCCGACCGGCACCCGCCCTTCTGCGTGAGGTGGTATCAGAGAACGCCCAGGTCGCGGGCCGCCTGGTTGCGGCCGGTCATGGCGACGGTACGGGCGGATCGGGTTGCCTCAGTGCTCGTGGTGGTACGACCGGCCTGAGGCCGGCGCATTCGAGCCCGGGTCAACGCTTCGTGGAGTAGTTGCATCTCGAAGGCTCCACTCGGAACGTTCAACATCGTTTTCTCACTCACTGCCGGTGTGCCACCGGCGTAGTTGGAACGGGTCGGGAACATGTCAGGCTGCCAGCCGGACCGCGCCACGCACCTCGGACAGCCCACTGGCCGCCAGGCGCGCCTCGGCCTCGACCCGAAGCTCGGCGTCACGGGCGACGTCCTCCTTACGCGGACGGCCACGGGGCCGCTTACGCGGGACAACCGCGCCACGCTCGAAGATCTCGCCGCCCCAGACGCCCCAGGGCTCCGCTCGCTCAACGGCTCCGGCCAGGCATTCGACACGCAGCGGGCAGTCCCCGCAGAGTGACTTGGCCAGCTCGAGCTCGGTGGGCGAGTCGGAGAACCACAGGTCGGGGTCGAACTTCCGGCAGGGCAGGTTCGCCTCCATCTCGACGCTCATGTCGAGGGGGGCCAACGCCAGACTCATCTCCCGGTCACCTCTCTCTCACTTCGATCTCGTGGATCGCATTCCGACGTACTTACGGCGGGCAAAAAACTGAGGCCGCGGATCCCGGTAAGCGGGTTCCGCGGCCTCGAGGTGAGCCGGAGTCTGATGGTCAGACCGGTTTACCTCGAGGTGGAACGCCGCGGACATCCATGCGCTTCTTGGCGACCTGGATGCCATTGCCCGTGAAGCCACTGGTCCCCTCGACTCCAGCGGGCGCGACGGTCAGGATCAGCTCGGCCTGAACCTGGTGCACCTGTGGAACCGACGGTCGTGCAGCCGCAAGGGCCACCCGGACAGCCGACAGCGGAGCGCAGACAGACGGCATCGCCGCCAGACGCTCATAGGTGAAGATCTTCACGGGAACCACCTCCCTCACGTTCCTCGAATCGACTGGACCGCACCCCGTGAGCAGCCGGAATGGCGCCGCTCGCGTGGTGTGTCCTGAGGCTATTCCTCGCGCCGGGGCGAGGGCAAACGAATTTACGACGAGATTTCGAAAGTTTTCTCCGGGCAGACATCGTCCACCCCGGCACCGGCCACGAGGGCCAGCACCGACTCCCCGTAGAGACCCAGTTTGCGCGGGCCGATACCGGCGATGGCGATCAACTCTTCCGACCGGCCCGGACGTCGCTCGGCCAACGCGACAAGCGTCGCGTCGGTGAAGACCACGTACGCCGGAACCTTCTGCGCACCGGCCACCCGCTGCCGCCACTCGCGCAGCCGTTCGTGCAGCTCATCGTCTATGTCGGACGGGCAGGTGGGGCAGCGGCCGAGCTTGCGGTCCGGGCCGGCGAGCAGGGTGGCGCCGCAGATCCGGCAGGAGACGATCTGGGTCCGCCGTCGTTCAGGACTGCGGGCCGGAGCGGCGCCGCCGGTCGCCCGTTCGGTGCCGCCGGAGCGGTCCAGCTGCGGCAGGAACCGCGACGGCCGCCGGGCCCGTCCGCCCGGCGAGCGCGCGGCGGCGTACGACAGCCACAGCCACTCCCGGGCGCGGGTGATCCCGACGTAGAGCAGCCGGCGCTCCTCCTCGACCTGTTCGACGGTCTTGGCGTAGATGGTGGGCAGGGTGCCCTCGGCGAGGCCGACCAGGAAGACCGCGTCCCACTCCAACCCCTTGGCCGAGTGCAGGGACGCCAGCGTCACGCCGTCCACCGTCGGCACGTGCTGCTGGGCGGCCCGGCGCGCCAACTCCTCGGTGAAGTCGGTGAGGGTGACCGGGCGCTCCACCGAGGCGGCCTCGCCGATCGGCACGACCTCGGGGGTGGCCGCGTACTCCTCGGCGAGCTGGACCAGCGCGGACAGCGCCTCCCATCGCTCGCGGGCGGCGCCGCCGGCCGGGGGCGCGTCCGGGGCCCAGCCGACGGCGGTGAGCGCCTCGACGACGGCGGCCGGCAGCGGTGTCTCCCCCGGGATCGATCGGGTGGCCGCACGCAGCGCGACCATCGCCTGGCGCACCTCGGTCCGTTCGAAGAACCGCTCCGCGCCCTGCACGACGTACGGCACCGCGGCCTCGGTGAGCGCCTTCTCGTACGCCTCGGACTGCGCGTTGACGCGGAACAGCACGGCGATCTCCTTCGCCGGCGTGCCCGCGTCGATCAGCGATCGGCAGCGCGCGGCCACCGCGTTCGCCTCGGCCGGCTCGTCGGTGAAGATCCGCAGGTCCGGCTCGGGGCCGGGTGGGCGTTGCCCGCTCAACTCCAGCCGCAGGCGCGCCTCGGTGCCGCGGGCCTGGGAGATCACCGCGTTGGCCAGCCCGACCACCTGCGGTGTCGAGCGGTAGTCGCGGACCAGCCGGACCACTGTGGCGTTGCGGTGCCGGCGGGGGAAGTCGACCAGGTACGCCGAGGTCGCCCCGGTGAACGAGTAGATCGTCTGGCTGGCGTCGCCGACCACTGTCAGGTCGTTGCGGCCGGCCAGCCAGGCGTCCAGCAACCGCTGCTGGAGTGGGTTGACGTCCTGGTACTCGTCGACCACGAAGTGCCGGTACTGGGTGCGGATCTGCTCGCCGACGTCCGGGTGCTCCTCGATGCCCCACACCGCGGCCCGCAGCATGTCCTCGAAGTCGATCACGCCGTTCGAGCGCTTGAGCTGCTCGTACGCGGTGAACACGTCGGCGACCTTCGTCGGCTCGTGCGGTGTGTCGCGCAGTGCCCGGGCCGCGGCCACCACGTAGTCCGTCGGCTCGACCAGCGACGACTTCGCCCACTCGATCTCGCCGGCCAGGTCGCGGGCGGCGGCCCGGTCGGTACGCAGGCCGACCCGGGCGGCGGCGAGGGTGACCAGTCGTACCTTGCTGTCCAGCAGTTCGGGCATGGCGCGGCCGGCCAGCAGCCGGGGCGCGAAGTACCGCACCTGGCGCAGCGCGGCGGCGTGAAACGTCCGGGCCTGGACACCGCTCGCCCCGAGCAGAGTGAGGCGGTGTCGCATCTCGGCGGCGGCGCGGGCGGTGAAGGTGACCGCGAGCACGTGCCGGGGGGAGATCTCCCCGGAGAGCGCCCGGTGGGCGATTCGGGAGGTGATCGCCCGGGTCTTGCCGGTGCCGGCGCCGGCCAGGATGCAGACCGGGCCGGCGGGTGCGGTCACGGCGGAGCGCTGCTCCGGGTCCAGCCCGGCGAGCACCTGTTCCGACGCTGAGTGAACCACCACAACCAGGAATCATCTCAGCTCCTCCCAGCGTTGCAGCGAACAGGCTCGGCTTGATCCGCAAGCCGCGGCCGGAGGAGTTGGAGGATCCGAGGATGCTGACGATGTATTCCACCCCCTGGTGCGGCTACTGCCACCGGCTGAAGTCGCAGCTCGACCGGGAGGGCATCGGGTACGAGGTGGTCGACATCGAGCAGGACCCGAAGGCCGCGGACTTCGTGATGAGCGTCAACGGCGGCAACCAGACGGTGCCGACGCTGCGCTTCGCCGACGGCAGTGCCCTGACGAATCCCTCGATCACCCAGGTGAAGCAGCACCTGGAGACGCTCAACGCCTGATCTTCCGGTTCATTCTCGGTGCGCGGCCGCCCCACCCGGGGCGGCCGCTCGTCGTGTTCGGGAACGGGTGGCCGCTGTCGGTGGGTGCCGGAGGCCCGGGTCGGTCGGCGTCCTCGGCCGGACGGCGAGGTGCCGGAAGCGTCGGGCGGGTGGGCGGCGTCGGCGGGCGGGCCCCGCCCGGCGCGCTCAGGTGCCGGCCCCGCCACAGGTAGCTGCCAGCGGCGAGGGTGGCCACCCCGACCAGCGCGAACAGCAGCCGGTAGTCCACGAACCCGACCAGCAGGGCACCCGCCCCGATGGAGACCGCCTGCGGCCCGCTGACCATCGCCTGGGTGGCCGCGGCGACCCGACCGACCAGCGACGGCGGCGTGCGGCGCTGGATCAGCGTGTGCAAACCCACCATCGTCAGCGGGAGCGAGACCCCGGCCAGCAGCACCGCGGCGAACCCGAGCCACAGATCGGGGAACGCGAGCGCGAGCGCGGCCGGAGAGAAGAAGGCGACTCCGGCGGCCAGCGTGCCGACCTCGCCGAGCCGGCGGACCAGCGTCGGTGAGCAGAGCCCACCGAGCAACCCACCGACGCCCTGCACGGTGACCAGCACCCCCACGAACGCGGCATCCCGGTGCAGCCCCTGGTCGACGTAGGCGAAGATGAGCGACTCGCTGAAGCCCATCACCAGTGACCCGAGCCCGTAGCCGAGCAGGGCCCGTCGCAGGGCCGGCTCACCGGCCAGGTGCCGCAGACCGGCGCCCAGTTCGGCCGGCCACCGTAGCCGTACTGGCGGTGGCAGCCGTTGCGGGGTGGGCAGCGCGGTGACCACCGCCGCCGCGGTCAGAAATCCGACCATGCCGATTCCGGCCAGCACCCACCCACCGAGCGCCGCGTAGAGCGCCGCGCCCACCAGCGGTCCGACCAGCCGGATCCCCTGACGTACGGTCTGCAGCACGCCGTTCGCGTCGGCCAGCAACTCGACCGGCACCATCTCGCGGATGAGCCCACTGAGCGCCGCGCCGAGCGTGATCGACGAGAGTCCGTACAGGGCGGCCACCAGATAGACGACCCAGACGTCGCCAGCGTCCCGGACTGTGAACAACGGGGCGAGCAGGGCCGCGGTCAGCACGTTCGCGGCCACGAAGAACGGTCGGCGCGGGTAGCGGTCGACAACCCAGCCGACCAGCGGCGCCAGCGTCATCGGCGCGATGACCGCGAAGATCGTGGCACCGGCCAACCCGTTCGAGCCGGTCAGATCCTTGACCCAGATGGCGAGTGCGAGCAGCAGGATCGACTCGGCGGTCATGCTGGCCAGCAGGCCGCCGAAGAGCAGGCGGAAGTCGGGTCGGCGCAGGATCGTGCGCATGGGTCCCTCCGGCGGGATGGCTGCCCAGGTGGGCGAGGTCGACGGGCCGCGACCGCGGGTCCGTCGTCATCCGGCATTCCCGTGGTGCGATTTTCGCAAGACACGCCCTCGCCGGAACCTCCGACACCGGTCGCGCCGTCCATACTGACCGTGGGGGGCGAATTTCATACAGTTACCGTCGCGTCTGCGGCGGTCGACGGGAAAGAGGACACTGTGCCTCCTGCCGCACCCAGCCCGATCCTGCGTCGTCGCCGGTTGGGCGTCGAGCTGCGCCGCCTTCGTGAGGCCGCGGGCCTCACCGGCGATCAGGTCATCGAGCGTATCGGTTGGGCCTCCGCGTCCAAACTGTCCCGCTTGGAGAACGGCCGCAGCCGACCGGACCCGCAGGACGTCGGCGACCTGCTCGACCTCTACGGCGCCGACCAGGCGCTGCACGACGAGCTGCTGGGCATCACCAACGAGGCCGGCGACATGCGCGGCTGGTTGAAGAACTTCCCGGTGATGACGCAGCAACAGCGCGGTTGGGCCGAGTTGGAGGCGGGCTGCGCGGAGATCTCCGAGTACAACCCGGTGCTGGTGCCGGGCCTGTTGCAGACCCCCGGGTACGCCCAGCTCCGGATCATGTCGGCCCGACAGGTGAACGCGGGCGCGGGCGAGCCGGAGCCCGGCGACGAGCCGGAGACCGAGGTGCAGGCGCGGCTGGCCCGCCAGTCGCTGCTGACCCGCGAGCCGCATGCTCCCCGCTACACCGCCGTGTTGGAGGAGGCGGCTCTCGGCCGCCGGGCCGGGCCGCCGGAGGTGCTGCACGAACAACTGCTCCAGCTCTGCGAGTTGGCGCTGCTGCCCAACGTGGCCCTGCACGTGCTCCCCCGGGACACCCAGATCGGCAATTGGTACCTTCCGCCGACCGCCTTCTCGGTCTATCGGTTCGCCGATCCCCTCGATCCGGAGACATTGGCCATCGAAGGTGGCTTCACCGACGTCATGTCGACCGAGTCAATCACGCTAAATCGCTATAAAGTGGTGTTCGAGTGGCTATGCACGGCGGCACTTAACGCCTCGGACACCCTCTCCTGGCTGATCGAGGCGACGGGACGGCTGACCGAGGCGACGCCCCCATCCACAGTGGCGTTCGGGCCGGCAACGGCGCCGACCCAACGCCGCAGGGAATCGGGGCGACTGACGGACCGGTGATCCACGGGGGACCCTCCGTCGGGACGTGCGGCACCACTCGTCCCATCGGATCGCTGCACATCAGGAGCAGAGCCATGAACGAAATCCGCAACACGCCGTCCGTCTCCGCCCACTCGTTGGCGGACGCCCCGTGGCGTACCAGCACACGCAGCCAGACCTCCAACTGCGTGGAGGTCGCCCCACTGGCCACCGGCCCGTCGGCGGTCGCCCTGCGCGACAGCAAGGACCGGGGCGGCCCGGTCCTGCTGTTCAACCGCGCGGGATGGCTCGGTTTCATCACCGGGGCGAAGAAGGGCCAGTTCGATCTGAACTGATTCGGTGACTGGTACGGGGCCGTCGGCGCACTGCCGGCGGCCCCGTCGCTGTACGACCCGGCGACCCTGCTGAGCAGCCATCCGCCGATCGGACGAGGCTCGAAACCGATAGGCGCGTTTCAGTTGCTGGGACGAACACGGGGCGTAACATGACCCTCGAGTACGTGGAACTTCCACACTGGCTCATCCGTCGCGGTTCATCCGGAGACCCTCATGCGGTTCCTGATCGTTCGCACCGACATCCGCGCCGTCGCTGACGGGGACATCGCCGCCGCCTGGGCGGACGGCCACCGACTCCGCGACGAGACGACCACGCCCGAGCCGCGCCGGCAGATCGTGCACGCCGAGGACCGGGACGCCGCGCTGCTGCTGGCCCGCGCCCTTGCCACCGTCGGCGCGGTCCGCGCCGGAAAGCAACGGGTCAAGGTCCTCCCGCTGATCGAGTCGCGGCCCGCCTTCCGACACAGACCGGGCCGCACCGGCACCTGATTCCACAGGTCGTCCGTCGTGGTCGGACCGGCTCCCCCGCCGCGTTACTCGCACCCGCCGACCACGACGGCCCGTGTTCCCGGCCCGTGACCGCCGCGGCAACGGCGGCCACGGGCCGGGACCGTGCTCAACTGTCGGCGTCCACCCATCCGTCCAGCCAGCGGTGGATGAGGAACAGCGCTATCGACGACGGAGGCGGCAGAATCAGCCGGGCCCCGTCACCCACGTCCACCGTCTGCCCGGCCAACGCCGCCCCGATCTCCCCGCGGGAGAACCACCTGGCGTACGCGATCTCGGACGGGTCGACCCGCACCGGCTCGGTCGGGTTCGCGGTGGCCAGGAAGCCCAGCATCAGCGAGCCGGGGAACGGCCAGGCCTGGCTGCCCACGTACCCGATGCGCTCGACCCCGATGCCCACCTCCTCGCGGACCTCGCGCAGCACGGCGGCCTCCGCCGACTCCCCCGGCTCCACGTAGCCGGCCAGGCAGGAGTAGCGACGACCACCCGGAGTGCCCTGCCAGCCGGCGTTGTTGCCGAGCAGGCAGCGGCCGTCCGGGCCGTCCACCCCGTCGTGGACGAGCACGATCATCGCCGGGTCGGTACGCGGCCAGATCCGCCCACCGTTGCGGTCCACCCGGGACCAACCCGCCTCGTCCATGGCGGTCGGCGCGCCGGTGCTCGTCGAGTAACCGTGTCGGGTGTGCCAGTTGACCAGCGCCAACGCGGTGGTGAAGATGCCGGCCTCGCGGTCGGCGAGCAGGTGACCCACCTCCCGGAGGTGGACCGCCCGGGTCCCCGGGATTGCCGGCAGCGGCGCGTCGACAGCGAAGACCGGCACCCCGTCCGGCTCGACACCCAGGAACATCGCCATCGACTCCGACCCGGCGGGCACGTCAGCCGACCCGAACAACACCAACGTCGGAGGCGACGTCTCGGTCCGGGCCAGAGTCCGACCCTCGTCGGTCGAATCGAGCAGCAGCACCCGGGCGCGCAACCACGCCTCGGTCAACCACTGCGAGTCACCCCGCCGGTGCGCGGCCCGATCCAGCGTGGACCGCGCCAACGGCGGCGCCGCCTCCCCGCTCACGCCGCCGCTCCGCTGCTGAGCCCCATGGTTCGCTCACTTCGCTCGCTCACGCCAGCGCTCCGCTCGCTCACGCCTTCTGCTCGGTGTGAACAGTGGTCAGCGCGGCCAGCCCGGGGGTGATCCGCTCCGCGTCGCCGAGCACCACTATCGCCGCCCGAGCCGGGGCAAGGTAGCGGGCTGCCGCCTGCGCGACGTCGTCGATGCTCGCCTTCGCCAACCTCGCCGCGTACTCGGCGAGGAAGTCCAGGCGCAGACCGTTGCCGGCGTACGCGCTGGTCAACGCCGCCAACCCGGCCTGGGTGGACATGCCGAGCTGGAGGGTGCCCAGGGCGTACTGCCGGGCCTGCTCCAACTCCTCTGGCTTCGGCGGCAGCGACGCCAACCGACCCAGCTCGTACGTCGTCTCCAGCAGCGCCGGGCCGGTGACCTCGGTGGCCACGTCGGCGGCGGCGACCAGCACCGACCCGGCGACCGAGTGCTCGATCACCGAGTGCGGGCCGTACGTGTAGCCCTTGTCCTCGCGGATGTTCTCCACCCACCGGGAGGAGAAGTAGCCGCCGAAGATCAGGTTGGCCAGTTGCAGCGGGGCGTGGTCCGGTTCGGTGCGCGACACCGCTGGCAGCGCGATCCGCAGCGAGGACTGCACCGAGCCCGGCCGGTCGACCAGCAGCAGTGGCCCCGGCTCCAGCGGCGGGGTCGCCGGCAGCTCGGCCACCCGCCCGGCACCCGACCAGCCGCCGAGCGCCCGCTCGGCCGCGTCCAGTGCCTTCTCCGGCTGCACGTCACCGACCAGCACCAACTGCGCGCCGGTCGGGTGGACCCGCTCCGAGTGCAGGGTGCGCAGCGCCGCCGGTCGGACGGCACGGATCTGGCCGGGCTCCGGCGTCTGCGTCGCGTACGGGTGCCGGCCGTAGATCCGCTTCAGCAGCGCCTCCCGGGCCAGGTGCGAAGGCTGGCTCTGCGCCACCTGGATCCGGTCGACCAGCCGGTCCCGTTCGGTGGCCACCTCGTCGCTGGGGTAGCTGGCACCGGTCAGCACCTCGGCCAGCAGCTCCAGCATCCGGTCCAGACCGGTGACCAGCCCGGCGCCGGAGAGCATCAGCCGGTCCGGGTCGACGCCCGCGGACAGCCCGCCGCCCACCTTCTGCAACTCGGCGGCGATCTGCACGCTGGTCATCGACTCGGTGCCGGAGAGCATCGTCTGCGAGAGCATCGCGCCGCGGGCCAGGTGGACCCGACCGAACGGCACCCAGAGCCGCAGTTCGACGAGGGGTACGGCGGGCCGGCGTACGGCGATCACTGTGAGCCCGTTGCGCAGTGTGCGCTCGGCCTGCTTGGGCACCTTGAGCTTGCGGGTCGGCCCGAGCGGCGGCAGCGTACGCGGACCGGCAGGAGAAGTAGCGATACTCACTGTGTCACCTTCGTTCGCGACTGTGGGGCTCGCAAAACCGGCTCGCTCCTCGCGCTCACCGAACGCCTCCGGCGATGACCTCGATGGCGGCCCGGCGCTCCGGGCGCACTGTGGCCGCGGCGGCCCGGACCTGCTCCTCGGTGACCTCGCCGACCAGCCGGGGCAGTTCGTTGAGCAGACCCGGTTCACCGCGTTGCTGCTCCAGCACGGCCATCCGCAGCGCCCGACCGAGCACCGCGTCGGTGTCCCGTAGCAGGTGGGTCGCCATCCGGGCCTGGGTGCGGGCCAGTTCACCGTCGGTCAGCCCGTCGGTGGCCAGCCGGTCCAGTTCCTCGTCGATGGTGCGCAGCACCTTGTCCACGTCGCCACCGGGCGGCAGGTGCGCCTGCAACAGCAGCGCCGTGGGGTCGCGGACGTCGAACGGGTCGCCCATGAAACCGATGTATCCGCCGAGGCTGGTCACCGTGCGGTCCCGCTGCACCAGTCGTTCGACCAGCCGCGACGCGTCGCCGTCGGTGAGCACCTCGGCCAGCACCACGTACGGCAGGTAACCGGCGAAGTCGGTGACCGGGTCGGGCACGCGCCAGGCGCCGGCCACCGCCGGCAGCGGCGCCAATGCATCGGTGTACGAGGTGCGCCGCTCGGCACTCAGGTCGGGCTCGGTGAAGTCCGGCCGCTGCGGTGCCGGTCGGGCCGGCACGTCGCCGAAGTGCCGGGTGACCAGTTCGGTCGCCTCGGCCACGTCGATGTCGCCGCTGACGGCCAGCACGGCGTTGCCGCTGGCGTAGTAGCGGCGGAAGAAGTCCGCGGCGTCGGCGACGGTCGCCGACTCCAGGTCGTCGAAGGAACCGTAGCCGTCGTGGGCGTTCGGGAAGGTGTCGAACATGACCGGCGGCAGAGTGAGCCAGGGGAAGCCGCCGTACGGCCTGTTGAGGACGTTGACCCGGATCTCCTCCTTGACCACGTCGACCTGGTTGCGCAGGTTCTCCTCGGTCAGCCGGGGCCCACGCATCCGGTCCGCCTCCAGGAACAGCGCGCGCTCCAGCGCGTTGCTCGGCAGCGTCTCGAAGTAGTCGGTGTAGTCCAGGTGGGTGGAACCGTTGAAGGTGCCACCCGCGCCCTGCACGTGCCGGAAGTGGGCCAGCTTCTCCAGGTTCTCCGAGCCCTGGAACATCAGGTGCTCGAAGAGGTGGGCGAAGCCGGTACGCCCCTCCGGTTCCGAGCGGATGCCGACGTCGTAGACCACCGCCACCCCGATCACCGGGGCACTGCGATCGGGGGTGAGCACCACCCGCAGGCCGTTGTCGAGGGTGAACCGCTCGACCGGATACTTCGTCGCTGGAATTCTGGATCTCCGCGCCGCCACGGAGTCGACCCTAGCGCGTCGGCACCTCCGCCACCCGCGACCTTCCCGGAGCCGCCGCGACCGGGGCTGTCACCAGGGGCAGCACCTCGGCGCCGACCCGCTCGGCCTCCTCGCGGTGCGGCCAGCCGGAGAGGATGAATTCGTCGACGCCGAGCGCGGCGTACTCGTCGATGCGGGCCGCAACCTCGGCGTAGCTGCCGACCAGCGCGGTGCCGGCGCCCTCGCGGACCAGGCCGACGCCGGCCCAGAGGTTCGGTGCGACGGTGAGCCCGTCGCTGCGGCCGGCGTTCAGCGCGGCCATCCGGGCCTGACCCACCGAGTCCATCCGGCGGAACCGGGCCTGGGCGGCGGCGATCCGCTCCGGGCTCATCCCGGCCAGCAGCCGGTCCGCCTCGGCCCACGCCTGCGCGCTGGTCGGACGGGCGATGACGTGCAGGCGGAGGCCCGTGCGCACTGTGCGGCAGTGCTCGGCGGCGAGCGCCCGGACCCGGGCGACCCGGGCCGCGATGGACGTCGGTGGTTCACCCCACATCAGGTACACGTCGGCCTGCCGGGCGGACACCGTCTCGGCAGCCGGGGACGCGCCGCCGAAGTAGACCGGCGGCGGCGCGGCGAGCGGGGTGGCCAGGCCGCCGCCGTCGACCCGGTAGTGCTTTCCGGCGTAGTCGAACGGCCCGCCGGCCCAGGCACGGCGAAGCACCTCGACGAACTCGCCGGTGCGCGCGTAGCGGTCGTCGTGCCCGAGGAAGTCGCCGTACGCCCGCTGCTCGGCCGGGTCGCCCCCGGTCACGATGTTGAGCGAGAGCCGGCCACCCGAGACGGCCTGGAACGCCTCGGCCTGCTGGGCGATCAGGGTGGGCAGCGCGAAACCGGCCCGGACCGCGACCAGCATGCCGAGCCGCTCGGTGTGCTGGGCGACCGCCGCGCAGACGATCCACGGGTCGGGGCAGCCGGCGCCCACCGGTGTGAGAACGGCGGTGAACCCGTTCGTCTCGGCGGCCCGGCCAACCTCGGCCAGGTAGGCCACCGTCGCGGCCCGGTCGTGCCTCGCGGCGCCAGCGGTGACTGTGGCGGCACCGACCTGGTCGCCGTCGCCGGAGGTGGGCAGGAACCAGTGGAAGGTCATCGCGAAGTCGCCTCTCTGCCGGTGACCGAATGCCGGTTACCCTAGCAAGCTGGTAGGAAATACCGACATAACTGAGACGCGCCATCCCGCCATGTGGATGAGCCTTGACGCTGACCGCGGCCTGGCCCACTCTTCCTACCAACTAAGTAGGAATACTGCGGATTGGATGGACGATGAGACGGCTCCCCCTGCGCCGGTTGGTCACCCTGGCCACCCTCGCCGCCCTCGGCGCGGCGACCCTGGGCAGCACCGCCGCGTGCGGCGACGACAGCGATGGCGCGGGCGGCAGCTCCGGCCCGGTGACGCTGCGCCTCGGCTACTTCCCCAACATCACCCACGCGCCGGCGGTCGTCGGCGTGGAGAAGGGCATCTTCGCGGAGAAGCTCGGCACCAACGTCAAGCTGGACCCGAAGACCTTCAACGCCGGTCCGGCCGCCATCGAGGCGGTCTTCTCCGGCGCGCTGGACGCCACCTACATCGGTCCGAACCCGACGGTGAACGCCTTCTCCAAGTCAAAGGGCGAAGCCGTCCGGGTCATCTCCGGCGCGGCCTCCGGCGGCGTGGCACTGGTCGTCAAGCCCGGCATCACCGGGGCGCAGGACCTGAAGGGCAAGAAGATCGCCACCCCGCAACTGGGCAACACCCAGGACGTGGCGATCCGTTACTGGCTCAAGCAGCAGGGCCTCACCACCACCAAGGAAGGTGGAGGCGACGTCAAGATCGTGCCGCAGGAGAACGCCCAGACCATCGAGACGTTCAACAGCGGCGCGATCGACGGTGCCTGGGTGCCCGAGCCGTTCGTCTCCCGCCTGATCAACGCCGGCGGCAAGGTGCTCGTCGACGAGCGCGACCTGTGGCCGGACAAGAAGTTCGTCATCACCAACCTGCTGGTCAGCACCAAGTTCCTCAAGGCGCACCCGGACGTGGTGCAGAGGCTGGTCGACGGTCAGGTGGCCGCCAACGAGTTCGTCAACACCAAACCGGAGGAGGCGCAGCAGGCCATCTCCGACGCCATCGGCAAGATCACCGGAAAGCCGCTGGACCTGAAGCTGATCAAGCAGGCGTGGCCGACGTTGGAGTTCACGAACGACCCGATCTCGTCCTCCCTGAAGGCAGGGCTCGACCACGCCGTCGACGTGGACCTGACCGAGCCGGTGGACCTCAAGGGCCTGTACGACCTGAAGTACCTCAACAACGCGCTCAAGGCGCAGGGCAAGTCCGAGGTCGTCCAGCCATGACGTCGACGACGACGACGCCGCGGAGCGCGACCACAGCGGTCGCGCTCTCCGGCGTGACCAAGGTGTACGGGCGCGGGGCGAACGCCGTCCTGGCCCTGGACGGTGTGTCGCTGAACGTCGCGCCCGGCGAGTTCGTCTGCCTGGTCGGCGCGTCCGGCTGCGGCAAGAGCACCCTGCTCAACCTGGTGGCCGGGCTGGACCGGGTCAGCGGTGGGCAGATCACCCTGGCCGGCGACGCCAACCCGGGCCTGATGTTCCAGGAGCCGGCGCTCTTCCCGTGGCTGACCGTCGACGCCAACGTGGAGGTGCCGCTCAAGCTGCGTCGGCTCCCCCGGGCCCAACGCCGTGAGCGGGTGGCCGAGCTGCTGCGGACGGTGCACCTTGCCGACTTCGGCCGCAAGCGCCCGCACGAGCTCTCCGGCGGAATGCGGCAGCGGGTCGCGCTCGCCCGCACGCTGGCCCTGGACACTCCGGTGCTGCTGATGGACGAGCCGTTCGGCGCGCTGGACGCGATGACCCGGGACATCCTGCACGACGAGCTGGAACGGATCTGGTCCGAGCGCAAACTCTCGGTGCTCTTCGTGACGCACAACGTCCGCGAGGCGGCCCGGCTGGCCGACCGGATCATCCTGCTCTCCAGCCGACCCGGCCGGATCATCTACTCCACCGAGGTGAACATCCCGCGCCCTCGCCGGATCGACTCCCCCGAGGTCGCCGCCATCGCCGCCGAGGTCACCGAGCGGCTCCGTACGGAGGTGGGCCGCCATGGCCAGTGACACCCTGACCAGTTCGGCGCGTACCGACGCGGAGATCACCGGCCTCGACGCGCTGGAGATCGCCGGTCGGGACAAGGAGGTCTCCCGGGGCACCCGGATCTGGGCGGCCACCTGGCCCAAGCTCGCCGCCCTGGCCATCACCATCGCCGCCTGGCAGTTCGTGGTCTGGACGGGTTGGAAGCCGCCTTACTCGTTGCCGGGGCCGCTGGAGGTCGGCCGCGAGTTGCTGACCCAGGCCCAGGGCCCGCAGCTCTGGGAAGGCATAGCCACCACGTTGCGCCGGGCCGCCGTCGGGTACGTCTTCTCGGTAGCCGTGGGCCTGCTGCTGGGCCTCGCGGTAGCCCGGTCCACGGTGCTGCGCGCCGCCATCGGCTCGATGATCACCGCGTTGCAGACCATGCCGTCGATCGCCTGGTTCCCGCTGGCCATCCTGCTCTTCGAGCTGAGCGAGAAGGCGATCTTCTTCGTGGTGGTGCTCGGCGCGGCACCGTCCATTGCCAACGGGGTGATCTCCGGAGTGGACTACGTGCCGCCGCTGCTGCTGCGTGCGGGCCGCAACCTGGGCGCCCGAGGGCTCAACCTCTACCGTTACGTCATCGCACCGGCCGCCCTTCCGGCGATCGTCGCCGGCCTCAAGCAGGGCTGGGCGTTCTCCTGGCGCAGCCTGATGGCGGGTGAGCTGCTCGTGGTCGGCATCTCGCAGACCTCGCTCGGCGCCCAGCTCACCTACTCCCGCGAGTTGTCCGACTCACCCTGGCTGCTCTCCACGATGATCGTCATCCTGGTCGTCGGCCTCGTCGTGGACGCCGCGTTCGGCGCTGCGGACAAGGCGATCAGGCGCCGCTGGGGCGTACTGGACCAGGCCGGTCAGTGACGTGTTCGTCTCCGCGCGCAGCGACTACGCGCTCCGGGCGATGCTCGCCGTCGCTGCCGCCGGTGGTGGCGGCGACGGCGACCGGGTCGGGGAGTTGGTGAAGGCGGCCAGCCTGGCCGAGGTGCAGGACATCCCGCTCAGCTTCCTGCAGGGCATCCTGCTCGACCTGCGTCGGGCCGGTCTGCTGCACAGCCATCGTGGCGCCGACGGCGGGTACGCGCTGACCCGCCCAGCCGACGAGATCACCGTCGGAGACGTGCTGCGTGCGGTCGGCGGCTCGCTCACCACGGTGCGCGGCCTGCCGGCCGAGCGGGCCGGCTACCACGGGGTGGCCGCCGGGCTCACCGACGTCTGGCTGGCGGTGCACGGGGCGATCGCCACCGTGGTCGACAGCACCACCCTGACCGACCTGCTCACCCACGCCCCCACCACAAGGTGAGTCCCGGTCACACCCCCAGCTCCGCGATCTTGCACTTACTGTCCCCGCATAAGAGACATTTCGATCATATCGACATCCGAAAGTGCAAGATCGGCGCGTCGGGAGGGGCTGCGGGGGCGTGAGGCGATGTGGCCGGGCCGGTGCCCCGCCGACCCGACCACATCTCGCACCGATCCTGACCGGGCCTGCCCCTCCGCCGGCACCGGTAGGCCGGTCGCTGCTCAGCCCACGTGTGCGGTCGCCGGGGCGAGGCCCGGGTCGCCGGGACTGTGCAGCTCCACCAGACCGGCGGGAGCGTTACCCGCCGGGGTGGCATGCCAGGGCGCGAAGGCCGCGACCATGGCGAGCAACAACCCAGCGAGCGCGACCGCGACCACCAGGATCAGTTCACGCAGTGCGCCCGAGCCGGCTTCGCCCGCCATGGTCACCCCTCCCGTGCCGGGCCCCCCGCCCGACATCCCCCGTCGGTCAGCCTCGACCACGTCCGGCCGGGGCGCAGTCGGCCAGCCGACCCAGCGAAGGCTGATTACCGACTCAGCAGAGCGGGCCGCACGGCGCGGTCGGCTGACCGGTCGGGCCGCACGGACAGCCGACCGGCCCGGAACACCGCGCAGACAAAACCGACCCGCCCCGCCGAAGCGGGACGGGTCGGTCGACGTGCAGACGATCAGACGGTACGGGGACGACGCGGCCGACGGGACCGGCCCGACGCGCGGTGCGCCGGACGGGCGCCACCATCGGCGGCCGAGCCGCCGGAGGTACGGGCCCGAGAGACGGGCGCCGGCGGAGCGACGATGGTCACCGGCACGCCGGACGGCTCGCGGGCGCCGGTCACCCGGGCCAGCGATCCGTCACCCGCGCGGACCTGGACCGACTCGGGCCGGATACCGGCGGTGGCCATCAGCCGGGACACGTCCCGGCGCTGCTCCGGCAGGACCAGGGTGACCACGGAACCGGACTCGCCGGCCCGGGCGGTACGGCCGCCCCGGTGCAGGTAGTCCTTCGCCTCGGTCGGCGGGTCCACGTTGACCACCATGTCCAGGCCGTCCACGTGGATGCCACGGGCCGCCACGTCGGTGGCGACCAGGGCGGTCACCTGACCGTTGCGGAACTGCTCCAGGATCCGGGTGCGCTGCGGCTGGGACTTGCCGCCGTGCAGCGCTGCCGCGCGTACGCCCTTGGAGAGCAGTTGGCGGGCCAGCCGGTCGGCGCGGTGCTTGGTGCCCATGAACAGGATGGTGCGGCCCTCACGGGCGGCGATCCGGGTCAACGCGTCGGGCTTGTCCGCAGCGTCGACGTGCAGCACGTGGTGGGTCATAGCGGTGACCGTCGCGGTGCCCGGGTCGACCGAGTGGGTGACCGGGTTGCTCAGGAAACGGCGGACCAGCCGGTCCACGCCGCCGTCCAGGGTCGCGGAGAAGAGCATCCGCTGCCCCTGCGGCGCGACCTGCTCCAGCAGCTTGGTGACCTGCGGCAGGAAGCCCATGTCGGCCATCTGGTCGGCCTCGTCGAGCACTGTGATCTCGACCTGGTCGAGCCGGGCGTCGCCACGGTTGATCAGGTCGTGCAGGCGACCGGGGGTGGCGACGACAACCTCGGTGCCGGCGCGCAGGGCGTCCGCCTGCCGCTGCAACGACAGCCCGCCCACGACGGTGGCGCAGCGCAGCCCGACGGCGCGGGCGTACGGGGCCAGCGCGGTGGTGACCTGCTGAGCCAGCTCGCGGGTCGGCACCAGCACCAGGGCCAGCGGGCGACCCGGCCGGGCCTTACGGCCAGCGGTACGGGACAGCAGCGGAAGCCCGAAGGCGAGAGTCTTGCCGGAGCCGGTACGACCGCGGCCCAGCACGTCCCGGCCGGCGAGCGAGTCGGGCAGCGTCGCCGTCTGGATCGGGAACGGCTCGGTGATGCCCTGCGCGGTCAGCGCGGTGAGCAGCGCCGGTGCCAGACCGGTATGAGCGAACGACGGAATAACTGTGGTCATGCGAAAGCCTTCCTCGACGCGGCACGTGTCGAGGGAGGGCGCCGAAGTCGGCGCTGTCAACCGGCGGCGCAAGGCAGCCAGGACTCACAAGCACGAACCGAAAGGGAGTACAGGCCGGCCCGCCGCCGGGCCGCCGCCTGCGTAGGCAGGTGGCAGCGGGGCGGGCCGGTCCCGTCACCGTCACACCCGGAGGGCGCGACAGGTAATGCTGACCGATCCGAAGATCAGAGCGGGCGGATGTTCTCCGCCTGCGGGCCCTTCTGGCCCTGGGTCACCTCGAACTCGACCCGCTGGTTCTCGTCCAGGCTCCGGTAGCCGGAGGACTGGATCGCCGAGAAGTGGGCGAAAACGTCGGCGCCGCCGCCGTCGGGGGTGATGAAGCCGAAGCCCTTGTCAGCGTTGAACCACTTCACGGTGCCAATAGCCATGTGTTTCGTCTCCTTGACGGAACGTCGGACGCGCACTTGTTGCGTGCCCGAAGAGGAGCGCTCCGCGCGGGGATGCGCGAATCGCCTGTCGCTTCTGGTCGCCCCGCCCGGAGAACTCCGGACACAACAAAGAGCGCCTGGGGCCACAATCCCGCCAGGCGCACACAGAGTCTCTGGTAACCAAAACTGCAACCCGGTCAACCTACCACGGTTTTCCCCGCCATGGTCAATGTTGGGCAGAATCCTCGGGCAACTGGGCGATCATGGCGGTGAGGCCCGTCACATCCAGCAGGTCGGCGGGCCGTACGGTCACCCCATGGCGGACGTAGTGGAACGCCGCGCCCACCCGATCGACCGGCACGCCGGCCAACTCCGCCCAGGCCAGCCGGTACACCGCCAGCTGCACGGCGGCCACGTCGGCCGCCGGCCCGGTGGGCTGCGCGCCGGTCTTCCAGTCGACCACGTCGAACCGGCCACCCGGCCGGGCGAAGACCGCGTCCATCCGGCCCCGCACCACCACTCCGGCGATCACAGTGGCGAAGGGCACCTCCACCTCCACCGGTGACCGGTCGGCCCACTCGCTGGCCAGGAACCGCTCCTGAAGCTCGATCAGCGCCTCGTCGGGTGCGGCATCGGCGTCGGCCGCGCCGGGCAGCTCGTCCAGGTCCAACAGGCGGTCGGCGCCGAAGCGCTGCTCCAGCCAGGCGTGGAAGGCGGTGCCTCGACGGGCGTACGGGTTGGGTTCGGCCGGCACCGGGCGACGCAGCGTACGGGCCAGCGCCGCCGGATCGCGCCGCAGCGCGACCAGTTGGGTGACGCTCAGCGCCCCGGGCAGCGCCACCTCGACCGCACCGGAGAGCCGGGTCAGCTCGGCGCGCTCCGCCAACAGCAGGTCCGCCTCGCGCTGCCAGCGCGCCACCTCCGGATCCACCTCCGGCTCGACCGTTTCGGCCTCGATCGACGGCACCGGCCCGGCAAACACCGGCCCGACCTCCGACCCGACCGGCGACACCGGCCCGACCGGCGACACCGGCCCGACCGGCCCGGCGAGCACCGGCCCGGGGAGCACCGGCCCGACCGGCCCGGGGAGCGCCGCCGTCGGGCCGTCGGCCATCAGGCGACGCACCAGCCCGGCCGCCTCGGCCAACGCCGGCCGTCGACCGCCCAGCGGGTCGGCCGGCCACTCCGCGCGGAGCACCACCTCGGCAGTGGGGTTCGTCGCGTCGGGAGTCGGCTCCGGCGCCCACGCGTCGATCAGGTGCCCCGGCCCGCCGTCGAGGCAGGCGTCGTACACCTCACGCAGGAAGACCGACGGACCTCGCGGTCGCTTCGTGCCCTCCCCCCACCAGTAACCGGAGCAGAGCAGCAGCCGACGCGGCCGGGTGACCGCCACATACGTCAGCCGGCGTTCCTCCCGCTCGTCGTGGGCCCGCCACGCGTCGGTGAAGTCGGTCACCGCCCGCGCCACGGCCCGCTGGTCCCCCGCCTCGTCGAGTGCCAACTCGGGCAGCCCGTCGGCGTCGCCGCGCAGCGGGAACGGCAGCACGCCCAGCCCACCCAGCCAGTGGTCGGAGTTGCGCACCGGCCCCGGCCACAGACCACGACTGAGCCCGGCCACCGCGACGACGTCCCACTCCAGGCCCTTGGCGGCATGCGCGGTGACCACCTGCACCGCGCCCTCCACCACCTCGACCTCGCCCGGCGCCAGACCGCGCTCCTCGTCCTCGGCGGCGGCCAGGTAGGACAGGAAGCCGGACAGGGTCGCGCCGGGCGTCTCCCCGCTGAACCGGGCCGCCACGTCGCCGAGCGCGTCCAGATGCCCCCGGGCCAGGCCCGCGTCGCCGGCGCCGTCCCGGCCGGCCCGCACCGCGACCTCCACGTCCAGGCCGATGGTCCGCTCGATGTCCGCGATCAGGTCCGGCAGCGCCTGGTCCAGCCGGTAGCGCAGCAGCGCCAGTTCCCGGCCGTACGCGCGCAGCCGCGCGAACCCCTCGGCCGAGTACGCCTGCGCCGGCCCGAGGTCGGCCAACGCCTCCACCAGGGTCGCCTCGTCCAACAGGTCGGGGCTGATCTCCGAGGCCTCGTCGGCGGCCACCTGTCGCCGGGCGTTCGCGATGGCCCGCGCTCGTCGGTGCAACGCCACCAGGTCACGTGGCCCGATCCGCCAACGGGCACCGGTGAGCAACCGCAGCAGCGCGGCGCCATCGGTCGGGTCGGCCAGGACCCGCAGCGTGCAGACCACGTCGCGCACCTCGGGGGTGTCCAGCAGGCCACCCAGCCCGACCACCTCGACCGGTAGGCCCCGCTCGCGCAACGCCGACTCGATCGCCGGGATCTGGCTGCGCACCCGGACCAGCACGGCGGTCGTCGGGCGGCGGTCCACCGGGATGTGTTCCGGGGTCGCGCCCGGCATCCCGGCCGCCCCACGCCAGGCGGCCAGCACGCTGTCGGCGATCCAGTCGGCCTCGTCGGCGTACGTGGGCAGCATCGCGCAGTGCACGGTGCCGCCGGCCGCGCCGCCCGGGCTGCGGTGCGGGATCGGGTCCCGGACGGTCAGCGCGGAGCGCAGCTCCGGCACCCGGGCACCCGCCGCCCGCAGCGGGGTGGAGAGCGCGTTCGCCACCCGGAGGATCTCCGGGCGGTTGCGCCAGCTCGTGGTGAGCCCCAGCGCCGGGGCCGGTTCACCGTTGGCGCGGGCGAACTCGGTGGGGAACCGGTCCAGGGTGCCCGC